>JANXSQ010000413.1 GCA_025356595.1 Janthinobacterium sp. | reverse complement strand
GCTCAAGCGACTGCGCGAGAGGTTGGTGCTCGACCTGAAAGCGCAGCGACCCGGACGAAAATTCGACCGGGTCGTTAAAGCGGTGGCACAACGATATCCAGAGAAACGGCTAACCAAGAAAGCTTAACTTAGCGGCATTAGCAGCAGGGAGGGGTTTTCCTTCAGCTTGTTCGTCAGCTCGCCCACATCGTTGAGCGCCCTGCTGGCCTGGTCTTCAATCGACAGAAATTTCTGGACCGCTTTCGGCATTTGATCGAGGAAAGCGTTGAGGCTGCTTTTTTCCGTCGCGATTTCCGGGATCTGATTCGCCGGGGTGGCCTCCCGCAGACTTTTTGCGCTCGGCGTGCCGCCGATTAACTCGACCAGCACGACGCCCGTGATGCCCTTCAGCTTGAGGCTGGCCCGCGTGTCGGTCTTGACCGGCGCGTCCTTGCGCAAACTGACGTCGACCTGGACGCGGCGCGGATCGGCCGGGTCCAGCGCCATCGCCTTGACGGTGCCGACGTCGACGCCGCGGAATTTCACCGGGTCGCCCAGCGCCAGGCCGTTGACCGATTCGGTGAAATGGATGCGATACAGCACGTCGTCGCGCTGCTCGCTGTGCATGAGCCAGAGCGCGAAAAAAGCCGCGGCGACGCCAAGGACGATGATGAACAGGCCTTCGATGAAATAGTGTTTATCCGCTTCCATGATTTTTCGTCCTTGCCGTCATTGCGCCCTGGGCGCGCGGGCCATGCAGGAACTCGCGGACCCAGGGGTGATCGGATTGCATGAGCGCATCGAGCGTATCGATCATGATTTTCTGGTCGACCAGCAGCGCGATCCGTCCGCAGATGGAAAACAAGGTGGTGAGGTCGTGGGTGACGATGACGACCGTCAATCCCAGGCTGCGATTCAACTGCAGAATCAGGGCGTCGATGCCGCTGGCGCTGATGGGGTCGAGGTCGGAGGTCGGCTCATCGAGAAACAGAATTCGCGGATCGAGCGCGAGCGCGCGGGCCAGCGCGACGCGCTTGACCATGCCGCCCGAGAGCTGCGCCGGAAACTTGAGGGCGCTGTCGGCGGGCAGGCCGGCCAGCGCGAGCTTCATGGCGGCAATCTGTTCCTGCTCGGCGTCGGGCAGCGCGGTGCGTTCGCGCAGCGGCAGCAAGATGTTGTCCGCCACCGAGAGCGATGAAAACAGCGCGCCTTGCTGGAACAGGACGCCGATGAGCGCGGCCTTTTTGGCGCCCGGAATCGATTCGACCGGTTCGCCGTTGAGCAGGACCTGGCCGCCGTCCGGCTTGTGGAGACCCGCCAGCGTCTTGAGCAGCACCGATTTCCCCGCCCCGGAACCGCCGGCCAGGCCGATGATTTCGCCCGCCTGGATGTCGAGATCGATCTGGTCGTGCACCTTCTGCGCGCCGAACCGGTTCACGATCCCGCGCGCCGACAGGATGGGCTCGTTCTCTTGTCGCGCTTGTCCGTTCATAGGCCGAGCCTCTCAAACAGAATGGAGAACAGGGCATCGAGCACGATGACGAGAAAAATCGCCTTGACGACGGCCCCCGTGGTTTCGTGGCCGACGCTGTCGGCCGCCCCTTTGACCCGCAAGCCATGCATGCAGCTGATGGCGGCGATGAAAAAGGCGAAAATCGGCGCCTTGACGAGGCCGACAAACAGGTCGCTTCCCGTGACGGCTTGATGCACGCGAATCACATATTGCGCCGGCGAGATCGAGAGCAGCGCGTGCGAGATCATCGCGCCGCCGAGCAGGCCCATGATGTCGGCAAAGAAGGTCAACAGCGGCAGGGTGACGACGAGCGCAATCAGGCGCGGCAGGACAAGCAGTTCGAAGGGTTCGAGGCCCATCACTTTGAGGGCGTCGACTTCGTCGCGCGCCTTCATCAAGCCGATTTCAGCGACAAAAGCCGAGCCCGAACGTCCTGCCACCATGATCGCGGTGATCAGCACGCCCATTTCCCGTAACATCGACACGGCGACCAGGTTGACCGTGAAGTCCTCGCCGCCATAGGGACGCAATTGCGCCACGCTCTGATAGCCGATGACGATGCTGATCATGACCGCCATCATCGCGATGATCGGCAGCGCATTCATTCCCGTTTCGGCGACATGCCGCGAAATCGACGCGAGGCGCAGCGCGCGCGGATGCCACAGGGAATATCTCACCGCGTTCGATGCGTGTCCGACAAAGGTGATGAGGTCGATCGTGTCGCGCCCGGCATCGTCCGCCCCTTTGCCCAGCGCGATCAGGAGCTGGCGCCATCTGGGCGTGGATACCGGTTTGGGCAGGGCCTTGAATTCAAGCCCGCAGATCAGATCGAGCAAAGTTTGATGCTCGCTGCGGATGCCAAGTAAGTTGAGTCCGTTGTTGCGCAATTGGCACAGAAACAGTGCGCCGGAACTGTCCAGCACACTGAGCTCGCTGAGCTCAAGGCTGCCCTGCTGCTCTGCCCGGCGCCGCCCTCCGAGGGATTGCATGGCCTGAGTGAGCGTATGGATGTCGAGTGTGCCTTTTAAGGCCAACTGTTTGCCGTCGTCGCGAATGTCAATCGTGAGTTGTGGAGAAGCTTGCGGCATCACAATAGACGCTGACTGCCCTACGCCAGCGATTTATTAGATTAATTATTGAAAAGTTTGATCGGAGCCATGATGAATGGTTCCGGGTGCCCGGAATCCGCTGGCCCGATTCGCTGTTCGGCTCGCCGTTCGGCGGAAAAATGACGGCTCCGCTGCCGAGCAGCCCGCGATCGCACTCCCCGGGCAAGGCAGGGCGATCGCGTTATACCGATGCGGCGCATGCGCCGCATCGGCAGGCCGCGCCTAGGCACGGTTTATGCGACATTCAGGCTAGAAGCGGTGGCGCAGGCCGAGCGTGAATTGTTTGTTGCCGGTGCCGGGCTCCTCGCTGTTGCCCTCGGTGTAGGCGGCGCCGTTGTGGTTGCGGATCAGCGCGTAGGAGCTGTAGACGTCGGTGCGTTTCGACAGCGCGTACAGATACGCCAGCGCCACCTGTTGCGCGTCCTGGTCCAGCGCCGTCTTGTCGTCCTTGCGCCCGTAGGTGGCGATCAGGGTGCTGGCGCCGAAGGGCACGGTGAGGGCCAGCATCAGGTCGCGGCTGTCGGTCGAGGCGGTCGGCGCCGCGCCGCCGAAGGAGGCGGCGGGATTGTTCAGCGGCGAGCTGTTCAGGCCCTTCGCGCTGGCGTAGCCGGCGTACACCTTGGCCGGGCCGAAGTCGTAGTTCCCGCCGAGCAGGATGTTCTTGGCGTTGTCCGTGCCCTTCAGCAGCTCGGTGTTGTTGTTGCGGTTGTGGTAGGCCAGGCGCACCGTCAGCGGGCCCTCGCTGTAGCCGAAGGAGCCGCCTAGGGCGCGGCCGGCCGCGTTGTCGCCGGCCACTTCGCCGGCCGAGTACATCAGGTCGCCGGAAAAGCCGTTCAGGGGCTTGCTGCGGTAGAGCACGGAATTGCGGGCGCGCACGCCGGTGGCCGAGGTCAGGTTGTTGCTGCGGGCGATGCCGTTGCGCAGCGGGTCGACCACCGAGTTCAGGGTGGTGAAGTAGGGCGTGTCCTGCAGGCCGGCCGTGACGCTGCCGAAGTCGCCGCGCAGGCCGACGATGGTGGTGCGGCCGAACAGGGTGTTGCCCTGTGTCGAGGTGCCCTTGTCGGCGCTGAAGCCGCCTTCGATGGCGAACACGGCGCTCAGGCCGCCGCCCAGGTCTTCGCTGCCGCGCACGCCCCAGCGGCTCTGCGTGGCCATGCCGCTGGTGAGGCGGGTTGAGGCGCCGGCCAGGCCGCCGCGGTCGACGGAAACGCCCATGTCGAGGACGCCGTACAGGGTCAGGGCGCTTTGCGCCATGGCGGCGCCGCTGCACAGGGGCAGCAGGCACAGCGCGGATAAGATTTTTTTCATTTTTTTGTCTCGGTCGATAGGGAAAGGAAGGGCAGGCGCGCGGCTGTTTCGCCGCTGCGCGGTACCCCATCAGAATGTATTCCGAGGGGGCGCCTGGCGCGCTGCCGCTTATTGCGTCAGCGTGGCGATTGTGGGTCGGGGATGGGCTCGATTTTTCCGAGCACGAACACGAAGGATATTATTCCGATAAGCAAAATAACGCCAGCGACATAGAAGGCATTCGTGAAGGAGTTTGTTGCGCCGACGATGAATCCGGTCACGATGGGGGCCGCCGCGCCCATCAGGTTGTTGGCGAAGTTCATGATGCCGCCGATGGTGCCGGCGCCGCCCTTGGGGGCGATCAGCGAGGGCAGCGACCAGCCCACCGGCGCCGCCGAGGCTAGGCCGCCCAAGGCGATGGAGATCCAGAAGATGGCCCACACCGGGTCGGTGGTCTGGGTGGCGCCGAAGACGGCCAGGCCGAACAGCATGCCGACGATCAGCACGCTCTTGCGCACCTTCGATTCGTCGCAGCCGCGCGAGACCAGGCGGTCGATCAGCCAGCCGCCGACGAACAGGTCGGTCAGCGTCGCGAAGGCCCAGGGGATGGCGGCGAAACCGGCCGATTTCAGTATGCTCATGTGCATGGTCTGCACCAGGTAGCCGGGCAACCAGGTCAGGAACAGGTAGAAGGAGTAACCGTAGGCGGCGAAACCGATGGTCAGGCCCCACACTTTGCGCTGGCGCAAGAGGTAGCCCAGCATGTTCATGGCGCCGCCGCTGGCCGGGCCTTCGGGCGCGGCGCCGCCGTCGATGATGTAGGCGTGTTCGGCCTTGGTCAGCTTGGTGTCGGCGCTGGGATCGCGGTACAGGGCGTAGAAGGCGATGAAGTACAGGAAACTGAGCACGGCGGTGATGCCGAAGCCCCAGCGCCAGCCGAAGGTGACGATGGTGATGGCGATCAGGGGCACGCCGATGACGTTGGAGAACTTGGCGGCGGCGTCGAAGATCGCCGTGGCCAGGCCCCGTTCATGGCGGGGGAACCAGTAGCCGGTGGCTTTCGAGCTGACCGGGAAGGCCGGCGCCTCGGCCACGCCGAGCAGGATGCGGGCCACGAAGATGCCGGCGAAGCCGCTGGAGAAGGCGGTGATGGTCGAGGCGACGCCCCACAGGAAGGCGCCCCAGCGGCCGACGCGGGTGGGGCCGAAGCGGTCCAGCACCATGCCGACGGGAATCTGCAGGATCGAATACGACCAGGCGAAGGCGCTGAACAGCAGGCCCAGCTGCACTGCCGTCAGCTGGAATTGTTCCTGGATCTGCGGCGCGGCCACGGACAGGCCGATGCGGTCGATGTAGTTGATCAGCACGCCGACGCCGAGCAGGGCGCCTATGCCCCAGCGGCGGCGGGGGATTTTCTGTTGCACGGGAATGTTCTGTTGCGCGGGGATGCTCATGGTGTCTCCTTTTGTGGTGGTGAAAGGTTCGTTCTGTGCGAACCCTGGAACTGCAATATGTCGGCGATCAGGGCTTGCGGCTCCTTGCCGATGTCGAGGCGGATGCCGCGCTCGTCTGGCTGCAGGGCTTGCAGGTCGCGCAACTGGCTGTCGAGCAGCGAGAGCGGCATGTAATGGTTGGGGCGGGCCTGCATGCGCGCGGCGATCAGGGCGCGCGCGCCGTCCAGGTGGACGAAGGCGAGCTCCGGATCGGCGCCGCGCAGCAGGTCGCGGTAAGGCCGCTTCAGCGCCGAGCAGGACAGCACCAGCGCGCCGCCGGCGGCGCGCGCGGCGGCGATTTCCGCCTGCAGCCGGGCCAGCCAGCCGGCGCGGTCGGCGTCGTCGAGGGGAATGCCGGCGGCCATCTTGGCGACGTTCTCGGGCGGGTGGTAGAGGTCGCCCTCGAGGTAGGGCGCGCCCAGCGCCGTCGCCAGCAACTGGCCGATGGAGCTCTTGCCGCAACCGCTGACGCCCATGACGACCCAGCGCCGGGGCGCGCCGGAGGACGGTGGGGAAGGCTGGATTTGACTGTTCATGTGTTTTTTTTGCTTGCTCTGGTCTGGGCTTGCGCCGCTGGTCTCGGTGGAAATGATAGCGCTAACATTTGAGTCTAGTCTACCGGCTTGGAGCGATTTGTAAAGAATAATCCATGCTGCACCGCGGCAAAGCGGCGCGCTGTTGTTGCGGAGGGACAGGGGGAGGAGAGGGGTGTTTCGACGCCCGGGGCGCGGCGTCTTGAATGGTGGCCGCGCCGCCCGGCCGGGGCGGGCGGCGGCATGGCGCTTCAGGCGGCGGCGCCGCTCCGGCGCGGCGCCGGAGGGGACTCAGGGCGCCGAGACGATGACGGTGACGCGGCGGTTTTCGGCCCGTCCGGCGGCGCTGCCGTTGTCGGCCACCGGCTTGCCCTTGCCCATGCCGCGGGCCAGGATGTTGTCGCGCGCGGTGCCGCCCTGGCTCATCGCGTCGGCCACGGCGTTGGCGCGCGCCAGCGACAGTTTGTCGTTGTAGGCGTCGCTGCCGGAGGTGTCGGTGTGGCCTTCCACCTGCATGTGCTCGATGCCAACCGTGTGCAGCGCGGCGTTGATCTTGGCGATGGCCGCGCGGCTGTCCGGCGTCAGGCTGGAGGCGTCGACGTCGAACAGCAGTTTGTCGGTGAAGCTCAGCTCCCAGCCGTCCTCGCTCTGCTGGAAACCCTGCTCGCGCAGCGCGGCGATCTGTTGCGGGTTCAGGCCAGCCCTGGCCGGCGCCGTCTGGCAGGCGCACAGCGGCAGGACGAGGACGAGGGCGGCGGCGGCCCGCCGCAGTTGCTTGGTGAAATGGGACATCAATGACTTCCTTCTTCGAGGTGTGGAAGCGGCCGCGCCACATGGCGCGAGCCGCGTTGGATTTGTTTGGCGCGGTACATCGCCTCGTCGGCGGCGCCCAGCAGGGCCACCGGGTCGCCGGCGTGTTCGGGATAGACGGCCACGCCTATGCTCAGGGAGCTGAGGATGGCCTCGCCGCCCGGCAGTTCGATCGGCGCGCGCATGGCGGCGAGGATGTTGTCGGCGATGGCGACGGCGTCGGCGCCGCTGCGCAGCGGGCGCAGCAGGATGGCGAATTCGTCGCCGCCCAGGCGCGCCACCAAGTCGCCCTCGCGCAACTGGCGCTTGATGCGCGCGGCGATGGTCACCAGCACGCGGTCGCCGGCGGCGTGGCCGAAGGTGTCGTTGATGTACTTGAAGCGGTCGCCGTCGAGGAACAGCACGGCGACGCTGGCGCCCACCACGCGCGCCTCGGCGATGGCGCGCGCCAGTTCGCTTTCCAGCAGGGCGCGGTTCGACAGGCCGGTCAGGCTGTCGTGGTTGGCGCGGTGCGACAGCGTCGCGTTCTCGTCCTGCAGGTGGCTTTGCCAGGCTTGCAGCTCGTCGAGCAGGGCGTTGAAGTCGTCGTTGATCTGGTTGATCTCGGCGATCCCGGCGGGCGGCACGCGCAGGCCGAAGGCGCGCTCGCCGCGCACCCGGTGCGCCGTCGCGGCCAGGACGCGCAGCGGCCCGGTCAGGTCGGCCTCGAGGCGGCGCGACAGGCGCACGGCGACCACGATGCTCAGCAGCAGGCCGGCCAGCACGCAGGCCAGGCCGCTGACGAGGAACTGCAGCAGGCCGCGGCTGTGCGGCACCAGCCGTATCGTGCCGATGACGCTCTGGTCGTGCTGGATCGGGAAGCTCAGCGAGGCCGGCATGATCCAGCCCGTCAGCACGTGCTCGATGCGGTAGCGCGCGCCGCCCTGCGGCCGCTGCCACTGCGCCAGCGGCGCGCCGGCGGCGTCGCTGACGAGGGCCTGGTCGATGTCCTCGTTGACGCCGATCAGGGCCAGCGCCTCCTGCGCGGCGGCGGCGTCCTTGAAGACCACGGCCGCCTCCACCGTGTAGCTCATCGAGCGCGCCACCAGGCGCAGGTTCTGGTCGGAGTACACGCGCAGCGCCACCAGGGCGGCGACCGTCAGGGTCAGGCCGGCCGTGACGACGGCGATCAAGGCCACGCTCAGGTGGGCGCGGCGCAGCACGCTGTCGAGCGTGGGGCGGCTGGTTTGTCGCGGTCCGCTCATGGTTGCGCCCCGTTGCGGCGGGCGATGCGCAGCGCGTTCGGATGCACGCGCAGACCGCTGCGGGCGATGGCGTCGAGATTGACGTCGAAACTGACTTGGGCGTCGCGGAATTTCAGGCAGAACATATTGGCCACGGAGCAGGGGACGATGGGCTCGCTGATGGCGAGGATGGGCTGGCCGATGATCAGCGCGTACAGCCGGTCGCGCTCGGCGTCGGCCAGCGCGCCTATGTACAGCGCCTGGCAGTCGGCCAGCGCGGCGGCGTTGGGCGCGTTCAGGCGCAGGGCGCGCAGGCGCAGGCCGCCGCCGGCCGGCAGGCCGTCCTGCAGGGCGTCGGCGTAGCGGGTGGCGCCGACCAGGCAGATCAGGATCTCGGCGTGCGGCGCCGGCCAGCGCACGTAGCTGCTGATGCCCAGCACCACCTGGGCCACTTCGGCGGCCCGCCGCGCCTCGCCCGGGTCGGCGCGCGCGGCGCCGCACAGCGGCAGGGCCAGGCAGGCGCAGGCCAGCAGGCGCCGCGCGGCGGCGGGGAGGGGGCGGTTTCGGTTCATGGTCGGGCCGCCTTATCGTTGACAGCGCTTCGTGCGTGGATAAAAAATGTTGCGGGGCATGCCGGGCAGTCCCGGGAAAACAGCGCTTCGGCCAAGGCCGGCGCCGGTCTCGCGTCGCCGCGTTCCTGTCTTGACGGAGATAAACGCCGCAGACAGGCACGACTGTACGGAACTGTGGCGATAATGTACATGTTTTTTGCTGCGCGGACTGAAAAATCCTGTCCTCAGGCGCTTTCGCGCGCCATCAGCGTGAAGCCGAGGTCGATGCGGGTGGCGGCCGGCGTCTCGCCCTTGATCACTGAGCGCAACAAGGTCGCGGCCTCGAAGCCGATGCGGTAGCGCGGCGTGGCGATGGTGGTCAGCGCCGGGTTCATCCAGGCCGAGGCGGGCAGGTCGTTGAAGCCGCAGATGGCCAGTTGCTGCGGCACGGCGATGCCGCGCCGCTGGCACTGGTAGATGGCGCCGTGGGCCAGGTCGTCGTTGCAGCAGAAGATGGCGTCGCAGTCGGGCACGCTGGCCAGGATGCGCCCGAGCAGTTCGGCGCCCAGGGCGATGGTGGACGGGTCGTCGACCATCAACTCCAGGCGCGCGTCGGCCAGGCCGGCCTCGCGCATCGCCTGGCGGTAGCCCTCGGCGCGCTTCAGCGTGCGTTCGTCGCGCTGGGCGCCGAGGAAGGCGATGCGGCGGTGGCCCTTGTCGATCAGGTAGCGCGTCATGGTCCGGCCGGCCTGCTGCTGCGAGAAGCCGACCGAGAGTTGCTGCGGCTCGCCGGCCAGGTCCATCATCGACACCACCGGCACCCGCGAACTGGCCAGCATCTGCTGCACGCGCGGGCTGTGGCTCAGGCCCGAGAGCAGGATGCCGTCCGGGTTGGACTGCAGGTAAATGCCGAGCAGTTTTTCCTCCTCGGCGTCGGAATAGCGCGTGTTGCCGATGAGGATCTGGTAATTGTCGGCGTCGAGGGCGTCCTGGATGCCGGCCAGCACGGCCGTGAAGACGGCGTTCGACAGCGAGGGCACGAGCACGACGATGACGTTGGACTGGGCCGAGGCGAGCGCGCGGGCGGCCCGGTTCGGCACATAGGCCAGTTCGGCGACGGCCTGTTCGACGCGGGCGCGCAGGGCCGGCGAGACCATGTCCGGCTGGCTGATGGCGCGCGAGGCGGTCATCGTCGCCACGCCGGCGCGCGCGGCCACCTCGGCCAGAGTGCTGCGGCCGCTGGCGCGGCTTTTCCCGTTGCTGCTTTTAGTCATGGTCGAATAGGCGTCGTTGATAACGTTATCATACTGGAGGCGGCGCGTTGCCGTCCGAAAAATGCGCGCCGCCGGCACGGCGGCGGCCGAACCGCCGGCTCCGGCCGCGACGCGGTCCAGCGGCTTGCGGCTTGCCGAGCTAGCCGTGCAGGGTGGCCTCGATCAGGTCGATCTCGTGCAGCAGGCGCTGGTGGATGGCGTCGTCGAGTTCGCCGGCCATGCGGCGGCGGAACAATTCGTCGCGTTCCGCGCCCAGGGCCAGTCGGCGCAGCGCCCGCTCGGCCTTGGCCAGGCGGCGCAACTGGGCCGCCTCGTCGTTGCTGCTCTCGCCGTAGGCGATGCGGCGCCGGTAGGCGTCGATCATGCGCGTGGCCGCCTCGGCGCGCACGTCCGGTTCGGCGTCCGCTTCGGCGTCCTTGCCGGCGCAGGCTTGCTCGATGCGCAGGATGGCCGCCTGGGCGGCGGCGCCGCGCGCGTCGCGCTCCTCGTCCGAGCGTTGCGCCGGCGGCGCGAAGACCAGGCCGCGGGTGAGCGGCGGCAGGGCCACGCTGGCCACCAGCAGCGACAGCAGGATCACCCCCATGGCGAGGAAGATCACCAGTTCGCGCGCCGGGAAGCGGCTGCCGTCGGGCAGCAGCAGCGGCAGGGTCAGGATGCCGGCCAGCGTCAGCGCGCCGCGCACCCCGGCCAGCGAGGCCACCAGCAGCAGGCGCAGGCCGGGCCGGCGCGGCGCGGCCTCGTTGCCGCGCTGGCGGAACAGGGTCACGCGCATCGACACCAGCACCCAGAAGAAGCGCAGGAAAATCAGGCCGGCCGTGATGGCGACGACGTACAGGGGCAGCTTCCAGGCGCTGCCGACGCCGACGTCGACGGCCGCCGCCGGCAGGTTGGCTATGGTGGCCGGCAATTGCGCGCCCAGCATGACGAAGATGACGCCGTTGAGCAGCAATTGCACGGTGTCCCAGACGGCGTTGCGCTGCACCCGCGTGGCCGCCAGCGGCCGGCCGATCAGGTCGGCGTAATGCATGGAGACGCCGGCGGCGGCCGCCGCCAGGATGCCCGAGCCGTGGATTTCCTCGGCGCCCAGGTAGGCGGCGAAGGGGATCAGGATGCTGATGAGGATCTGCAGGCCCGGCTCCTCGCCGACCCGCGCCACCAGCCAGCGGTTGACCAGGCCGACGCCCCAGGCGATGGCCAGGCCGACGAGGATGCCGCCGCCGGCCGCCTGCAGGAAGGTGAGGGCGGCCTTGTGCAGCGAGAAGCTGCCGGTGACGGCGGCGCCGACGGCGAAGCGGAAGCAGACCAGGCCGGAGGCGTCGTTGAGCAGCGACTCGCCCTCGAGGATGTGCATCAGGCGCGCCGGCACCGGATTGCCGGCGGCGATGGCCGTCACGGCCACCGGATCGGTGGGCGACAGGATGGCCCCCAGCGCGAAGGCCACGGCCAGCGGCACGGCCGGTATCAGCCAGTCGATGAAGAAGCCCATGCCCAGCACGGTGAACAGGACCAGGCCGATGGCCAGCGTCAGGATGGGGCCGGCGTCGTTGAAAAAGGCGCCCTTGGGAATGCGCCAGCCGTCGAGGAAGAGCAGGGGCGGGATGAAGAGCAGGAAGAAGATCTCCGGATCGAGCGGCAACTGCATGCCGAACAGCGAGGCGAGGGCGGTGCCGGCGCCGATCTGGATCAGCGGCAGCGGCACGCTGAGCCAGCGCAGGCGCGCCGCGAAGCCGCACAGCACGACGGCCAGCACGAGGATCAGGATGATGGTGACGGTATGCATGAGGGGGACCGTCCTTGACGTTGGGGAAGCAAATTATACGGCGCGCCGAAAACCCGGCTGGGCGGCCGATAAACGCGCAGCGGCGCGGGCATGGTTATGTGATAATTAAAACGCGGTTCGGACAATATGAGGGCGCACACTAGGGGGCTGTGATGGACGAGCAACTGATCAAGATCGAAGCGGACGGAGTGGTCATGCACGGCGCGCTGGCGCTGCCGGAGCATGCGATGGGCGTGGTGCTGTTCGCCAACGGCAAGGCCGGCGGCCACGCCAGCGCGGGCAACGAGCGCATCGCCGCCGCGCTGCAGGCGGCCGGCATGGGCACGCTGCAACTGGAGCCGCTCAGCGACCAGGAGGAAAAGGATTTCTACACCCGCTCCGACATCACCGTGCTGACGCAAAGGCTGGACAAGGCGGCCGCCTGGCTGGGGCTGCAGGCCGGCACGCGCGCCTTGCCGCTGGCCCTGTTCGGCGCCGGCACCGGCGCGGCGGCCGCGCTGCAACTGGCGGCCTGGCGCGGCAAGGACATCGCCGCCGTGGTCTCGCGGGGCGGCCGGCCGGACATGGCGGGCCGCCCCGCGCTGGAAAAGGTCAGCGCGCCCACCCTGCTCATCGTCGGCGGACTCGACAACGACGGCATCGGCCTGAACCGCATGGCCTTCTCGGCCCTGCCGGGCGACGCGCAACTCGAAGTGATCAACGGCGCCGGCGCCCGGCTCGACGATGCGGTCGCGCTGGACGCCGTCACGGCGCTGGCCAAGAGCTGGTTGACGCGCCATTTCGCCGGCAAGGCCTCGTGAGGGGACTTAGCTTGCGGCCGGCGTCAGCGCCCGCTTGTGGAAACGCAGGTGCTCGTCGATGAAGGTGGCGATGAAGTAGTAGCCGTGGTCGTAGCCGGCGTGGCGGCGCAGCTGCAGCGGCTGGCCGGCGGCGCGGCAGGCCGCTTCGAACACCTCGGGATAGAGTTGCTCGTTGAGGAATTTGTCGGCCAGGCCCTGGTCGATCAGGATGCCGGCGGGGAAGGGCCGGTGCATGCCGGCCATCAGCACGCTGGCGTCGTAGCGCTGCCAGTCGTCCTCATCCTCGCCCAGATAGCCGGCGAAGGCTTTCTTGCCCCATGGGCAAAGCGTCGGCGCGGCGATGGGCGCGAAGGCCGACACCGAGCGGAACAGTTGCGGATTGCGCAGCGCCAGCGTCAGCGCGCCGTGCCCGCCCATCGAGTGGCCGAAGATGCCGATGCGCTCCGCGTCCAGCGGTAGTTCGGCGAGCAGCAACTCGCGCAATTCGAGGATGTAGCTGTACATCTGGTAATGGCGCCGCCACGGCGCCCGCGTCGCGTCGACATAGAAGCCGGCGCCGAGGCCGAAATCCCAGGCCTCGGCCTCGCCGGGAATGCCGGCGCCGCGCGGGCTGGTGTCGGGGGTGATCAGGATCATGCCCTCGGCGGCGGCGCACTTCTGCGCGCCGGCCTTGACCATGAAGGTTTCCTCTGTGCAGGTCAGGCCGGCCAGGAAGAACAGCGCCGGCAAGCGCGCCCCGGCGGCGGCGGCGGGCAAGAACACGGAAAAGCGCATCGGCAAGCCGATGGCGCGCGATTCGTGGCGGTAAAAACGCTGCACGCCGCCGTGGCAGGCGTGCTCGCTCAGTAATTCCAGCATGGCTTCTCCTATCGAATGGCGACAGTATAGCCAGACTGGCGCGCTTGCGGCGTCTACCCGGCGAGGCGGCGCGCCAGGGCCGGCAGGATGATTTCCAGCGGCGCCGCCGTCTTGAACGACAGCAAATGGTCGGCCCGCGTCAGGCCCTGATTGACGGCGGCCACCGGCTTGCCGGCCTCGGCGGCCATGCGGCACAGGCGAAAACTCGAGTACACCATCACCGACGAGCCGACCACGAGCAGGGCGTCGGCCTCGGCCAGCAATTGCCGCGCCGCGGCGGCGGAGGCGGCCGGCACGCCGTCGCCGAAGAAGACCACGTCGGGTTGCAGCGTGCCGGCGCATTGCGCGCAGCGGGGCGTGCGGAAGTCGCTCAGATGATCCGGCTCCAGGTGGGCGTCGCCGTCGGGCGCGGCGGGCGCTTCGGCGGCGGCCATGCGCGGATTGTCGCGCTCCAGTTGCGCCTGCACGGCGCGGCGCGTGTGGCGCGCCCCGCAAGCGAGGCAGACGACGGCGTGGATGCTGCCGTGCAGCTCGACGACGGCGGCGCTGCCGGCGCGCTGGTGCAGGCCGTCGACGTTCTGCGTCACCAGGCCGGTCAGCCTTCCCTGCGCCTGCAGCGCGGCGACGGCGCGGTGGGCATCGTTCGGTTCGGCGCGCGCCAGCGTTGGCCAGCCGACCATGCTGCGCGCCCAATAGCGCCGCCGCAGCGCCTCGTCGCGACGGAACTCCGGACCCTGCACGGGGGCGTTGCCGCGCCGCGCGCCGTCGCGGTCGCGGTAGGCGGGAATGCCGGAGGCCGTGCTGATGCCGGCTCCGCTCAGCAGCAGGACCTTGGGATAGCGTTCGAACAGATCCAGCAGTTCGCCGACGGCGTCCGCCGCGTCCGGCGTCATGGCGGCGCCGCGCGCGCGGCGATGGCCAGTTCGGCGAAACCGGTGGTCGGATCGGGCCGGCGCGAAAACCGCTGCTCCGGCAACAGGGCCAGCAGAATTTCCGCCGTCGTGCGCACGATGCAGCCGGCGCCGACGTGGCCGCCCGTGACGCGCCCCTGCGCGTCGGCCAGCGCCATGTGCAGATGCGCGCCGTCGGGCGAGAGCGTGCCGGCCAGCGTCAGGATCTCCAGGTCGCCGCGCAATGTCGTGGCCTGGCTGGCCCCGGCCAGGCGCAATTGCGCCACGCTCAGGCTGCCGATGCCCTGCACGACGAAGGCGGCGGCGAGGCCGTGTTCCAGCAGCACCGTTTGCAGCGCGGCGCGCAGGTCCTGGCCCGGCAGCAGGCGTAGAGGGAGGGCAAGCATCATCGCTGGATACTAACGCAAATCGCCCGTTTCAGGACGCGGCGATGGCGTCGAGGCCGGCGAGGGCGAAGGTTTTCAGGTGGCGCGACAAGGCGGCGGGGTCTTGCCAGACGTCGCCCATGACGCGGCTGAGGAGGTGTGTGTCGGCCAACAGCAGCAACATGCAGGGGGCAAAGGCGCTCAGGAAGCAGCGCGCCACGCGCGGCTCGTCCGCCGCCATGCCGCCGGCCTCGGCCAGCAGGGCGGTGAGGATGGCCAGTTTCGGCGCCACTTCCTGGAGCAGGACGGCGCCCAGCGTCGGCGTGGGGGCGAGCAGTTCGCGCATGAAGAGGCGCAGGTGCCAGCCCTCGCTGCCCATGCCTTCGAGCAAGCCGTCGATGATGCGGCCCAGCTTGGCGCGCGCGTCACCCGGACCGGCGGCGATGTCCTCCAGCGCCGCGCGGCTCAGCAGGCGCCGGTGGGCTTCGATCAGCACGGCCGCGTACAAGCCTTCGCGGCTGCCGAAGTGGTAGTTGACGGCGGCCAGATTGGCGCCGGCCGCCGTGCAGACTTCCTTGCTGGTGATGCCTTCGTAACCGCCGGCGGCGAACAGCGGGCCGGCCACGGCGAGGATGTGCTGGCGTGTCGCGCCCCCATGCGCGCTGGGACCGCGTATGCTTGGGCGCATCGTCTTGGGAAGGACAGGGTTCATACTCCGAATGGTATATTGAACATCGTTCAAATTCAAATTAGAATTGAAGCCATGGCCGCGCCCGCCTGGCGCCGAGGATGGGAAATCTGACATGAACAAAAAACTGCTCGGCCTGGCCGCCGTGGCGCTGGCCGCCGGCCTTGGGCTGGCCTGGTATCTGGCGCAGCGCCCGCCCGCCGAGGCCGGGTTGGTCCTGTATGGTAACGTGGATCTGCGCCAGGTGTCGCTGGCTTTCAACGGCAGCGAACGCATCGTCCGCCTCGCCGCGCGCGAGGGTGAGCGGGTGCGCGCCGGCCAGGTGCTGGGCGAACTCGATCCGGCCGCCCTGACGCTGGAGGTGGCGCAGGCCCAGGCGCAGTGGGCGGTGCGCGAGCAAGTCCTGCGCCGCTTGCGCAACGGTGCGCGTCCCGAGGAGCTGGAGCAGGCGCGCGCGGCGCTGCGTTCGGCGCGCGCCGAGGAGGAGAACGCCGGCCAGCAATTGCGCCGCCTGCGCGGCGCCAACGCCGAGGCGGGTGGTTTCGCCGTCAGCGCCCAGGATGTCGACGGCGCCGCCACGCGCCTGCGCGTCGCCGCCGCCGCCGCCGACGGCGCGCGGCAGACCCTGGCGCTGCGCGTGGCCGGGCCGCGCCGCGAGGAGCTGGCGGAGGCGCAGGCCCAGCTCGACGCTGGCGCGGCCCAGTTGGCGCTGCTGCGCCATCGCCTCGGACAACTGGTGCTGAAGTCGCCGGTCGATGGCGTGGTGCGCAGCCGCCTGCTCGAACCGGGCGACATGGCCAGTCCGCAAAAGCCCGTCTACGCGCTGGCGATCAACGATCCGAAGTGGGTGCGCGCCTATGTCCGCGAGAGCGAGCTGGGCCTGCTCAAGCCGGGCATGGCGGCGCGCGTCAGCAGCGACAGCCATCCGGAGGCGCCCGTCGCCGGCCGCCTCGGCTACATCTCCTCGGTGGCCGAGTTCACGCCGAAGACGGTGCAGACGGAGGACTTGCGCACCAGCCTGGTGTACGAGGTGCGCGTCGAGGTCGACGATCCGCGCGACCAGTTGCGCCTGGGGATGCCGGCGACGGTGCGCTTCGCCGCCGGCGCGCCGCGATGAGCGCGCCGGCGCTGGCGGCGGTGGGCCTGTGCAAGAGCTTCGCCGCGCCGGGCGGCAAGGGCAAGCTGGCCGCGCTGGACGGGGTGACGCTGGAGATCGCGGCCGGCACGCTGACGGCCCTGGTCGGGCCCGACGGCGCCGGCAAGACCACGCTGCTGCGCCTGGCCGCCGGCCTGATGACGGCCGACGCCGGCAGTCTGGCGGTGCTGGGCCTGGACGCGGCCACGCAGGCCCAGGCGATCCAGAACCGCATCAGTTACATGCCGCAGCGCTTCGGCCTGTACGAGGATTTGTCGGTGCGGGAAAACCTCGACCTGTACGCCGACCTGCACGGCGTGCCGGCGGCGGCGCGCCGCGAGCGCTACGCGCGCCTGCTGCACATGACGGACCTGGCGCGCTTCACGACGCGCCCGGCCGGCCAGCTGTCGGGCGGCATGAAGCAGAAGCTGGGCCTGGCCTGCGCGCTGGTGCGCTCGCCGGAATTGCTGCTGCTCGACGAGCCGAGCGTGGGCGTCGATCCTTTGTCGCGCCGGGAACTGTGGCAAATCATCCAGCAACTGGTCGGCGAGGAGGGCCTGAGCGTCATCGTCAGCACCGCCTATATGGACGAGGCGCAGCGCTGCGAGCGGGTGCTGGTGCTGCGCGCCGGGCGCCTGCTGGCGCAGGGCAGCCCGGCGCAGTTGCGCGCCGGCGCCGCCGGCCTGGTCTACCTGGCGACGCCGGCCGGCGGCGAGCCCGCCCGCACCCTGCAGGCGCGCCTGCTCGACGATCCCGAGACCATAGACGCGGTGCCGCAGGGCGGCCGGGTGCGCCTGATCCGCCGCGCCGCGCCGTCCGCCGCGCTGCTGGCCGGCGCCACCGTCGAGCCGGCCGAGGCGGGCCTGGAGGACGGCTTCATGACCCTGCTGCGCGCCACGGACGGGGCGCCGCCCGCCGTCGCCGCGCCGCCCGCCGCCCCGGCGAACGGCGAAGTGGTGATCGAGGTGCGCGAACTGGTGCGCCGTTTCGGCGCCTTCACGGCCGTCGACAGCACCTCCTTCGCGGTGCGCCGCGGCGAGATCTTCGGCCTGCTCGGTCCGAACGGCGCCGGCAAGACGACCACCTTCCGCATGTTGTGCGGCCTGCTGCCGGCCAGCAGCGGCTATCTGCGCGTGGCCGGCGTCGACCTGCGCCACGCGCGCGCCGAGGCGCGCCGCAAGATCGGCTACGTGGCGCAAAAGTTCGCGCTGTACGGCACCCTGTCGGTGCTGGAGAACCTGCAGTTCTTCGGCGGCGCCTACGGCCTGTACGGCAAGGCGCTGGCCGCGCGCGTCTCGGCCGTGCTGCGCGAATTCGCCCTGGAGGGGCGGGAGCACACGCCCAGCGGCCACCTGCCGGGCGGTTTCAAGCAGCGCCTGGCGATGGCGGCGGCGCTGCTGCACGAACCGGAAATCCTCTTCCTCGACGAGCCCACCAGCGGCGCCGATCCGCTGGCGCGGCGCGCCTTCTGGCGCCGCATCACGGCCCTGGCGGCGGCCGGCACGACGGTCATCATCACCACCCATTTCATGGAGGAGGCCGAGTACTGCGACCGCATCGTCATCCAGGACGCCGGCCGCGTGCTGGCGCTGGGCACGCCGCGGGAGGTGCGCCGCCAGGGCGGCGACGTGGCCGACATGGACGCGGCCTTCATCGCCATCGTCGAGCGCGAGCGCGCGCTGGCGGCGGCCGCGTGAGCATGCATGGCCTGTCGGCGGGTTTCGGCATGCGCCTGCGGGCGCTGCTGCGCAAGGAGTTCCGCCAGCTCCTGCGCGACCCCGGCAACCTGGCCATCGGCATCGTCCTGCCCATCGTGCTGATCCTGCTGTTCGGCTACGGCCTGTCGCTCGACGTCCGCAACGCGCCCATCGCCGTGGTGCTGGAGGACGCCGCGCCGCAGGCGCGCGAGGCCGTCTCCGGCCTGCTGCGCTCGCCCTATTTTTCCGCCGCGCTGCTGCCCTCGATGCGCGAGGCCGAGGAGTTGATGCGGGCGCGCCGCGTCGACGCCATCGTGCGCCTGCGCGGCGATTTCTCCGCCCGCCAGGCGGCCGGGCAGGGCGCCGCGCAGCTGATACTGCACGGCGCCGACGCCAACCGCGCCCGCATCGTCGCCGGCTATGTGCAGGGCGCGCTGGCCCAGCCGGCGCTGCGCCGCGCCGAGCGCTCCGCCGCGGCGGAGGCGGCGCCGGGCCGCGTCGTCGTCGAGCAGCGCCTGTGGTTCAATTCCGCCAACACCAGCACCTGGTATCTGGTGCCCGGCCTGATCGTGCTGATCATGACCCTGGTGGGCGCCTTCCTGACGGCGCTGGTGATGGCGCGCGAATGGGAGCGCGGCACGCTGGAGGCGCTGTTCGTGACGCCGGTGCGGCCCAGCGAAATCCTGCTCGGCAAGGTCATCCCCTATTTCTGCGTCGGCATGGTGGGGCTGGCGCTGTGCCTGCTGGCGGCGCGCTTCCTGTTCGCCGTGCCGATGGTCGGCTCGCTGGCGCTGATCGTCCTCGTCTCCATGCTCTACCTGCTGGTCGCGCTGGGCCTGGGCCTGGTCATCTCGGCGGCCACCAGGAGCCAGTTCCTGGCCAGCCAGTTCGCGCTGGTGCTCAGCTTCATGCCGGCGCTGATGCTGTCCGGCTTCCTGTTCGACCTGCGCAGCGTGCCGGCGCCGATCCGCCTGGTGGGCCACCTGCTGCCGGCCACCTATTACATCGAACTGTTGAAGACCCTTCTCCTGTCGGGCAACAACTGGCCCCTGATCGCCCACCACGGCGCGGTGTTGGCCGCCTACGCCGTGCTGCTGCTGGCGCTGGCGCGCCGGGCCACGCGCAAGAGTCTGGACTGAGCCATGCGCCACTACCTGATCGCCCTGTTTTTCCTCTGCCGCAAGGAGCTGCTGGCCGTGCTGAAGGACCCGGGCAGCCGCGTCATCCTGTTGATGCCGGTGCTGGTGCAGACGGTGCTGTTCGGCTACGCCGCCAGCTATGACCTGAACCAGGCCTCCTACGCGCTGCTCGACCAGAGCCGCAGCCCGGCCTCGGTCGCCCTGGTGGCGAAGATGGAGGGCAACGGCATCTTCCGGCGCGTCGCCGAGCTGCGCACCCAGCAAGAGATCGGCGCCGTCATCGACGCCGGCGACGCCCTGTTCGTGCTGCAGATCGGCCCCCGCTTCGCGCAGCAACTGGCGGCCGGCGAGGCGGCGCCGCTGCAGTTGATACTCGACGCGCGCAACTCGAACACGGCCGGCACGGCGGCCGCCTACGTGGGCAGCGTGGTGGCCGCCTTCAACGAGGAGCGCGGCGCCGGCGCCGCCCTGCGCGTCGAGACGCGCGCCTGGTACAACCCGAACCTGGAGACGCGCTGGAACATCCTGCCGGGACTGATCGCCTCGCTGAGCATGCTGCAGACGCTGATGCTGACGGCGCTGTCGGTGGCGCGCGAGCGCGAGCAGGGCACCTTCGACCAGTTGCTGGTGACGCCGCTCAGCCCGGCGCAAATCATGCTCGGCAAGGCTCTGCCGCCGGTGCTGATCGGCATGGCGCAGGCCAGCATCGTGCTGCTCATCGCGCTGTTCTGGTTCAAGGTGCCGCTGGCCGGCTCGGCGCCGACGCTGTACGCCGGGCTGCTGCTGTTCACCGTCGCCAGCGTCGGGCTGGGCCTGTCGATCTCGGCGCTGGCGGCGAACATGCAGCAGGCCATGCTGTACACCTTCGTGCTGCTGATGCCGATGGTGCTGTTGTCGGGCCTGACCACGCCGGTGCGCAATATGCCGGCGCCGATGCAGGCGCTGACGCGCCTGAATCCCCTGCGCTACGCCGTCGACCTGGTGCAGCGCGTCTATCTGGAGGGGGTGGGCCTGGGCGCGGTGCTGGACGACATCTGGCCGCTGGCCCTGATGGCGCTGCTGACCCTGCCGCTGGCGGCCTGGCTGTTCCGCAGGCGCCTGACCTGACCTGACCTGAGCTGGCGGCGCGCGGCGCCTTGTTCTATCATGGCTTCATTGCATTAATTATAAGATCGGAAGCCATGAACCACGATACGGAACACTGCGTCTTTTGCGCCATCCTGGCCGGGCGCGTCGTCGCCGACATCGTCCACCGCGACGCCCACTGCGTGGTCCTGCTGGACGCCTTTCCGCTGACGCGCGGCCACCTGCTGGTGGTGGCGCTGCGCCACGCCGAGCATCTCGAGGACTTGCCGCAGGAGAGCGTGGCGCAGCTGTTTCGTGTCGGCGCGCGCTGCTCGGCGGCCTGGCGCGGCGACGCCGCCGTGCGCGCCACCAATTTCCTACTCAACAACGGGCAGGGCGCCAACCAACATGTGCCGCATGTGCATTTGCACATCATCCCGCGCCGCCGCGGCGACACGCCGCTGCTGCTGTGGCGCCAGTTGACGCGCTTCCTCAATCCCTTCGCCGCGCTGGGACGGCGCGAACGCCTGGCGCGCGACGCCGCCCGGGTGCGCGCCCTGCTGGCCGCCGGCGGGCCGGCCTGAGCGGCGGCTTCGCCGGCCGCCTTGCCGGAGTGTCATGGCGGCAAAAAAGGCAAAGCTGGCAGACAAATAAGCTTCGTTGCGCAATTGCTTGAGGGCACCAAGAACTCTGGACTCTTGCCGATAATTGGTTTATGTTGCTCTAAGTTCTGTGTGTATTTTGGCAAAAATATTAAGTGTTTTCTAATGCTTGCGCGGCGCGCAAGCGCACTGCCGCCGCGTCCGTTTCCCCTCATGCTCCGTGCCCTCGGACGAAAGGAACAGCATGCCCTCCACTCCCGAACGCGACACCGCGCCGCCCGTCCACCGCCTGGAATTCCTCGCCTTCACCCTGGGCAAGGAAGAGTACGGCATCGATATCCAGAAGGTGCAGGAATTGCGCGGCTACGAGGCGGTCACGGCGATCGCCCACGCGCCCGAGTTCATCAAGGGTGTCGTCAATCTGCGCGGCGTGATCGTGCCCATCATCGACATGCGCATCAAGTTCGGCCTGGGCACGCCGACCTATGACCAGTTCACCGTCGTCATCATCCTCAACATCGGCGGCCATGTGGTGGGCATGGTGGTCGACAGCGTGTCGGACGTGACGACGCTGAAGGCCGAGCAGATCAAGCCGGCGCCGGACATGGTGTCCTCGCTCAACACCGACCATCTGATCGGCCTGGGCGTGGTGGACGAGCGCATGCTGATCCTGATGGACATCGAACGCCTGATGTCGAGCGCCGAGATGGGCATGGTGCAGAAGTTGTTGACGTAGCGTTGTTCACGTAGCCAGGGCGCCGCAGAGCGCCGCTTGTATTCAATCCATCCGGGGGAGCACGAGCATGAAATTTTCCAATTTGAAGATAGGCGCGCGGCTGGGCGTGGCCTTCGGTTTCGTCGTGCTGCTGCTGGTGGCGATCGCCGCCATCGCCGTGTCCGGCATGCGCGGCGCCGAGCAGCGCGTGAACAATATGCTGGAGGACCGCTACGCCAAGGTGGTGATGATCAACGAGGTGAAGTACAACGTCGCGCTGATCCACCAGCGCATGCGCGACGCCGTCATCGCCGGCGACGCCGAGGGCGTCAAGAAACAGGTCGAGCTGATGGGCGCCATCCGCGCCAAGAACAAGGAAACGCTGGAGGCTTTCGGCAAGGTCATCAACGCGCCCCGGGCGCGCGAGATCATGGCCGCGATCCTGGACGCGCGCGGCAAGGACGCGGCCAAGCAGACCGAATTGCTGGCGCTGGTGGGCGAGGGCAAGCTGGCCGAGGCGAAGGCCCTGCTGGGCGGCAAGGTGGCCGAGTCCGAGAGGAACTATGTCGCGGCCTTGAGCGAGATGGCGCAGTTCCAGTCCGGCAAGATGAACGAGGAGGCGAAATTGAACAAGGAGGCCTTCGCCACGGCAACCCTCCTGATCGCCACGCTGGCCGTGGTGGCCGCCGCGCTGGCGCTGTTCGCCGGCTGGTTCTCGACGCGCAGCATCACCGGGCCGATGAACGCCGCCGTCCATCTGGCGCGCCGCGTCGCCGACGGCGACCTGACGGCCCGCATCGTCGTCGCTTCGCAGGACGAGACGGGCCAGTTGATGCAGGCGCTGAAGGATATGAACGACAGCCTGCAAAGCATCGTCGGCCAGGTGCGCGCCGGCACCGACACCATCGCCACGGCCTCGGCGCAGATCGCCAGCGGCAACCTGGACCTGTCCTCGCGCACCGAGCAGCAGGCCAGTTCGCTGGAGGAGACCGCCTCCTCGATGGAGGAGTTGACCTCGACCGTCAAGCAGAACGCCGACAACGCCCGGCAGGCCAATGTGCTGGCGGCCTCGGCCTCGGACGTGGCCGGCAGGGGCGGCGCCGTGGTGGCCCAGGTGGTCGACACCATGGGTTCCATCAACGCCTCCTCGCGCAAGATCGTCGACATCATCGGCGTCATCGACGGCATCGCCTTCCAGACCAACATCCTGGCCCTGAACGCGGCGGTGGAAGCGGCGCGCGCCGGCGAGCAGGGGCGCGGCTTCGCGGTGGTGGCCTCGGAGGTGCGCAACCTGGCGCAGCGCTCGGCGGCGGCGGCCAAGGAAATCAAGGAGCTGATCGGCGATTCGGTCGAGAAGGTCGACATCGGCAGCAAGCTGGTGGGCCAGGCCGGCAGCACGATGGACGAGATCGCCGCGGCGCGGCCCCGCGCGCCCGCGCCGTCGACGGCCGGCGAGGGCGACTGGGAGCAGTTCTGAGCGAGCCCCCGGCCTGTTTTGTGGTTGAGCGGGGGGAGGCCGTTTCGGGCGCGCGATTGAGTCCTATCCAGTCCCGCGCGAAAAGAATATAGTGGGGAAATGAAGCACGCCCACGCCGCTGCCGCGTTGTGGAATATCAAACCAAGAGCGCAGGGCCGGGGGCGTCGCCGCCGGCTCCGCCCACGGAGTTTCGCCCTTGCTTCGGGGCGCCGCGTCCGGCCCGCCAAGGAGTTCCATCGTGAATGCTTCCTCTCTGCTGGACCGTTTGCTGTTGTGGCATAAGTTCGCCATCATCAGCGTCATCGCCCTGCTGCTGACCAGCATCCCGACGTATATGTATCTGCGCGAGGCCGGCAAGAACCTGGACGCCGCGCTGCTCGAGGCGGACGGCCTGGCGCCGGTCGCGGCCAGCCTGCGACTGGTGCAACTGACGCAGCAGCACCGCGGCCTGTCGGCGCTGCTGCTGGGCGGCGTCGACGCCGCCAGGGAGGGGCGCGCGGCCAAGCAGCGCGAGGCCGATCTGGCCTACGCGGCGCTCGACGGCATCGTCGCCGGCCTGGGCAACAAGGGCATCAGCGCGGCGTGGCGGCCGGCCCGGCAGGACTGGGAGGCGTTGCGCGTCAACGTCGCCGGCGGCCGCATCGACGTGCCGCAGAGTTACGCGGCGCACACGGCGCTGGTGCCGAAGCTGCTCGAGGTCAATGACCTGATCGCCGATTACTACGGCCTGAGCCTGGACCCTGACCTGGACAGCTATCAATTGATCCAGTCCATGTATTACCAGTTGCCCTATCTGACCGAGGAGCTCGGCAAGATGCGCGCCAAGGGCGCCGGCCTGCTGGCGAAGAAGGCGGCGACGGCGGCCGACAAGTTCATCCTGTCGGGCATCATCGCGCGGGTGCAGGACCGTCTGGCGCAGACCCTGAATTCCTACAACAAGGCGGCCGCGGCGAATCCGGCCCTGGCCGGCAGGCTGGGCGCGGCGGTGCGCGAGCTGGCCGCGCAGGCCGGCGCGACGATGCAACTGGCGAACGAGAAGATCGTCCTGCCCGAGACGCTGGACTACCCCGGCGCCGACTATGTGAAGGCGACGACGGCGGCCATCGACGCGCAGTTCGCCGCCAACCAGTTGGCCGGCAAGGAGCTCGAAGCCATGCTCAACGCCAAGATCGCCGAGCTGCGCCGCACCCGCTGGCTGATGCTGGCGGCGATGCTGGCCCTGGTCGGCCTGGCCGGGCTGGCGCAGGCGCTGATCGCCCGCTCGGTCAGCGCGCCGCTGGCGGCGGCCATCGCCGTCGCCCGGCGCGTCGCCCGGGGCGACCTGACGACGCGCTTCGCGCCGCCCGGCGACAACGAGACGGGGCAGTTGATGCGGGCGCTGCGGGAGATGAACG
Source organism: Janthinobacterium sp. (assembly GCA_025356595.1). Classification (GTDB taxonomy): domain Bacteria; phylum Pseudomonadota; class Gammaproteobacteria; order Burkholderiales; family Burkholderiaceae_D; genus Janthinobacterium. The sequence continues at coordinate 21,408 of JANXSQ010000413.1, read as the reverse complement.
ACAGCCTGATGAAGCTGGTCGGCGACGCGCGGCAAAATATCGACAACATCGGCGGCGCCGCCAAGGACATCGCGGCCGGCAACGCCGACCTGTCGGCGCGCACCGAATCGCAGGCCTCGAGCCTGGAGGAGACGGCCTCCTCGATGGAGCAGATCACCTCCACCGTCAAGCAAAACGCCGACAACGCGCAGCAGGTCAACGAGCGGGTGCGGCAGGCCTCCGGCGTCGCCGTCGACGGCGGACGCGTGGTGGCGCGGGTGGTGCAGACGATGGCCGAGATCAACGACAGTTCGCGCAAGATCGTCGACATCATCGGCGTCATCGACGCCATCGCCTTCCAGACCAACATCCTGGCCCTGAACGCGGCCGTCGAGGCGGCCCGCGCCGGCGAGCAGGGCAGGGGCTTCGCCGTGGTCGCCTCGGAGGTGCGCAATCTGGCGCAGCGCTCGGCCGGCGCGGCCCGGGAAATCAAGGCGCTGATCGCCGACAGCGTGCAAAAGGTCGACAGCGGCAACCGGCTCGTCGACGCGGCCGGCAAGTCGATGGACGAGATCGTCGCCAGCATAGGCGGCGTCACCATCATCATGGCCGAGATCCTGCGCGCCTCGCAGGAACAGACCGCCGGCATCGAGCAGGTGAATCAGGCGATCATACAAATGGACCAGATGACGCAGCAGAATTCGGCCCTGGTCGAGCAGGCGGCGGCCGCCGCGGAAAGCCTGGACGAGCAGGCGCAGTTGTTGATCGAATCGATGAGCGTGTTCCAATTGGACGCGGCGGGACGCAAGAACACGCCGGCGCTGTTGCCTGCCTGAACACACAAGGGGAAAGAATATGAGGAAACTGATCGCCGGCATGCTTGCCGGCAGCGCCATGCTGCTGGCGCTGACGCCGGCCAAGGCCGCCGACGACGCCGCGGCGGCCATCGCCATGGTCGAGAAGGGCACGGTCTATTTGCAAAAGAACGGCAAGGAGGCCCTGATCAAGGCCGTCAACGGCAAGAACGCCGAGTTCATCAACGGCGACATCTACCTGGCCGTGCGCGCGCTGGACGGCACGCAACTGGCGCATCCCGTCAACCCCAAGTTGGTCGGCAAAAACATGGTGGTGTTGCCCGACGCCGACGGCAAGCTGTTCCGCAAGGAAATCATCGACCAGGCGCTGGCGAAGGGGCACGGCTGGGTGGACTACCGCTACAACAATCCGAGCAGCGGCAACATCGAGAAGAAATCGACCTATTTCTCCAAGGCCGGCGACGTGATCCTGGAGGCCGGCATCTACAAGGGCAAGTAGCCGGCCGCGCCGCGCCGGGTCAGCTGCCAGCGACAGCGGACCTGACCACGCGGCGCGCCGGCGAGCTTACTTGAAGGCCTTGATCAGCGCGTCCAGCTTGACCTTCAGCGACTTGTCGTGGGCGTGGATGGGCGGCACTTCGCGCTCGATCTTCAGCAATTGATACACGGCCATTTGCGCGGCGCGCACCGAGTACTCGACCGTGAAGACGACGTCGTCGGCGATCTCGACGAACTGGCTGATGAAGGCCAGGTTGTGCGAGTTGGCCGGCACCGGCAGCGGCCGGTCGCCTGGGGCGCGCGGCATGAACATGCTGGTGATGTAGGGCATGCGGCAGGGGATGCAGTTGGCCTGGGACATGGTGGTCGCCAGGTCGAAGTTCAAATGGCCGCACAACTCGCGCAGGATTTCCGCGCCGCTGCACTCGGACATGGGCTTGGCGACGAAGTTGCCGACCCGGTCGGGATGCAGGGCGTAACCCCAGAACACCTGCACGCCGTCCGGCTGGCCGGCGAAGTGCGGTTGGTGCGCCAGCACGACCGACATGAACCAGTTCGAATCCTTGAACGTCACCAGGCCGCCCGTGCCGGCGACGTTGCCGGTGAATTTCTCCATCTGGTCGAAGAAGGCCGTGTCCTTCAGCGTCACGGTGAACGAGGCCCAGTACGATTCCGGAATGCTGGAATTGAACACGGCCGGCCGGCCGAACTCGGGCCGGCCCTCGGCCAGTTTTTCCCACAGCGTCCAGCCGCCGCTGTCCTGCTTGTTCAGCTGGGCGGGCGCGCTGCTCATCGTGCCGTAGCTGGAGGCGTCCGTCATCGAGGCGTTCTGGAAGAAGACCAGGTCGCCCTCGGCCACGCCGACCACTTCATCGATGCCGTTGCGGCGGCAATGGATGGCGGCGACGGCGATCTTGCCCTCGACGGTCGCCAGGTCGAAGTCGGTGACGGTGCAATCCATGACGAAGTTCACGCCCTGCGCCTGCAGCCAGGCGATCAGCGGGCGCACCAGCGAGTCGTATTGGTTGTAGATGGTGCGCTTGACGCCGGCCAGCGTTTCGATGCGCGAGAACTCCATCATGAAGCGGTGCAGATAGCGCTTGAATTCGACCGCGCTGTGCCATGGCTGGAAGGCGAAGGTGGTGGCCCACATGAACCAGAATTCGGTCTTGAAGAAGTCCGGCGAGAGCCAGTCGGTGATGCAACTGCTGCCCAGCGCGGCCTCGTCGGCCTCGGTCAGTTTCAGCAGTTCGAGGCGGTCCTGCATGCTGAAGCCCATGCTGCTGACATCGACCTTGAAGCGGTTCTGGTCGACCAGGCGCGCCATCGAATGGGGGATGTTGACCTCGTTGAAGGCGATGGTTTCCTGGTACACCGAATGGCCCGGCTGGCTGAGCGAGGGAATCGACTTGAACAAGTCCCAAGTGCATTCGTAGTTGTCGGTGGTGAGCATGCGCCCGCCGCGCAGGGTGTAGCCGCGCTCGGCGTGGCCGCCGCCGTCCAGGCTGCCGCCGCCCAACGGCGCCGCTTCGAAGATGGTGATGTCGGCGCCGGCGATGCCGCCGTCGCGCAGCATGAAGGCGGCCGCCGCCAGGGAACCGATGCCGCCGCCGACCAGATAGGCCTTGATGTTGTTCTTAGTCATGTAAATAGCTCCAATGAATTGAAAGCGCGTCTTGCTTGTGCGTCGCCGAATACAGTCCGATCCGGGATGGATCGCCATTCAGTCCGAATGTCATTCTAGCAAAACGACCCCGGCGCAAACGGCCGATTTCCTGAGGAAAACGGTCCGCGGCGGGCCGTCCGCGGCCTTAATTCGCCTATTTTTGACTTAGATCAAAATCGACGCCGCGCGATCTGCATGGGCCTCGGCGGCCGGTCGCTGCGAGGCCGGCAGCAGCGCGTCGATGGCCTCGTAGGACTCGCTCTCGCCGTCGCGGCGCAGCTCCAGGTGCAGCACGTCGTGCCAGGCGCCGTGCATGCGCATGCTGCGCGCGCTCTTGCCGTAGACCTGGAAGCCGTTGCGTTCGAGCACGCGCAGCGAGCCGCCGTTGACGGCGCGCACGTCGGCCTCGACGCGCCACAGGCCGAGGGCCTCGAAGCCGTGGCGCAGCGCCAGCGCCACGGCGCGGCTGGCGTAGCCCTTGCCGGCGGCGCTCTCGGCCATGCGGTAGCCCAGCGAGGCGCGGTTGAAATAGCGCCGCGTGACGGCGTTCAGGTTGACGCGGCCGACGATGGCGCCGTCGACCTTGACGAGGAATTGATAGGCGTTGTCGGCGCGCCGCTCGCGCCCGGCCTGTTCGATGGCGGCGGCCACGGCGTCGAGCGAATAATAGGCCTCGCTGCGGGCGTTGATCCAGGCTTCGAAGAAGCTCCGGTTGGCGAGCTCGAAGGCGAGCAGTTCGGCGGCGTCGGCCGGCGCGGGGGCGACGAGTTGTAGCGTGGCGGCGAGGGTCATGGGCGGGCGCGGTGGGGTGAAAAATTGGATTGTACCCGGCCTGCGCGCCGTCCGGAAAATGTTTGATAAAAAACAACTCGCCGCGCGCGTATCTGCGTAGAATGGCGGAGGATCCTGCACGCCGGCGCATCCGACCGCCCGCGCGGCCGGGCGTGGCGCAGGCGCATGCATACGGTCAGGCGAGGCGCGATGCTCTTCAACTCTTTCACCTTCATCTTCCTCTTCCTGCCGCTCAGCGCGGCGCTGTATTTCGCCCTGGCGCGGCGCAGCCACAGCGCCGCCGCCGCCTCGCTGGCCCTGGCCTCGCTGCTCTTCTACGGCTGGTGGAGCGTGCGCTACGTGCCGCTGCTGCTGGCCTCCATCGGCTTCAACTACTGGGCCGGCTGGCGCATGGGCCGCGCGGCGCCGGCGATCAAACGGCGCTGGCTGGTACTGGCCGTGGCGGCGAATCTGCTCCTGCTGGCCTATTTCAAGTACGCCGACTTCCTCATCGCCGGCGTCAACGCGCTGGCCTCGGCGCGCTGGCCGGCGCTGCATGTCATCCTGCCGATCGGCATCTCGTTTTTCACCTTCACGCAGATCGCCTTCCTGGTCGACACCTACCAGGGCAAGGTCAAGGAATGCCGCTTCCTGCACTATCTGCTCTTCGTCACCTACTTCCCGCACCTGATCGCCGGCCCCGTGCTGCACCACAAGGAAATGATGCCGCAATTCGCCCGCGCGGCCAGCTACCGCCCGTCGGCGCGCAATCTGGCCGTCGGCCTGACGATCTTCGCCATCGGCCTGGCGAAGAAGGTGCTGATCGCCGACAACCTGGCCGGGCACGCCAATTTCCTCTTCGACAAAGGCGCCACGCCCGAGTTGTTGCTGGCCTGGGGCGGCGTGCTGGCCTACGCCTTCCAGCTGTATTTCGACTTTTCGGCCTATTCCGACATGGCCATCGGCGTCTCGCGCCTGTTCGGCATCCGCCTGCCGCTGAACTTCAACTCGCCCTACAAGGCGACGAACATGATCGAATTCTGGCGCCGCTGGCACATGAGCCTGTCGCGCTTCCTGCGCGACTATCTCTACGTGCCGCTGGGCGGCAGCCGCAAGGGCACGCCGCGGCGCTACCTGAACCTGATGCTGACGATGTTGTTGGGCGGCCTGTGGCACGGCGCCGGCTGGAATTTCGTCGTCTGGGGCGCGCTGCACGGCGCCTACCTGAGCCTCAACCACGCCTGGATAGGGCTGGCGCAGCGCATCGGCTTCCCCCGCCAGGCGCGCGCCTGGGCGTGCGTGAGCGGGCCGCTGACCTTCGCCGCCGTCTGCTACGCCTGGGTGTTTTTCCGCGCCCCCGACTTCGCCCGCGCCAGCCAGATCGTGCTGGGCATGTCGGGCGGCTTCGGCGTGGCGCTGCCGAAATCGCTGGCGCAGCAACTGGGCGCGCTGGCGCCGCTGCTCGAGCAGTGGGGCGTCAGCTTCTACCTGGGCGGCGGCACGCGCTTCCTGCAGACCTACGCCTGGGTCCTGCTGGCCGCCGCGCTCAGTTTCCTGCTGCCGAACACGCAGCAAATCATGGACCGCTGCGCCCCGGCGCTCGAGTACCGGCGCGGCCTGGACGCCGCCCGCGGCGCCGTGGCGCGCGCGCTGACCTGGCGGCCGACGCGCGGCTGGGCCGTCTGGATCGGCCTCATCACGCTGGGCAGCCTGCTCTCGCTGGGGCGGCCGGCCGAATTTCTGTACTTTCAATTCTAGGGGGGGCGATGGCGAAGCGGGGAGAATACGCGCGTTTCCTGCGCCAGGCCGGCGCGGCGCTCGGCGCCGGCGCGGCGTTGAGCATGTTGCTGGTGCTGCTGGTCGATCCGTACCGCCTGTATCGCCTGGTCGAGCGGCCCGGTTTCAACAGCGTCAAGCCGGCGCCGGCGCGTTTTCAGGAAGAAATCAAGCTGCGCGGCGCCGGGGCGGTGCGCGCCAACGTCCTGATGCTGGGCAATTCGCGCGCCGAGATCGGCTTCGATCCCGAGTATTTTTCCGCGCGCGGTTATTCGGCCTATAACCTGGCCATCTCCGGCAGCGGCATCGCCACTGCGCGCAGCCAGCTGGACTCGCTGCGCGCGGCCGGCCAGCGGCCCGCCGTGCTGCTGCTGGGGGTGGAGTTCCTCGACTTCCTGCTCGACCCGGCGCTGCCGCCGGCGCCGGCGCCGGCGCGCCGCGCCGCGCATCCCGTCGACGCCTGGCGCTGGCAGCTCGAGAGCCTGTTTTCGCTCGACGCGCTGGCCGACGCGCTGGGCACGCTGCGCATACAGCGCCAGGCCGAGCCGGAAAGCATGACCGCGCGCGGCTTCAACCCGCTACTCGAATATGCCGCCTTCGCGCGCGCCGGCGGCTACTACGACATCTTCCAGCAACGCGCCGCCGAAAACGCCAGAGGCTATCTGCGCAAGCCGCGCGGCCTGGCGCCGGCGCACGGCGGCGGCAACCCCGACGTGGAGGAATTGCGCGCCATCTTCGCCGGCCTGGGCGAGGATGGCGTCGACGTCGAGCTGGTCATCTACCCCTATCACGCGCAGATCCTGGCGCTGTTCGAGGGCGCCGGCCTGTGGCCCGCCTTCGAGCAGTGGAAGGCGCTGCTGGCGGGCGAGGTGGCCGCCGCCGCCATCGCGCACCCGCGCGCGCGCATCACGCTGTGGGACTTCAGCGGCTATTCGGCCTACCAGTGCGAAACCATACCGGCCAAGGGCGACACCGCCAGCAGCACGCGCTGGTACTGGGAGGCGGGCCATTTCAAGCCGGCGCTGGGCGAGCTGGTGCTGGCGCGCATCCTGGCGCGCGGCGCGGCGGACGGCGCGCTGGGTTTCCCGCTCACGCCGGCCACGCTGGAGGAGAACCGGCGCCGCATCGCCCTCGAAAGAGCGGCCTGCGCCTCCGCCTATCCGCAATTGTTCCGCGACGCCGCCGCCCTGGTCAAGGCTTCCCGCTAAACCCGGCGCGGGCCGGGCGCCGCGTCGACGATGGCCTGCGCGGCGGCCGACTTCAGCGTGAAGACCTCGAACAGGCCCAGCGCGCGCAGGCCGGGCAGCAGGTCGAGCAGGTCGGCGCGGGCGCGCTCGCGCGCGGCCGGGAGGCAGTCCGGCGCGTCGAGCAGCAGGACGTTGGCCATGAAGGCGGCGACCGAGCCCTTGCGCAGGCGCAGGCCGTCGAGATCGAGGTATTGTTGGCCGTCGGCCAGGATGTCTTCGGGGATCATGCTGCAACTCCAGAGTTAGAATGACTGGATTTTAGGCGCGCCGCAGCCGGCCGGCTAACGCCTTTGCGCCGTAATATAGGCCGATCGGGCCAGGCCCGGCCCGGCTTTACCTGAAGAGGAGTCGACAGATGTTTTCCCACGTTTTCATCGGCATAGACGATTTCCAGCGCGCCCTGGGCTTTTACACGCCCTTGATGGCGGAGCTGGGCTTGCGCCTGAAATTCAGCGATGCCGGCAAGCCCTGGGCGGGCTGGGTCGGGGCCGACGCGGCGCGTCCGCTGCTGCTGATCGGCAGGCCCTTCGACGGCGCCGCCGCCGCGCCAGGGAACGGGCAGATGGTCGCCCTGCTGGCGCCCAGCCGCGCCGCCGTCGCGCGCTGCCACGTCCTGGCGCTGGCCCACGGCGGGCGCTGCGAGGGCGCGCCGGGCTTGCGCTCGGAGTACCACGCGGACTATTACGGCGCGTATTTCCGCGACCCCGACGGCAACAAGCTGTGCGTCTGCCGCCACGAGGCCGAGGCGGCGCAGGACTGAGGCCGCGGCGCTATTGCGGCTGTTCCTCGGGCTGCGGGCGGCGCGCCCGGGCCGCCGGGCGGCACAGGGCGAGCGCCTCGCCCAGCGTGGCGCAGATCTGCAGCGGCCCGACCAGCGGATTCAGCTTGGCCTTCTCCAGCTTCGCGGCGACGCGCGGATTCGGCTCGCTCAGCATGACCCGCACGCCGCGCCGCTGCAGGTCCTGGATCACCTCCTCCAGCGTCTGCAGGCCGGTGAGGTCGATGAAGGGCACCCAGCGCAGGCGCACGATCAGCACGCGCGGGTCGGTGTGGGTGATGGCCAGGGCGCGCTCGAAGTTCTCCACGGCGGCGAAGAACATCGGCCCCTCGATGGCGTACACCAGCACCCCCGGCGGCAGCGTCGCGAAGCCGTTCTGCGCCAGTTCGCCGCGCAGATCGTCGTCGCCCAGTTGCTGCACGTCGACGCTGGCGGCCATGCGGCGCATGAAGTGCAGCGTGGCCAGGATGACGCCGATGTTGACGGCCACCACCAGGTCGGCGAAGACGGTCAGCGTGAAGGTGACGAGCAGGATCACCACGTCGGCCGGCGGCGCGCGGCGCAGCATCTTCAGGCAGTGCGGCAGGTCGCTCATGTTCCAGGCGACGACGAAGAGGATGGCGGCCAGCGCGGCCAGCGGCACGTGCACCGCCAGCGGCGCCAGCAAGAGCAGCACCAGCACCAGGGTCAGCACGTGGACGATGCCGGCCAGCGGACCGCTGCCGCCGTTGCGGATGTTGGTCGCCGTGCGGGCGATGGCGCCGGTGGCCGCGAAGCCGCCGAACAGCGGCGCGACGATGTTGGCCAGGCCCTGGCCGATCAGTTCCTGGTTCGAGTCGTGGCGCGTGCCGGCCATGCCGTCGGCGACGACGGCCGAGAGCAGCGATTCGATCGCGCCCAGCATGGCGATGGCGAAGGCCGGGCCGATCAGCTCGATGACGCGGCCCAGCGTCACGTCCGGCAACTGGAAGGACGGCAAGCCCTGCGGGATGCCGCCGAAGGCGCTGCCGATGGTGGCCACGCCGTCGAAGTGGCCCAAGGCCTGCAGGGCGGTGGCGGCGACCAGCGCCACCAGCGGCCCGGGCAGGCGGCGCAGGCCGGCCAGGCGCGGCGTGGCCAGCAACAGCAGCAGGGCCAGCGCGGCCAGCGCCGTGGTGGCCGGATGCAGTTGCGGCAGCGCCAGCAGCAGGCGCCACAGTTTCTCGTGGAAGTGCGGCGCGGCGACGCCGGGCAGGCCGAAGAAATCCTGCCACTGGCCGACCCAGATGATGACGCCGATGCCGGCCGTGAAGCCGGCGATGACGGGCGCCGGGATGAACTTGATGACGGCGCCCATGCGGCTCAGGCCCAGCAGCAGCAACATGCAGCCGGCCATCAGGGTGGCGATCTGCAGGCCGGCGATGCCGTGTTTGGCGGTGATGCCGGAGAGGATGACGATGAAGGCGCCGGTCGGCCCGGCGATCTGCAGGCGGCTGCCGCCCAGCGCCGAGACGATGAAGCCGGCCACGATGGCCGTGTACAGGCCTTGTTCGGGCTTGGCGCCGGAGGCGATCGCGAAGGCCATCGCCAGCGGCAGGGCGACGACGCCGACGATGACGCCGGAGAGGATGTTCGGCAACCAGTGCGGGCGGCGCAGCAGGCCGGCGCGGTGCGCTTCGAGGAGGGCGATCATGGTGGTCTGACGTGGCCGGGGACGTCTTGATCATAAGCCTAAGCGCGCCGCGCCGCCATGGCCGGCGCGCTCTTTTTAGCGGCGCCGCAACAGGCGCCTCAGGCGCGGATGTCGATCAGGCTGCCGAGGCGCTCGTCGGCCGCCTTGATGACCTTGGCGGAGAGCTCGAAGCCGGCCTTGTAGACCAGCGCGTCGGTGCTTTCCTTGGCCAGGTCGACACCGTTGGCGGCGTCGGCATCGGCGGCGGCCAGGCCGCGGCCGGCCACGGATAGGCTGACGCCGGCGCCGGCCGGAGCGCTTTCCTGGAAACCGGCCTGCTGCGGCTGGAAGCCGGCCGTGTCGACGTTGGCGACGTTGTGCGCGGACACGTCCAGCGCGCGCTGGTTCGCGGTGAGGCCGGAGACCCCGGCGGCGAGTGCGGAAACGCTCATTTTTCTTCCCCTTGGGCAATATCCGACAGTGTACTCCGCGGCGCGCCGGCCGTGTCGTTTTTGCCGCGCGCGCCGGCCACTTTGCTGTCGCGGCGCAAGGCAAGCGTTGACGGGCCATGTAGTTGGGTATAATCAGCGCAGCGCTGTAGGCCAACCCATTTTTAGAGAATAACAAATCATATGGCTTCATCCCCTGAAAACCTTAGCATGGCAGTGTTCTGCGACTTCGAAAACGTGGCCCTGGGCGTACGCGACGCCAACTACGAGAAGTTCGACATCAAGCCCATCCTCGAACGCCTGCTGCTCAAGGGCAGCATCGTCGTCAAGAAGGCTTATTGCGACTGGGATCGCTACAAGAGTTTCAAGGCCACCATGCACGAGGCCAATTTCGAATTGATCGAAATCCCCCATGTGCGCCAGTCCGGCAAGAATTCCGCCGACATCCGCCTGGTGGTCGACGCCCTCGACTTGTGCTACACGAAATCGCACGTCAACACCTTCGTCATCATCAGCGGCGATTCCGATTTTTCGCCGCTGGTGTCGAAGCTGCGCGAGAACGCCAAGCAGGTGATCGGCGTCGGCGTCAAGCAATCGACCTCCGACCTGCTGGTGGCCAACTGCGACGAATTCATCTTCTACGACGACCTGGTGCGCGAGAGCCGCCGCACTGCCGCCAAGCGCGATGCGCGCGAAGCGCCGGCCGCCGCGAAGCGCACGCCGGACGAGGAAATGCACCGCAAGGAAAAATACGAGTCGCGCAAGACCCAGGCAATCGAAATGGCCGTCGAGACCTTCGACGCCCTGGTGTCGGAGCGCGGCGACAGCGGCAAGATCTGGGCTTCGATGCTGAAGGAAGCGATCAAGCGCCGCAAGCCGGACTTCAGCGAATCCTATTACGGCTTCCGCACCTTCGGCAATCTGCTGGAGGAGGCGCAGGCGCGCGGCCTGCTGGAATTCGGCCGTGACGAGAAGTCCGGCGCCTACGTCTACCGCAGCAGCGGCGCGGCGGCGCGCGTCGAGGCGCCCGTCGAGCAGTCGCTCGAGGCGCTGCCCGCGACGGACGCCGTGCCCGCGGCGGAAGCGCCCGAGCAGGGCGGCGGCAAGCGCGAATCGCGCCGCAACGGTCGCGGCGGCCGCAAGGGTTCCGACTCCGGCCGCGGCGAGAAATCCGCCGGCGGCCAGCGTGGCCAGCCGGCCGCCGCCTTCGAGCAGCCGGCCGCCGCGCCGCAGTTCGACAGCGAGGACGGCGACGACGGCGCCGAGGACCTGGAGGACATCCTCGCCGCGGCCTTGGCGAATGAGACGCCGGTGCCGGGCAACGCCCAGCGCGAACCGCGCCGCAACGGCCGCGGCGGGCGCAAGGGCTCCGACTCCGCGCGCGGCGAGAAATCCGCCGCCGGCGGCCACCGTGGCCAGCGCGGCAACAGCTACGCGCCGACGGCGGCGCAGGTGTTCGACATCGAGGACGTCGCCCCCGAGGCGAACGTGAGCGAGGCCGTGGAAGCGGCGCCGGTGCTGGAAGCGGAGGAAGTGATCGAGGCGGCCGGCGCCCAGCGCGAACCGCGCCGCAACGCTCGCGGCGGGCGCAAGCCGGCCGCCGCCGCGCGCGCCAAGCGCGGGCAGACCGAAGTGCAGGCCGAGGTCCTGGCCGCGCCGGTCGAGGCGCAAACCTTCGTGCCGCTCGTCGTCGAAGCGGCCCAGCCGGCCTCCGCCGAAGCGCCGGCGCAGGAAGAAGCCGGCGTCGCGAAAGCCCCGGCCAAGGCGCGCAGTCCGCGCAAGACGGCCGCGAAAAAGGCCGCCGAGCTGGCCGAGGCGACGCCGGAAGTGCCGGTGTTCCAGGCCGACCCGGATGATACGCCGGCCAAGTCGGCGCGCAAGCCGGCCGCGCGCGCGCGTCGTCCGCGCAAGATCGACGCGCCCGACGGCCTGTAAGCCTGAGGCGGCGGCGCCACGGCGCCGCGGACAATGAAAAAGCCGGGAGACATCGTTCGATGTGTCCCGGCTTTTTTTCGCCCTGTACAATCCGTCTTGGTTCTCATTTTATCAATCATGACGGAAGTGATATGGAAATCGACGGCATCAGCCACTTGACCTTCATCGTCCGCGATCTGGAGCGGGCGGCGCGTTTCTTTTGCGAGGGACTGGGCGCGCGCCAGGTCTACGCCAGCGGCGACGCCACGTTTTCGCTGTCGCGCGAGCGCTTCTTCCTGCTCGGCGGGGTCTGGCTGGCGGCGATGGAGGGCGAGCCGCCGGCCGCGCGCAGCTACGGCCATGCGGCGTTCAAGGTGGCGGCGGCCGACTTGCCGGCCTGCGCCGCCCGCCTGCGCGCCCTCGGCGTCGACATCCAGGCGCCGCGCGCCAGGGTGGACGGGGAGGGCGAATCCCTGTATTTTTACGATTTTGACAATCATCTGTTCGAGTTGCATAGCGGTTCCTTGCAACGGCGACTGCAACGTTACGGGGCCACACAATGCAGCATCTCCATTTGAGCGACAGCGCCGGCGCCTTGCCGGAGGCCTGGAAATCGACCGTGCTGGCGCGCGTCGGCGGCGCCAATCTGAAACTCTCGCGCATGGACGGCAGCGCCTATCCCGAGGAGGTGCACGCCGAGGCGGAGGGTTTGCTGGTCATCGACGGCCGCCTCAACCTGACGCTGGACGGCAAGCTGGTGGTGGTCGGCAGCGGCGAACTGTGCGTGGTGCCGGCCGGCGTCGCCCACGCGGTCGCGGCGGGCAGCTTCGGCACGCTGCTGATCGTCGATGTCTGAAGGATCGCCGCGATGATTGTTTTATGATAATATTTCTCGGCGCATCTGGCGCAACTGACAACAAGCTCAAGGAGACGCAATGATTATCGACCACATCGGTGTGGGATTGACGGATTACGAAGCGGGCAAGAGCTTTTTCGCGGCCGCGCTGGCGCCGCTGGGCGTCACCTTGCTGATGGAATTCCATGGCCACGCCGGTTTCGGCAAGGAAGGCAAGCCGGATTTCTGGATCTCCCAAGGCGCCGCGGCGGCGCCCCTGCACATCGCCTTCAGCGCCGACAACCGCGCCGCGGTGCGGGCCTTCTACGCGGCCGCACTGAGCGCCGGCGCGCGCGACAACGGCGCGCCCGGCATTCGCGAACTCTACCATCCCGACTATTACGGCGCCTTCGTCATCGGCCCGGACGGACACAATATCGAAGCCGTCTGCCACGCCGCGGAAGGCTAGGACGCAGCACACACCTTTGATGAAGATCATATCCGCCCCGTCTTGCTAACGTAGCCTAGTCTCTGGTGCTGAAGGCGCGCCGTCCGAGGATTTATGGACGGTTCGTTTTCACCTCGCGCATGCTCGGTGGCGCGCCCCCGGCATTGGGGCGGCCGTCTCGCAGTAATGGAAAAAAACATCCCATTGACCGACCCTTACGAGGCATTTATGTTCTTATTCAATCAATCCGTCACACCCGCCGCCAAGAATCATTTGGAAGCGCACCTGTCATTTTTCAATGACGTGTCCAAATCCATGTTCCGCTCGATCCAGCAGTTTTCCGACCTGCATGTGCAACTGGCCCAGACCCTGTTGGAGGAATCGACCAACGCCGGCCACCACGCGCTGACCGCCGCGCAACCGATGGATATGCTCAACGCCGTCGCGGCGCATGCGCAACCGGCGGTCGGCAAACTCCACGCCTATCAACAGACCCTGTCGCGCCTGGCCGCCGATACCCAGGTCGACCTGGCCAAGGTGGCCGAACAGCATGTGCAGGAAACGAGCCGCACGGCCAAGGCCCTGTCCGAGGAAGTGGCGCGCGTCGCCACCGAAGAGACCGACAAGAGCGTGCGCAAGCAGCAAGAGGCGATGCGCAATTTATCCAATCCCTTCGAGCAGTTCGCCAATGGCATGCACAATCGTCAGGCGGCCAGCAATGAAATGCGCGCCAGCGGCAGCATGCAAAGCGCCGGCGGGCCGGGCGCCGCGGAGAGCCGCGAAGGGCAGGTGGCCAGCATGCAGGGCGGCACCGCAACACCACAGGGCAGCGCCGGCGGGGGCCTGTCGTCCGGCAAGCAACCGGGCGGCAGCGGCACGCGCAAGGAATAGTATGGATCAAACGGCACGCGCGGGTGCGCGGGCCGCAGCAAGTCGATGCCCGCCCCCGCTTGGCTTGAACGCCAGGCGGGGGCGGGCATCGCAGGCGGCCAGTCCGCCGCGTGTGGTGGATGCCGCCTTGTTTTTGAAGGAGGGCATCATCATGAAAACGAGACATCGAATTTTGATCGCCTGTGGCCTGGCCGGCGCCGCCGCGCTGGCGCAGGCCCAGAGTGGCAGCGCCGACATGGCCGCCGCGATCCAGCTGCAGCCGCAAACGGAAAACGGCGTCACCTATATGTGCGGCGGCATCGGCAAGGCGGAGGCGGCGCAAATGAAGCGCGACGCGGCCGACTACAATCTGATGCTGACCTTCGCCGAGAACACCGGCGCCTATCTTGCCGACGTCAACGTCAACATCGCCGACGCGCGCGGCAACACCATCCTCGACACCCGCTGCGGCGCGCCCATCCTGCTGGTCAACTTTCCGCGGGCGGGCAGTTACCGCATCAGGGCCGAGGTGGCCGGCCTTGCCGTGAACCGCACGGTCCATGTCAGGGGACGCGGTCAGGCGGTGTCGCTGTTGTGGCCGCGCCGGCTGGTCGATCGGGCCACGCCGCCGCCGCAAGCCTAGTGTCCTGAATCACAGATTCGTTGAGTAAATATGAAGAGAATCGCCCCGATACTGCGTCGCACATGCGCGCAAGGCCTCGGCCTTGCTGTGCTTTGCTCCTTGTCTCAGGTCGATTTCGTCACATTGATTGCTCAACGAACTTGTGATTCAGGACACTAGCGCCGGTGGGCCATGCCCTTCACAACAGCCATTTGCGCGCCGTGCCGACAATGCGTTCGGTGAGCGCGCGCGTGAGCGGCGTTTGAATGTCCCAGGCGTGCCAGATCAGGGGCACGTCCAGGCCGTCGCCCGGCGTCAGGTCGAGCAGGGTGCCGGCCGCCAGTTCGGCGCGCACCTGCAGCAGCGGCACCATGCCGTAGGCGAAGCCGGCCTCGATAAAGCGCACGAAGGGATCCGACGAGGGCAGCGAGTGGCAGGGATAGGGCTGCAGCGTGCCCAGCCGCTGCAAAAGATACTGGTCGAGCACCGTGTCGCGCCGGTTGAAGACCAGGGCCGGCGCCCGGCCCAGCGCCGTGGCGCTGAAACCGGCGCCGAAATGGCTGGCGGCGAAGGCCGGCGCGGCCACGCAGATGTAGCGCATCAGGCCCAGCGGCGTGGCCGTGGTGCCGGCCACCTCCACCGTCTCGCTGGTCACGCAGGCGAACACGCGGCCCTCGCGCAAGCGGCTCAGGGTGTGGTCCTGATCCTCGAGCTGGATGTCGAGCAGGCAGGAGGGCGGCGTGAGCAGCGGCGCCAGCGCCTCGGGCAACCAGGTCGCCGCGCTGTCGGCGTTGACGGCGATGGCCAAGGCCGGCAATTGCCCGCCCTGGCCGGGCTGCTCGTCCAGCGCCGCCTCCAGCAGCCTGACCTGGCGATAGTGGGCGATCAGGCGCTGGCCCGCCTCGGTGGGCCGGGGCGGCTGGCTGCGCACCACCAGCGGGGTGCCGGCCAGATTTTCCAGCGTGCGGATGCGCTGCGAGACGGCCGGCTGGCTGATCGCCAGCGCCGCCGCCGCCTTCTCGAAACTGCCGTGGCCGATCACGGCGTCGAGCGCGGCCAGGCCACGGTAGTCGACTTGCCTCATAAGTTTCTCTTATATATCCTCAATAATATTGATTATACTTATGTTCCGCGCCGCCTTAAGCTCGCTTCCTTTGAATCAAGGGAAGACAGCATGGACAGCGCGGTATTTTTCAAGGGCATGGGTCTGGGCGCCAGCCTGATCGTCGCCATCGGCACGCAGAACGCCTTCCTGTTGCGGCAGGGCTTGCAGCGCCAGTATGTGCTCGGCTGCACCGCCATCTGCATCGCCTGCGACGCCGTGCTGATCGCGGCCGGCATCGCCGGCATGGGCGGCCTGATCGCGGCCCGCCCCGGTCTGCTGTTCTGGATCAAGGTCGCCGGCGCGCTCTTCCTGCTCGTCTACGGCGTGCGCGCGGCCCGCGCCGCTTGGCGGCCGGAGGTCTTGCGCGCGGCGGGGACGGCGCCGCCGGCCGGCCGCGCGGCCGTGTTCGCGGCGGCCTTCGCCTTCAGCCTGCTGAATCCCCACGTCTACCTCGACACGGTCGTGCTGCTGGGCGCGATCGGCGCGCAGCAGGCGGGGACGGGCCGGTATGCCTTCGGCGCCGGCGCCATCTGCGCCTCGCTGCTGTGGTTCGCCGGCCTGGGCTACGGCGCCCGCTTCCTGGCGCCGCTGTTCGCCAAGCCGCAGGCCTGGCGCGTGCTGGACGGCCTCGTCGCCGTCGTCATGTGGGCCATCGCGCTGTCGCTGTTTCTCTGAGCCTCTGAGCGGGGCCGCGCTTTCCGCTACCCTTTCCTGTACCATATCGGCTTCCGTTCCATGCCAGAGAATACCCATGCCCGTACTGCTGCTCGTCGTCGCCTTTTGCATCGCCTATTTTCTCTATAAAAGCAAAAATCCGCTGAAGCGCGGCGTCGCCGTCAAGCCCACTTTCGCGCCCTATGTGCTGGCCGCGCCCAACGCCGCGCCCGCCTGCCACTGGGGCGACGGCGGCCGCTACGGCGTCGAAGTGGTGGTCGAGTCGGCCTTCCAGGGCGCGATCCGCGAGCTGGCCGGCGCCCACGGCGACAGCGCCGCCGCCGTCAAGACCGTGGCCATCATGCTGCCCGACGATCTCAATCCCTACGACGGTAAGGCCGTCGCGGTCTTCGTCGAAGGCCGCATGGTCGGCTATCTGGCGTTGGAGGACGCGCTCGACCTGCGCGGCAAACTGGGCCGCAAGGGCCTGCCCGGCGCGCCCAGTTCCTGCGACGCCATGCTGCGCGGCGGCGGCCTGTGGCAGGGCAAGCGCCTCGCCTACAATGTGGTGCTGGATATTCCCCCCGTCGATTAAGGATCATCATGACCAGCTCAACTCCCGATGCGCCGCTGCACATCGTCTGCCCGCACTGCGACGCGGTGAACCGCCTGCCGGCCTCGAAACTGGCGCAGCGGCCCACCTGCGGCGTGTGCAAGAAAGAACTGTTCGTCGGCCAGGCGCTGGAGCTGCCGGCGGCCCGCTTCATGAAGCATATCGAGCGCAACGACATTCCGGTGCTGGTCGATTTCTGGGCGCCGTGGTGCGGGCCGTGCCGCTCGATGGCGCCGGCCTACGCGCAGGCGGCGGCGCGCCTGGAGCCGGAGTTCCGCCTTCTGAAACTCAACACCGAGGAGGCGCAGGAACTGGCGGCGCGCTACGCGATCCGCAGCATCCCGACGCTGGCGCTGTTCCGCCAGGGGCGAGAGCTGGCGCGCCAGGCCGGCGCGATGGACGCCGCCAACATCATGGCCTGGGCGCGCGCCAAGGCCGGCGGGAAGTAAGCCGCCGCGCATGAAAAAAACGGGGGACGGTCCATGCAGGACCGTCCCCCGTTTCAGTTTAATGCGCCGGTTTTTCCGACGCGCTTACCAGGCCGCCTGCAGCGTGTACTTGCCGCTGGTCGCGCCCGTGCCGCCGCTGTAGTACAGCACTTTGGCGTAGACCACGGCCGCCGTCGTGGTCGAGTTGACGCGCGTGATGTTCTCCGCCGCGCCGCTGCCGTTGGTGCTCGAGCCGATCTTGGCGCCGCTGGCGCTGTACAGTTCCAGATCGTAGTCCGAGCTGGCGTTCGGCGCCAGTGTCAGTTTCAGGGTGGCGCCGGCCGGGATGCTGACCTTGAAGTAGTCGACGTCCGAGCTGCTGGCGAGGGTCCCGTTCACCGTCGTGTTGGCGGTGGCGATGACATTCGCCGTGGCGATGCTGTCGTTGCTTTCCGTCTCGTTCAAGCCCGGTCCCGGCGGCACCACGGCGCTGAGGATTTTCTGCGCCGTGAACTTCGCCCGGAAGGTGTTTTCATACACCGGGTCGGTCGGGAACAGGGTGTGCGCGGCGTTGACGATGGCCGTCGCCATGGCCGGCATCTTGATGTTCGCGCCCAGGCCGAAATGCGCCTCCAGGATGATCTGGTCGATGTTCGCGCGCGGCTTGCCGGCGGCGATCAGGGCCACCATCGACTCGTACAGCGGCGACGACCACAGTTCGTCGGACTGGAAGCTGACGCCGTTCTCGCTGATCTGCTGGTGCGCGCTGTAGCTCTTGGTGCTGTTGTACATGGTGTTGGTGCGGTTCAGCAAGCGGCCGCCCCAGCAAGCGCCATGGCCGTCCCAGCTGAAGGCCCACTCAGGATGGTAGAGCTTGCCGTTCGGCGTGCTGTAGGAATACGAGGCGGCCCAGTAATCGCCGAAACCCTCGCCCATCGCGCCGGTGTCGCCGCCGCTCCAGTTGGAATTGATGTTGGCCTGGATGCCATGGCCGTATTCGTGCAGGATGACGTCGGCGTCCTCGGAATCGTTGACGCAGCCGTGGCCGAAGGCCAGGTAGTCGTTGGCGCTGCCGCCGCCGCTGTAGTGGGAATTGTCGTCGCCGTTGACGCCGTCGGTGTCGACGTTGAGTGGACGGTTGATGATGCCCTTGGCGCCGACGAAGCCGAGCGACTGGATGTAGCGCTGGTTCTGGTCGATGTGGAAGTAGACGTTGCTGTCGTCGAAGGCGTTGTTGCCGCGCTTGGCCGTCCAGACGCCGTTGGCGGTCGTGCTCGGCGCCGTGTTGGGCGCTTCGATGTCGCTGATGTTGACGAAGGGACCGCTCAGTTTATACACCCCGCCGGCCACCGTCAGGTCGCGCAAGGCCTTGGTCGAGTAGGCCGCGTCGAAGGCAGCGGCGGGCGAGGTGTCGGTCAGCGCGTCCGTGTTCAGCGCGGTGCGCGGATCGGGATCGAAGACCAGGCCGCTGCCGTTGACGCCCGAGGGGCCGGCCAGCGCGGCGGCGATCGTCTTCGAGGCCAGCTTCTTGCTCGCCAGCGCCTGCACGGCCTGGGTGGCGTTCTGCCGCTCCAGCACGGCGCCGCCCAGTTCGCCGCGGGCGGCGATGCTGCGTTCGCCGCCCTTGTTGGTGCGCGGCAGCGAGGTCGTGTAGGAATCGATCAGGTCGCCGTTATGGGCGTTGATGTATTGCACGAACCCGCCCGTCGGCATCTGTGCCTCGATGCGCACTTTATGCGCCAGTTGCACGCCGGTCTTGGTCGCCACCCACACCAGGTCGGCGCTCGGCGTTTCCACCAGCGGCTGCTGCACCTTCATATTCGTCCAGCCCTTGTCGAGCGCCTTTTCGGCGCTGATTTTGGACTGCACATACAACTGGTTGACGGCGTCGGCGTCGACCAGGGCGGAAATTTTCTTGGTTTCGTTGAAGATCTTCTGCAGATCGCCCTTGCGGCCGATCGAGACGATGATCTCGGCGCGGTCGACGGGCAAACCGCGCAATACCTGCTGATAGTGGTAATGTTTGCCGGTCAGGGATTCCTGAACCTTGGTCAACACCAAATTGCCCAGGTCGGCGGGTAAGCCGAATTGGACCGCCTGCTGGCGCAAAACGTCTTGCGCCGAAACGGCTTTGGTGTCGGTGAATACGGTGATGTTGTCGGTGGTGGAACTACCGGCGTGTGCGACGCCGGCGTAAGCGAGCACGATCAGTGTCGCCAGGATGGTACGTGGTTGATGCCGCATGTGTCTTCTCTCCAAAATCGTGTTTTAGGATGTGTTTTTATGACGTTTCATGTGCCGCCCCGCCGGGCCTTGTAAATCAATCAACGTGAATAAAGTATATAGTGCATTTTGAAACGTTAGCAACGCATTAAAGCGACCTTGTTTGTGCGCTGAACGCATATCGGGAGTCCGCCGCAGGGGCGAGGTTGGCGTTTTCCGGGCACGGGCGCTGCTTTTGCCGCTTTTCTCGATGGAAATTAAATCGTTTATCTCAAAGCAACTGTATGTTATCCGCAACATTGACCGTATATTCAACGGTGAAGGGAGTTTTAGTATGCGTATTGTTCATATCGCCCTCGTCCTGGCCTCGCTGGGACTGACGACGGCCTGCCAGGGCGGCGCGCCGGCGCCGACGTCGGCGCAGGCGCCGGCGGCGCAGCGCCCGGCCAAGCCGATCCCGGACGAGGAGCCCGGCGTGACCCGGCAGGTGCGCGAGATCCTGCTGCGCCAGGCCGACGGCAGCGTCGCGCCCGGCCTCTTCACGGAGCGCGCGCGCGCCGCGCTCTTTCCCCAGGCGGCGGCCGACTTGGGCGCGCGCCTGCGCGGCTACGGCGCGCTGGGCGAGCTGCAATTGCTGGCCCGCGCGGTCGACGGCGAAGACCGCCAGTACCGCTACCGCGCGCTCTACGCGGGCGCGACGGTGCTGGTCGAGATCACCTTCAACAAAGCGTCGCGGGTGGGTCGCCTGCAAGTGACGCCGGAGCAGGCAGTGAAAGAGAACACATGAAAACCATCGGACTCATAGGCGGCATCGGCTGGGCCTCGACGGCCGAGTATTACCGCCTCATCAATGAACTGGTCGCGCATCGCCTGGGCCTCTCGCACAGCGCCAAAATCGTTCTGCTGAGCCTGGATCAAAGCGATTTCACCGACCGCGCCGCGCAGGAGGATCCCGCCGCCATCGAGGCTTTCCTGGTCGCCGAAGGCTTGCGCCTGAAGGCCGCCGGGGCCGACTTTTTCCTCTACTGCGCCAACGGCGTGCACCGCTTCGCCGAGCGCGTGGTGCCGCGCATCGGCCTGCCCTTCGTCAGCATCGTCGAGGAGACGGCGCTGCGGGTGCGCAGCTCGCAGCTGAAAACCGTCGGCCTGCTGGGCGTCAAGCCGACCATGACGGGGCGCTTCTACCAGGACCGCCTGGCGCGGGACGGCGTGGCGACCCTGACGCCGTCGCCGCGCGACCAGGAGCTGATCCACGACATCATCTACGGGGAATTGGTGCACAACCGCATGACGGCGCAGAGCCGCGCCCACTTCGTGCGCATCATCAACGATCTGCAGGGCGCCGGCGCCGGCGGGGTGATCCTCGGCTGCACCGAAATTCCGCTGCTGATCGGCCGCGACGACGTCGACATCCCCGTCTTCAACACCACCTCCATCCACTGCGAAGCGGCCGTGGAGTTCGCGCTGCGCTAGTGTCACCGGCCGCTTGGGCCTTGAACGTGCGGCGCGCGGTGCTAGTCGAAGTGCCGTCCCAGCCAGCGGGCGATGCCGTCCAGGCTGCGGAAGTCGGCCGCCGCGCGGCAGTCGATGCCGGGGTGGCGCGCCAGCAGCATGCGCGACAGGGCCGCGCCCGGCCCCAGTTCCAGCGCCACCGTCACGCCCGCTTCGGCGCAGGCGTCCATGCAATCCATCCAGACGATCTTCTCGGCCAACTGGCGCGACAGGTGCTCGACCGCCGCCGCCTTGCTGTCGATTTTGCACGCGCCTATGCCCGACAGCAGCGGCGCGCGCGGCGTCCGGTAGGCGCTGGCCCGCAGCGCCGCCGCGAAGGGCGCCACGGCCTCGCGCATGTAGGGCGTGTGGGCGGCGACATCGACCGGCAGGCGGCCGAGGCGCCCGCCCGCCGCCGCGACGCCGGCCGCGAGGCTCTCCAGCGCCGCCGCCGGACCGCCGGCGATGCAGGCGTCGGCGCCCGTCTCGATGGCGATGTGCCAGCCGGCGGCGCCGAGCGGCCCGCGCAGGCGCGCCTGGCCGAGGCCGGAAATGGCCGCCAGCGCCTGCTGCGC
>JANXSQ010000407.1 GCA_025356595.1 Janthinobacterium sp. | reverse complement strand
GTGGCCTGGGCAGTCAACGTGAGCGTAGTGACGCGCAGCTGTTTCGTACTCGACGTGGGCGGTGTTGATCGTGATACCGCGCGCTTTTTCTTCCGGCGCCGCATCGATCTGGTCGTATGCTTTGGCTTCGCCGCCGAATTTCTTCGACAGAACGGTTGCGATGGCAGCCGTCAGCGTGGTTTTACCGTGGTCGACGTGGCCAATGGTGCCGACGTTGACGTGCGGCTTGGTCCGTTCGAATTTACCTTTTGCCATTTTGAACTCCTAATGATGTGATTAGATTGCTCAGGCACACGCCCGACGGTCTGGTTGAATTTGCTTCTGCTGCTTACTACGAATTCTGGTGCCCTTGACGTGGATCGAACACGTGGCCTCTCCCTTACCAAGGGAGTGCTCTACCACTGAGCTACAAGGGCTTTTGTATTGCGCGCGATGCAAACCGAGCATCTGAAGGGCGCTGGAGCGGGTGAAGGGAATCGAACCCTCGTCGTAAGCTTGGAAGGCTTCTGCTCTACCATTGAGCTACACCCGCAGGCAATCGTCCACTTCTTGCTACTCAGTCTGCCTTGCAAAAACTTGGTGGAGGGGGCTGGATTCGAACCAGCGTACACATAGTGAGCAGATTTACAGTCTGCCGCCTTTAACCACTCGGCCACCCCTCCGCGAGGAACCGCAGAGTATGAAGCATTTACACACAACCGTCAACTGTATCCGCTGCTGCTGTTGCAGATAAAGAAGAAGTTGGCTGCTTCGGGGCGTGATTGTAACCTCGCCCCGCGAAAATCTGCAAGGGCATTTTAAAATTCTTTTTATATTCTTTACGGGCGCCGCCCTCAGGGGCTCAGGGCCACCAGCACCTGGCCCTTCAGCGCGCGGATCAGCGAGGCCTCGTCGGGCGGCACCCCCTCCGGCGCCGGGTGGATGCGGTCGGCGTAGAACAGGCCCAGTTGCACCGACTTCAGCACCAGCGGCAGGACGATGAAGCTGCGCGCGTCGGGCAGCAGGGCGCGGTGCCAGGCCGGCAGCAGCTCGCGGATCTTCTGCGTGCCGGCGTCGGCGATCATCAGGTCGGCGTCGTTCTCCATCGCCAGGTGGAACAGGTCGCTGGCCGGGGCGAGCGGAAACAGGAAGCCGGCCTGGCGTTCGGCGTGCTGTTCGCCGAACGCCAGGCGGGCCCGGTACGCGCCGCTGCGGGCGTCCTTCAGGCAGACCGTGGCGAAACGGAAGCCCATGCTGCGGTACAGGGTCTCGAGCACGGCCTGGATCAGCTCGTGCATCTTGCACTGGCCGCCGGCGCGCATCTGCGTCACCTCCTGCACGCCGGCCAGCAGCAGCTCGCGGGCGTTCGTCGGCTTGCCGCTGGGATAGCAGGCGTCCTTGTCCTTGTCGCCGGCGTGCATGGTCGCCAGCAGCAGCACGTTCGGCAGGCCGGCGCCCTCCTCTTCCTCGGCGGCGGCGCCGGGGCGCAGGTTCATGCTCTCGAGCAGGGCCGCCATCTCGGCGCGCACCGTGCCGAACAGCTTGCGCAGCGCCCCCAGCTCGATGCCCAGCGCGGCGCCGAAGCGCAGCAGCAGCTCGCCCGCCTCGGGCGTCTCGGCCGCCTCGCCCTTGCGACCCAGCAGGCGCGCCGCCTCGAGGCTGAAGCTGGCGACCTGGCGCATCCACTCCTGGCGGTTGACGGCGACCTTCTGCGGCCCCGGCGGCAGCGTGCTCAGCGAGCGCACGATGAGGTCGGGGATCTTCCATTCGCGCAGCACGGCCGCCGACAGCACGTCGTAGCTGCTGCCCAGTATCATCTGCGAGGCCTGGCCGGGGCTGTGCTTGCCGTCGGCCATCAGGGCGCCGATTTCGCGGAAGCGCTCGTGCTCCTGGGTGGCGATCAGCAAGGGGCCGATGTTCTTGAACAGGGCGCTGATCGAGGCTTCCTCGGCGCCCTGGTAGAAGCTCAGGCGCGCCAGCTCGCGCCCGACCAGGCTGGCGCACAGGGCCGCCTCGAGCTCGACGCGCACGCTGTGCGCGTGGCCGCTGTTGAGCAGGGTGTCGACCAGCAGCATGGCCAGCGCCGTGGTCTTCACGTTGTTGAAACCGAGCAGGGAGATGGCGCGCGAGATGGTCGTCACGGCCGTGCCGTTGGCGGTGCGGTAGGTCGGCGTGTTGGCCAGGCGCAGGATCTTCTGCGTCAGGGCGACGTCGGAGAGCACGTAATAGGCCAGGCTCTGGCTGCCCTCGTCGTCCGAGGAGGCCAGTTGCACCACGCGCGCCACCGAGGCGCCCAGCGCGAACAGGCCCTCGTCGCCGCACAGTTTGTGCAGCAACTGGCCGCGCACCGGGCGCGCGTCGGCGCCGTGGCCGGGGCTGGGCGGAAGGTTGGGCATGGGTTCTCCTCGACGGCGCGCGGCCTTAGGCGGCGCCGGCCGCGTCCAGCCAGCGGCCGGCGCGGATATTGTATTTTTGCAGGATCTGCTGGTGCAGCCCGGACAGGGCCGGCAGTTTGGCGTTTTGCGCGTCGAGCCGGCGCACCCCGCCGATGTAGTCCAGCGCGCACTGCCCGAGGCGCTCGTCCCAGCCATTGTTTTCCAGGCACTTCAGCACCGCCACGGCGGCGTTGAAGAGCACCTGCGGATTGTCCGGCAGTTGCGCGGCGGCGTCCACCATCAGGTCGACGGCGCCGCGGAAGTCGCCCTCCTTGGCCCGGGCGGCGCCGGCGGCGACCATGTCGGCCACCTGCTGGCGGCTCTCGTGCGCCAGCGCCACGGCCAGGTCGGCCCGGCCGGCCCCCTCGAACAGCGCCATCGCCTTCGCCATCGCCGCGCTGCTGCCGGCGTTGCGCATGACCTCGCGCATGACCTCGGCCGCGCCGTCCTCGCGGCCGTTGCCCAGGCAGTTGCGCGCCAGCTCCATCTTCAGCGCGGCGGAGACGCCCACGCTGTGCCGGCGGGCCGCCAGCGCCGCGTCCAGCGACTCGCCCAGGCGCGCCTCGTTGCCGGTGTATTCGTGCAGCATGGCCGAGGCGACGGCGCTGCACAGGGGGCCGTTGCGCTGCCCCGCCATCGACTTGTCGAGGTCGCGGATGACGGCCGCCGCCTGCACCGGGTCGCCGTTGCGCACCAGGCTCTGCACCAGGCGCGCGTGGTCCTCGGGGTCGCGGAATTCGGAATGCCTGGCCTTGCTGACGACCAGCTTGAAGGCCTTCTCGGCCGCCTCGGCGTCGCCCGCCTCGAAGGCCAGCGCGCCGAACCTGCGCAGGCGGCGCAGCGCGTGCGGCGACAGCGCCACGGCCGCCGCCAGCGTCGCCTGGGCCCGCGCCGGATGGCCCTCGGCCTCGTGCACGCGGGCCAGCCAGTCATAGGCGTCGAGGAATCTCTTGTTTTGCCCGAGCAGGGCCTCGAGCATCTCGCGCGCCTCGCCGAGGCGGCCGAGCTGGAACAGGGTCTTGGCCTGGCCCAGGCGCGCCCAGGCGATGGCCTTGGCGCCGTACAGGCCGGCGTACAGCGGCTCGGCCTCGGCCGCCTCGCCCAGCAGCAGGTGCAATTCGGCGCGCAGGCGCTGGAACTCGGTGGCGTAGCGCGCCTGCCGGGCGGCGCCCTCGACGCAGGCGGCGATGGCGCCGCGCTCGTCGCCCATGGCGATGCGGGCGTAGACGGGCAGGAAGGCGTTGCGCTTGTCGAGGGCGCGGCCTATGCGCTCGAGCATGTTGTCGGCCGTGAACGGTTTCAGGATGTAGTCGCTGGGCGCCAGCTCGACGGCGCTGACCACCTTGGCGAAACTGCCCTCGCCGGTGACCATGAAGAACATCGTCGCGGCCTGCATCAGTTTGTGGTGGCGCAAGTCCTCGAGCAGTTGCTGGCCGTCCTGGCCGCCCTCCAGGTCGTATTCGCAGAGGATCAGGTCGAACGTCTTGACGCCCAGCTGGCGGATGGCCTGGCTGGAGTTGGCGGCGTCGTCGATCTTCGCCAGGCCGCACAGATTGAGCATATTGTGCAGGCTGGCGCGCATGCCGGGATGGGGCTCGATGATTAAGGCGCTCAGACCCTTGAACTGCTGCATGTCGACCATCCCGAAATATCCGCCGCGCCGCCGCGTCCGCCGCCCCCGCCCCGGCGGCCCCTGCCCCAGTGTAGCGCAGCGGGCCGCCGGGGCCGCCTTAAATCGCCCCGGCCGCGGCGTCGGCGCCACAGTGTTGTTCGGGATTCCACAGCCCCGGCGCGCCGTCGATCAGCTGGATCAGCGCCGCCACCACCTCGGGATCGAACTGGCTGCCGCTGCGCTCCTCGATATAGCTGCGCACCAGCGGATACGGCCAGGGCTCCTTGTACGGGCGCTCGTGCAGCAGCGCGTCGAAGACGTCGACCACGGCGACGATGCGCGCCGCCATCGGGATGGCCCGCCCGCGCAGGCCCTGCGGATAGCCGGCGCCATCGAAGTGCTCGTGGTGGTTGCCGGCGATCTGCGCCCCGTAGGTCAGGTAGCTGACGCCGTCGACCATGCCGGCGGCGCGCTCGAGGATGCGCTGGCCCACGCGCGCGTGCAACTGCATCTGCACCCTTTCCTCGGGCGTGTGGCGGCCCGGCTTGAGCAGGATGCGGTCCGGCGTGGCGACCTTGCCGACGTCGTGCAGGATGCTGGCCAGGCCGATCATCTCGACCAGTTGCGGCGTCACCTCGTCGGGGTACACCGCGCGCTCCTTGAGCACGCCGGCGATGGCGCTCGAGAGCGCCTGCACGCGGCGCACGTGGCCGCCCGTGTCGCCGTCGCGGAACTCGGCCAGGTCGGCCAGCGCCACCACGGTGGCCTCCTGGGCCTTGCGCAACTGGCCGAACATGTACAGATTGTCGAAGGCGGCGGCGATGCGCTGGCAAAACACCTCGAGCAGGTCGCGCTGGATCTGCGCCAGCGGCCACGGCGGCGTGACCGAGATGGCCAGCTCGCGGTCGCCCTCGGTGTGGATGAACAGCACGTTGGCCGGATGCTCGAACTGGCTGCGCTTCTCCGCGAAGGCCTTGTGGATGGTCGGCGCCAGCGGATGGTCGTCCGGCAGCACCTCGGCGTCGGCCAGCGCCGCGTAGCCGCCGGTGGCGGCGACGACGGTGGGCACGCCGCTGCCGCCCTGCATCAGGCAGAGCACGCCGTCGGCGCCCACGTCGAGGATGGCGCTGACCTGGTTCAGCACGCCGGAGGCGAATTCGCGCAGCGAGTGGATCTGGTACAGATTGGTGGCGCCGGCCAGGATCTTGCCCAGGCCGATGCGGCTGCGCTCGAGCATCATCAGGCTCTCGTAGGCGCGCAGCGCCGAGATCACCGTGGTGAACAGCTTCTGCGTGGTCAGCTCGGTCTTCGCCTTGTAGTCGTTGATGTCGTATTCGATGATGACGCGCTGCTCGGGCGCCTGGCCCGGCTGGCCGGTGCGCAGCACGACGCGCACGATCGAGTTGTTCAGCTCGGCGCGGATGCGCTTCGCCAGGATCAGGCCGGCGTCGTCCGTCTCCATCACCACGTCGAGCAGCACCAGGGCGATGTCGGGCGTGTCGCGCAGGATCTCGAAGGCCTCCTTGCCGCTGTAGGCCGAGAACAGCTCCAGCTCGCGGCCCTTGAAGCTGACGTTGCGCAGCGCCAGCCGGGTCACCGCGTGGACGTCGACGTCGTCGTCGACGATCAGCACGCGCCACAGGCGCTGGTCGGGCGCGGCCAGGCCGACCGGCTTGAGCTCTTCCTCATCCTCGTCGAGCAGCCAGTTCTCGTCGGTGGCGTTGGTCTCGGTCATCACTGCTCCTTAGGGGTGGACACGGGGCGCGCGAGCGCGCGGTCCGTGCACGCCAAGCATAATCAGATTTCGCCGGCCGTACAACCCCCATCTGGCGGGCGCCCGCGGCGCGGCGCGGCGCCGCCTATTTTTGCGCAAGGCGCGCCGCGCGCGGGCATAATATGATGGCTACTCCGCCAGCGCCCGACAACCACGGTGCGGCCGCGCGCGGCCCGCGGCGCCCTCTTTCACAAGGATCACACACTATGCAAGAAAATGCATCCGCCGCCTCGCAGGCGCACTCGGGCCAGGACAGCGCCGGCCACGAATACCTCGCCTTCACCCTCGGCGCCGAGGAATACGGCATCGACATCCTGAAGGTGCAGGAGATCCGCGGCTACGAGGTGGTCACGCGCATCGCCAACGCGCCCGATTTCATCAAGGGCGTCATCAATCTGCGCGGCATCATCATCCCCGTCGTCGACATGCGCA
>JANXSQ010000403.1 GCA_025356595.1 Janthinobacterium sp. | reverse complement strand
ATTACTTCAAATTATGCTGTTAGTGTCGGTGCACAAGGTGTTTTGATTAATCGTTCTACCGTAACAACTTCAGCTGACGGACTTTCAGTCTCGACTGCCACAGATATTAATGGTGACGGGATAAACGATAAAACTGTCAATGATGTAACTGTCAAGAATGCGGATGGAACATCAACACGGACAATTTCGAGCCAAGCTAGAGATGGCTCGCTTTACAATCAAGTTCAGCAAATAATCACTGCGAACGGTCTTCAGGTAACGACCAAAACCGATATTGATGGGGTTAATGGATTTGACCAAACAAAGACCGATTTACGCGAAGTATTCGCTGATCTCAGCACACGTCACACGGTAACACTTGCGAATGCAAATGGGACCACGCACTCCCAAACAATTGAAAACGCAACTGTGGATAGGCGTAGCGTATCAAGAACAGTAGATAATAATGGCGACGGGTTTGTAGACCAAACTCAAACTGTCGTAAAAGCGACCAATGGAATTACAACAAGTACAACGACTGACAAAGCCAAAAATGGTACCACGATTGACCAAACAATTTTAATCACTTCGGCTAATGGTCTCTCAATCACCACGAAACATGATTTCGATGGCAATGCGACAATTGGTAAATTTAAAACTGACGTTACAACTTATGGCCTAGATGGAAGCACCACCGAAACGATTGAAAATCACAACAACGATGCCACACTGAGCTTAATCGACCGCACGACATTACAGATCAGTGGGAATGGGCTTAGCCAAACCGCAAAGTCTGACTACAACGGCGATGGCACATTTGATTTAACTGTTAGCGACGTGAAGGTTCTAAATGCAAACGGAAGCATAACCGAAACCGTAGCAAACAAGAACTCGCTCGGCACAACGACCAGTCAGCAAACTGTGACAACAAGTGCATCTGGATTGTCGATAATCACAACCCAAGACATAAATGGCGATAATACAACTGATCTTACGTCAAATGATATTACTTTCCTTAATGCAAATGGAAGCAATTCCCATCTTGTTTCGGTTTTGAATAGCAATGGAACGCTGCGCTCAAAGTCAATTACAATTACAGATGTCGATGCTCATCTTACGGTCACAAATACAGACGTAAACGGCGATGGAAAATATGATCAAACCGAAACAATAACCAAGTGGGGCAGTGGAAACATAAACGATCTTACCATCAACAGAGATATATATGGGGTAACCCAAAGCGGAACTCTCGTTAACTCGACAGCTAATGGCCTGAGCAAAGTCACCTACCACGACTATAGTGGATTAGGCAAATTTTACGATCACGTCGACAATGTAACTGTTATAAATGCCGACGGCAGTCGTACCAACACAATCAGCGACTATGAAATAAATTATAGTACATTTGGTGACTATCTGACTCATAAGGAAGTTGTAAACACCTCAGCAAGCGGCTTATCGATCACCACAAACACATATACATTGGGCCTAGCCACGCCGGACAGAGTTCGTACTGACGTCACCGCTATCGCGGCAGATGGATCACAGATAGAAACAGCCATTGATTCCTTTTTGGTGGGCGGCACCCATACGATTGACAAGACAACTATTGCAATCAGCGCAGATCAATTAACCAAGACGATCACGAAAAATTTTCCCGACGCCAACCAGGTTGAAACAGTAGCGATTGGAGTTGATGGCAGAACGGTAGATGATACAGTAACCAGAACTCTTTCTGGTGTTCTCATTAGTGAATTTACAACTGTTACCAGTGCGAACGGACTTCAATCGACACATTATGATTTTAGAAGTGGAGGTACGGCGTACGACCTCGCCACTACTAAGAGTACAGTCCTCAACGTGGATGGCAGTCGTACCACTACTGTGCAGGATCTGGTCGGTAACAATATTATCCGCGATCAAAGCACTACACAAATCAGCGCAAACGGTCTTATAAAGCTGATAAAAGAAGATCGAAATGGAGATGGTGTATTTGAGAGATTAACCTCTGACACAACTGTACTAAACACAGATGGCAGCCGAACTCAGACGATTTCTGTTACATCAAATACGAACGCGCCATTAGACAAATTAGTGTCACTGAAAAGCGCAAATGGACTTTCGACAAGCGAACAAACTGATTTTGATGGCAATGGTACTTATGAGCACAGCGTTGTTTATTCGAGAGCCGCTGACTCAAGCACCACCGAAACCACCACCTTAAAAAAACTATCAGGGGCAACCTATGAAATAGATTTGCAAACGCTGTCCGCAAATGGATTGGTTTCCACGCTAAAGCAAGACCTCGATGGAAATGGAACTTACGATCGCGTTCGTACTGTTACGACGGACTTAAGTGGTAATTCGATCATCGAACTCAAGGATCAAAACAGCGTTGGTGCAACAATAGAAAAAATTACTATTCAAGTTGCGGAAAATGGGCTGTCAAATTCTGCCTCGATAGATTTCAACGGCGATGGCATTGCCGACATAACTAAAATATACAACAAGAATTTTTCTTCGTTTGGTGGTCAGACCTATGAATATACTGCATCTAGTATTGGCAATGGTCAATTTTACAACACTCAACTGACGACAATTGATCCGGGTGGATATCATTGGAGCCGGGTAGTTAATTTCTTTCGTGATACTATTTCAAATTCGCCAGGTGATCCAAGTGATGAGACTGTCGATTCTCAACGCGTTATTCAAACGGACGGTTGGGATGTGACCACAATCACAACCAAAGATTCCAGCACAAACGCCTTGATCAACAAAACAACCACCCAAATTCAAACTACTGGTTTTGAAACTCTAATATTGATCGATAATAATGGCGAT
>JANXSQ010000381.1 GCA_025356595.1 Janthinobacterium sp. | reverse complement strand
CGCCACAGGGCCGCCGCCGCCAGCAGCAGCGCCGCCAGCGCCGCCGCGTAGGCCGGCAGGGCCGGGTCGCGCGGCTCGCGGTACAGGAAACCGTCCAGCGCGAAGTCGGCCGGCAGCAGGCCCAGCCCGGCGTAGGCGGCGGCGATGGCGCGCCAGCGCCGCGGTTCGCTGTCGCCCAGCGGCGTGACGTTCTGCGCCAGCAGCAGCGCGGTCTGCTGGGCTTCGTAGAGCAATTGCTCGCGTGTCTGGGTGTTCGGATAGCGCGCCCGGATCAGGTCGGCCAGCTCGCGCGGGTGGGCCATCGCGTAGGACCAGCCGCGCAGCGTCGCCGCGCGCATCGCCTGGACGCGCGCCGGATGCTCGCGCAGCTCGCTCTCGGTGGTGAACAGGCTGTCGCCGTAGAAATCGATGCCGCCCTGGCGCGGCGAGAGGATGTCGTAGCCGATGTGGCTGCGCTCGAGCGTGTACGGGGCCTTGCTCAGGTTGACCGACATGGCGTCCACCTTGCCGCTGATCAGTTCGTCGAGCTTGTAGGTGTGCGGCAGCTGCACGGCGCCGTCGATGGGGATGCCGAGCTGCTTCAGGTAGACCAGCAAGTCCTCGTTGCCGGGCGCCAGCATCAGCCTGGCGCCGTCCAGGCGCCGCCGCGGGCTGCCGTCGTCGAGGCGGCGCAGCGCCAGCGCGGCGGTGGAGTGCTGGAAGATGGCCGCCAGCAGCACCAGCGGCTGGCCGGCGGCGCGGCGCAGCAGCAGGCTGCTGTTGCCGACGCCGTATTGGGCGGCGCCGGCCAGCACCGCCTCGCTGGGGTCGCCGCCGCGCGCGCCCTCGCGCAGGCTGACCTCGAGGCCGGCGTCGCGGTAATAACCCTGTTCCTGGGCCGCGTAATAGCCGGCGAACTGGAACTGGTGGTTCCACCTCAGCTGCAGCGTGATCTTTTCGGCCCCGTGCGCGGCGCCGGCCGCGCCGGCCAGCAGCGCGCAGGCGAGCGCCCACGACGACAGGCGCCGCCGGACTGGCGGACGGGTGGGGCGGAGGCGGCGATGCGGCAAGTGCGGCCCTTTCAAAGGCGGTGTTGGGCGGGCGGGGCGGCGCGCCGGCGCTGGCTCAAGGCCAGGGGCGCCGGGCCGGTTGCGGCCCCCTGAGGGCCGCGTCCGGCGCCCGCTCCCGGCGGGCCATCGCGCGAGCCACTATAGCATCGAATTTTTGCCGATAGTGTTAACTTTGCAATGCGCGATGTTCCCGCTTGATGCGCGTCGATTAGTGACATTTGGAGAGAATTTGACTCCTCAGGCGAAGCTGCCGGCGAACTGGTAGCGGTGGCCCGGATGCCACATCGTGGCGATCGACGCCACCTGGCCGTGCGAGCGGGTCTGGCGGCGCAGCACCAGGCAGGCCTGGCGCGTGTCGATGGCCAGCATCTCGGCGATGTCGCGCGGCGGCGAGAGGGCCTCGATGTTGTAGGTGGCGCCCTGCAGCGGCGCGGCCGCCATCAGGTATTCATTCGGCGTGATGGCGGCGAAATCCTGCTCCATGTAGTCGGGCGCGCAGGCCGGGTTGACCCAGCGGTCCTCGACCTGGATCGGCACGCCGTTCTCGTAGTGGACGATGAGCGAATGGAACAGCGCCTGCTCGGGCGCCAGGCCGAACTGCTTGGCCAGGGCGTCGCCGGCCTTGGCGCGCTCGAGCAGTTGCAGATTGCTGCGGTGGACGTGGCCGCGGGCGCGCACCTCGTCGGCGATGTTCTTGATCTCGAGCAAGGTGGCCTGGTACTTCTGCTGCGCCACATAGGTGCCGGAACCCTGGCGGCGCGTCAGCACCTGCTCGGTGGTGAGCTCGCGCACGGCGCGGTTGACGGTCATGCGCGAGACGCCGAACTGCTTCACCAGCGCCTGCTCGGAGGGGATCACCTCGCCCTCCTTCCAGCGTCCGGCGGCGATCTCGGCCAGCAGATAGTCCTTGATGCGCTGAAAGATGGGTACGTTTTCCTGCGAAACTTGATCGTCCAATATACTCTCCGAATGTCGCCCGGGGGGCGGCGCCGGTAGCGATTCTAGCACCGCGCGGCGCGGCGCCGATTCGAAAGCAAGCGGCGGGATGAAAGGGCGCCGCGCAGCCGCTATCATGCACTCCATGACCACCAGCATCCGGGAGCACCGCATGACATCCTCCGCCTACGCCAGCGACGAACAACGATGGGCCGCCGTCCAGCGGCGCGACGGCGCCGCCGACGGCCTCTTCTACTACTCCGTGCGCAGCACCGGGGTGTACTGCCGGCCCTCGTGCGCGGCGCGCCGGGCGCTGCGCCGCAACGTCGCCTTCCACGCCAGTTGCGCCGCCGCCGAGCTGGCCGGCTTCCGCCCCTGCCTGCGCTGCCGGCCCGATCTGGCGCCGCTGGCGCAGCGCCAGGGCGCCATCGTCGCGCGCATCTGCGCCCTGATCGAGGCCGCGCCCGAGGAGCCGGACCTGGACAGCCTGGCGCGCGAGGCCGGCATGAGCCGCTTCCACTTCCACCGCGTATTCAAGGCGCACACCGGCATCACGCCGAAAGCCTACGCGGCGGCGCGCCGCGGCGCGCGCGTCCAGGCCGGGCTGGCGCGGGCCGGCAGCGTCACCGACGCCCTCTACGCGGCCGGCTACCAGTCCAGCGCGCGCTTCTACGCCGGCGCGCCGGCGCTGCTGGGCATGACGCCGGGCGCCTTCCGCGCCGGCGGCAGCGGCGCGCGCATCCGCTTCGCCATCGGCGCCTGTTCGCTGGGGGCGATCCTGGTGGCGGCCACCGAAAAGGGCATCTGCGCCATCCTGATGGGCGACGACCCGGACGCGCTGGCGCGCGACCTGCAGGACCGTTTCCCGCGCGCCGAGCTGGTCGGCGCCGACGCCGACTTCGAGGCCACGGTGGCGCGCGTGGTGGGCCTGGTGGAGGCGCCGGAAATCGGCCTCGACCTGCCGCTCGACGTGCGCGGCACCGCCTTCCAGCAGCGCGTCTGGCAGGCCCTGCGCGAGATCCCGGCCGGGCGCACCGTCAGTTACGCCGAGCTGGCCGCGCTGGTCGGCACGCCGAAGGGCGCGCGCGCCGTCGCCGGCGCCTGCGCCGCCAACGCGCTGGCGGTGGCCATTCCCTGCCACCGCGTGGTGCGCAACGACGGCTCCATCTCCGGCTACCGCTGGGGCGTCGAACGCAAGCAGGCGCTGCTCGAGCGCGAGGCCGGCAAATGAGGACGCCGGCCCCGTTCTGCGGCCCCGGCGGCATGGAAGGGCGCGGCGCTGGCGGATGAGCCGGCCCGCTCCGGCGCTCCCGCTCCTGATCCCGCATGATTCACCGCGACGGCAGAATCCTGAACGTCCCGTCCGAAGGCGCTTCGTCGACATCTTCGATGCTGACCTTGCCGACCCGGGCGGCGGGCGGACCTTGCCCGGCCCACAGGATGATGCTCTCGAGCGCCGCCGCGTCGCCATGCACGCAGGCCTCCACGCAACCATCGGGACAATTGCGCACCCAGCCGGAAAGGCCCAGGGCGGTCGCCGCGCGGGCAAAGGAAACGCGATAGCCGACACCCTGTACTTGTCCTTCTATGATCAGCCGCTTTGCCATCGCCAGCCTCGCCTTTTGTGCAACATCAGTTTGCCGCAACCGGCGGCGCGTGCGCGCCACGCCGGCGCTTGAACGACTCAATTGTACCGCTCGCGGATGCCGCCGGAATGCGCCGCATCGCGGCTCCTTTCCTTGCGGGCGGCCGCGCCCCGGGCCGCCGCCCGTGGTTTTCCCGCCACTAAAAAAAGCGGTTGACTTAGTTGTATAGACAACCTATCCTTCAAGGATGCGAGGGGCGTCCGCGCCCACTTCCCAGCCCATCCGAGGAGACGATATGAAAAACGCAATGAACAGCCTGGAGCAAGATCCCCGTTACGACGCCAGCCGTGAAATCCGCGCCCCGCGCGGCACCGAGTTGTCCTGCAAGAGCTGGCAGGCGGAGGCGGCCTACCGCATGTTGCAAAACAATCTGGACCCGGAAGTGGCGGAAAACCCCAAGCATCTGGTCGTCTACGGCGGCATCGGCCGCGCCGCCCGCAACTGGGAATGCTACGACCAGATCCTCGCCGCCCTGCGCGCGCTGGAAAACGACCAGACCCTGCTGATCCAGTCGGGCAAGCCGGTGGGCGTCTTCCAGACCCACGAGAACGCGCCGCGCGTGCTGATCGCCAACTCCAATCTGGTGCCGAAGTGGGCCAACTGGGAACATTTCAACGAGCTGGACCGTCAGGGCCTGTTCATGTACGGCCAGATGACGGCCGGCAGCTGGATCTACATCGGCACCCAGGGCATCGTCCAGGGCACCTATGAAACCTTCGCCGAGGCGGGCCGCCAGCATTTCGGCGGCGACATGGCGGGGCGCTGGATCCTCACCGCCGGCCTGGGCGGCATGGGCGGCGCGCAGCCGCTGGCGGCGACGATGGCCGGCGCCGTCTCGCTGAACATCGAATGCCAGCAGAGCAGCATCGACTTCCGCCTGCGCACCCGCTACCTCGACAAGCAGGCCGGCAGCATCGACGAGGCGCTGGAACTGGTCAAGTACCACACCGAGCGCAAGGAGGCGATCTCGATCGGCTTGCTGGGCAACGCGGCCGAAATCCTGCCCGAGCTGGTGAAGCGCGCCAAGGCCGGCGGCATCGTGCCCGATCTGGTCACCGACCAGACCTCGGCGCACGACCTGATCAACGGCTACCTGCCGCGCGGCTGGAGCGTGTCGGACTGGAAGGCGGCGCAGCAGGACCCGGAGCGCCACGCGCGCCTGACGGCCGCCGCCGCCGATTCCTGCGCCGCCCACGTGCAGGCGATGCTGGACTTCTATCACATGGGCGTGAAGACCGTCGACTACGGCAACAACATCCGCCAGGTGGCCTTCGACCAAGGCGTGGCGAACGCCTTCGACTTCCCCGGTTTCGTGCCGGCCTACATCCGCCCGCAGTTCTGCGAGGGGCGCGGCCCGTTCCGCTGGGTGGCGCTGTCCGGCGACCCGGAGGACATCTACAAGACCGACGCCAAGATCAAGGAGCTGTTCCCCGAGCATAAGCAGGTGCACCACTGGCTCGACATGGCGCGCGAACGGATCGCCTTCCAGGGCCTGCCGGCGCGCATCTGCTGGCTGGGACTGGGCGAGCGCCACATCGCCGGCCTGGCCTTCAACGAGATGGTGCGCACGGGCGAACTGAAGGCGCCCATCGTCATCGGCCGCGACCACCTCGACACCGGCTCGGTGGCCAGCCCGAACCGCGAGACCGAGAGCATGAAGGACGGCACCGACGCCGTCTCCGACTGGCCGCTGCTGAACGCGCTGCTGAACACGGCCGGCGGCGCCACCTGGGTCTCGCTGCACCACGGCGGCGGCGTCGGCATGGGATACTCGCAGCATTCCGGCATGGTCATCGTCGCCGACGGCACCGACGCGGCCGCCAAGCGCCTGGCGCGCGTGCTGGTCAACGACAGCGGCTCGGGCGTCATGCGCCACGCCGACGCCGGCTATGAAACCGCGGTCGCCTGCGCCAAGCGCAACGGCCTGAACCTCCCAATGATCAAATAATTGAACGGACCACGACCATGAAAAACCAATCCAAGAGCTGGACCCTGAACCCCGGCAAGATGACGCTGGCCGACCTGCGCGCCGTGTGGGCCGCGCCGGCCGAGCTGGTGCTGGCGGCGCAAGCCTATCCGGTGATCGAGGCTTCGGCGGCCGCCGTGCGCGCCATCGTCGCCAAGGGAGACGCCGCCTACGGCATCAACACCGGCTTCGGCCTGCTGGCCAAGACGCGCATCCCGGACGAGAAGCTGGAACAACTGCAGCGCAACCTGATCCTGTCGCACTCGGTGGGCACCGGCGCGCTGCTGTCGGACGCCGTGGTGCGCCTGATCATGCTGATGAAGATCGGCAGCCTGGCGCGCGGCTACTCCGGCGTGCGGCCGCTGATCGTCGACACCCTGATCGCCCTGTACAACGCCGGCATCATGCCGGCCATTCCGGCCAAGGGTTCGGTGGGCGCCTCGGGCGACCTGGCGCCGCTGTCGCACATGACGCTGGCCATGCTGGGCGTGGGCGAGGTGCGCGTGCACGGCGAAATCATGCCGGCCACCGAGGCCCTGAAGGCGGCCGGCATCGCGCCGGTGGTGCTGGCGGCGAAGGAGGGCCTGGCGCTGATCAACGGCACCCAGGTGTCGAACGCGCTGGCGCTGCACGGCCTGTTCATGGCCGAGCGCCTGCTGGAGGCGGCCATGGTCACCGGCTCGCTCTCGCTCGACGCCGCCAAGGGCAGCGACGCGCCCTTCGACGCCCGCGTTCATGAAGTACGCGGCCAGCCCGGCCAGATCGCCGCCGCCGCCATGTACCGCCAACTGGTCAGCAACAGCGCCATCCGCGCCTCGCACCTGGTCGGCGACGAGCGCGTGCAGGACCCGTACAGCCTGCGCTGCCAGCCGCAGGTGATGGGCGCCTGCCTGGACCTGATCGTCAACGCCGGGCGCACCCTGCTGATCGAGGCCAACGCCGTCACCGACAATCCGTTGATCTTCCAGGAGTCCGGCGACGGCCTGGCGAAGATCGTCTCGGGCGGCAACTTCCACGCCGAGCCGGTCGCCTTCGCGGCCGACACGCTGGCCCTGGCGATCGCCGAAATCGGTGCGCTGGCCGAGCGCCGCATCGCGCTGCTGATCGACGCCACCCTGTCCGGCCTGCCGCCCTTCCTGGTGCGCGACCCGGGCGTCAATTCCGGCTTCATGATCGCCCACGTCACGGCCGCCGCGCTGGCCTCGGAGAACAAGTCGCTGGCCCATCCGGCCAGCGTCGACAGCCTGCCGACCTCGGCCAACCAGGAAGACCATGTCAGCATGGCCACCTACGCCGGGCGCCGCCTGGACGACATGGCGCACAACACCGCCGTCATCGTCGGCATCGAATTGCTGGCGGCGGCCCAGGGCATCGACTTCCACCGTCCGCTGAAAACCTCGCCGCACCTGGAGCATGTGCATCAGCAGTTGCGCCAGAAGGTGGCCTTCTTCGACGCCGACCGCTTCTTCGCGCCGGACATCGAGGCCGCCAAGCAGATGGTGGTGCAGGGCGAATTGAGCGCCTCCTGCCACGGCCTGTTCGCGCCGCTGTACGCATAAAAAACCGCCACCCGCGCGTTGCGGCGCGCGGGCGCAAGGAGACTGAGCATGGACTATCGCTTCAAGGCCGGCAGCATTCCGCTGCTGGTGTCGATGCCGCACGTCGGCACCGACATCCCGGACGAAATCGCGGCCGACTTCGCGCCGGCGGCGCAGAGCAGGGCCGACACCGACTGGCATCTGGCGCAGTTGTACGGCTTCCTGGAGGAGATGGGCGCCTCGACCCTGTCGGCGCGCTGGTCGCGCTACGCCATCGACCTGAATCGTCCGCAGGAGGACAGCAATCTGTATCCGGGCCAGGACACCACCGGCCTGTGCCCGCTCGACACCTTCCACAGCGAGCCGCTCTACCTGGCCGGGCGCGCGCCCGACGCGGCCGAGGTGCGGCGCCGCCTGCAGCGCTACTGGCGCCCGTACCACGCGCAGTTGCGCGCCGAGCTGGATCGCCTGCTGGCCATCCACGGCCGCGTCGTGCTGTGGGACGCCCATTCGATCGCCTCCGTGGTGCCGCGCTTCTTCGCCGGCAAGCTGCCGGACCTGAACTTCGGCACGGCCGACGGCGCCAGTTGCGCGCCGGGCCTGAGCGAGGCCGTGGTCGGCCTTGCGCGCCAGCAGGACAAATTCAGCGTCGCGCTGAACGGCCGCTTCAAGGGCGGCCACATCACGCGCCACTACGGCGCCGCCGGCTCGAACGTGCACGCCATCCAGCTGGAGATGTGCCAGTGCCTGTACATGGACGAGAGCGCGCCCTTCGCCTACCGCCCCGAGCTGGCGGCGCAAGTGCAGGGCCTGCTGCGCCAGATGACCGGCGCCGCCGCCGACTGGGCGCGCGCATGAGCGCCCTGTTCGCGCGCCACGCGCTGCTGCCGGACGGCTGGCGCAAGGACGTCCTGCTGGAGTGGGACGCGGCCGGCGACCTGACGCGGGTCACGCCCGGCGCGGCCGCGCCGGCCGGCGTCGAGAGCGCCGCCTACGTCCTGCCCGGCATGATCAATCTGCATTCGCATTCCTTCCAGCGCGCGCTGGGCGGCCAGACCGAAAAGGCCGGCGCCAGTCCGGACAGCTTCTGGACCTGGCGCGACCTGATGTACCGCTTCGCCCGCAACATCACGCCCGAGCATATCGAGGCCATCGCCGCGCAGTTGTTCAGCGAATGCCTGCGCCACGGCTACACGGCGGTGTGCGAATTCCACTACGTGCAGCGCGACCCGCAGGGCGCCCTGTACGCGCGCCCGGCCGAGACGGCCGAGCGTGTCATCGGCGCGGCGCGCCTGTCCGGCATCGGCATCACCATGCTGCCGGTGCTGTACAGCTATGCCGGTTTCGGCGCGGCGCCGCTGAAGCCGGAGCAGAAGCGCTTCAAGACCGATGCGGACGACATCCTGAACATCGTCGCCGCGCTGGAACCCTTGCGCGACGCGCAGACGGAGGTGGGCTTCGCGCCGCACTCGCTGCGCGCCGCCTCGGTGGCGCAGATCAATGAGGTGCTGGCGACCCTGCCGGCCGACCGGCCGGTGCACATCCACATCGCCGAGCAGATCCAGGAAGTGGCGCAGTCGGTCGACTGGTGCGGCCGCCGTCCGGTGCAATGGTTGTTGGAGCAGGTCGAGGTCGACCAGCGCTGGTGCCTGGTGCACGCCACGCATCTGCTGCGCGAGGAGGTCGGGATGCTGGCCGCCAGCAAGGCGGTGGCCGGCCTGTGCCCGAGCACCGAGGCCAACCTGGGCGACGGTTTCTTCCCGCTGCCGGAGTTCATCGCCGCCGGCGGGCGTTTCGGCATCGGCAGCGACAGCCACATCTCGCAGGGCGCGGTGGAGGAGTTGCGCTGGCTCGAATACGGCCAGCGCCTGCAGCAGCGGCGCCGCAACGTCGCCCAGACGGCGCAGCAGCGCAACGTCGGCGATTTCCTCTGGCAGGGCGCCCTGCAGGGCGGCGCGCAGGCGGCCGGACGGCGCCTCGGCGCGCTGGCCGCGGGCACGCGCGCCGACCTGATCGTGCTCGACGAGGAACACCCGAACCTGTACGACATCGCGCTGGAGAACGTGCTGGGCAGCTTCATCTTCTGCGGCAACGACAATCTGGTGCGCGACGTGCTGGCGGGCGGGCAGTGGGTGGTGCGCGGGCAGCGCCACGTGGCGCAGGCCGCCATCACGGCGCGCTACAAGCGCACGCTGGCCGAGTTGCGGGCCTTCTGATATGGCCCGGCTCATCACCCACGCGGAGCTGCGGGCCGCGCCGTGGAAGAACGGCGGCGGCAGCACCACCGAGATCGCCGCGTCCCCGGCCGGCGCCGGCTTCGACGATTTCGACTGGCGCATCAGCCTGGCGACGATCGCGCGCAGCGGGCCGTTTTCCATCTTCCCCGGCATCGACCGCAGCCTGGCGCTGGTGGCCGGCGAGGGCGTCGCGCTGACCCTGGACGGCGCGCGCCGCATCGCGCTCAGCGCCGCCAATCCGCTGCTCTGGTTCCCCGGCGAGGCGCAGGTGCACGCCGAGGTCGCCGCCGCCACGACGGACTTCAACGTGATGACGCGGCGCAGCCGCTGCCGCCACCAACTGGAGCGCGTCACGGCGCCGGCCGAGCTGACGCGGCGCAGCCCGACCACGCTGCTGTTCCTCGCCGAGGGCGAGCGGGTCGGCGTGCGCGGCGGCGCGCAGGCGTTCACGCTGCAGCGCTACGACGCGCTGCTGCTGGACGCGGCCGACGCGCCGCACTGGCGCGTTGACGCCGCCGCCGGCGCGACCCTCTTCGTCGTCGACCTCATCACCTGAACAAGGCATCCACCATGCAGAACTGGGACGCGCTCTACACCAATCTCCACCTGGCCACGATGGTCGGCGGCTACGGCGAAATCCGCGACGCCGCCATCGCCGTCAAGGACGGCAAGATCGCCTGGCTGGGGCCGCGCGCGGCGCTGCCGGCCAGCGCCTGCCCGCGCGTCGACGCCGACGGCTGCTGGTTGACGCCGGGTCTGATCGACTGCCACACGCACATCGTCCACGCCGGCAACCGCAGCGACGAATTCGAGGCGCGCCTGAACGGCGCCAGCTACGAGGACATCAGCAAGGCCGGCGGCGGCATCATGTCGACCGTGCGCGCCACCCGCGCCGCCGACGAGGACGAGCTGCTGCGGCAAAGCCTGGCGCGCGTCGCCAGCCTGCTGGGCGAGGGCGTGACGACGCTGGAAATCAAGTCCGGCTACGGCCTGTCGCTGGAGGCGGAGCGCAAGATGCTGCGCGTGGCGCGCCGCGTCGGCCAAGTGCTGCCGGTGACGGTGGCCACCACCTTCCTGGGCGCGCACGCGCTGCCGCCGGAGTACGCCGGCCGCGCCGACGCCTACATCGAGCTGGTGTGCGAAGAGATGCTGCCGGCGCTGGCGCAGGCCGGCCTGGTCGACGCCGTCGACGCCTTCTGCGAGCGGATCGGTTTTTCCGCCGCGCAGACCGAGCGCGTCTTCCGCGCCGCGCGCGCGCACGGCCTGCCGGTCAAGCTGCACGCCGAGCAGTTGTCGGACCAGGGCGGCGCCGCACTGGCGGCGCGCTACGGGGGCCTGTCGGCCGACCACCTGGAGCACCTGTCGCCGGCCGGCGTCGCGGCGATGGCGCAACACGGCACCGTCGCCGTGCTGCTGCCGGGCGCCTACTATTTTTTGCGCGACACGCAGCCGCCGCCGCTGGCCGCCCTGCGCGCCGCCGGCGTGGCGCTGGCCGTGGCCACCGACTGCAATCCCGGCACCTCGCCGCTCACCTCGCTGCTGCTGGCGATGAACATGGCGTGCACCCTGTGGCGCCTGACGCCGCTGGAGGCGCTGGCCGGCTGCACCATCCACGCCGCCCGGGCGCTGGGCATGCAGGCCGAGGTGGGCAGCCTGGAGGTGGGCAAGCGGGCCGACTTCGCGCTGTGGCGCATCGCCCGTCCGGCCGACCTGTCCTACGCGATGGGCCTGAATCCCTGTTGCGGCGTGGTGAACGCGGGCGTCTGGCGCGCGGCGGTGGTAAGCTTGCCGGCCTGAACAACCGGCGGGCCGCCCTTGTCGCCGACGCGGCGGCCCGCACCGACCACCCGGAGCACGCGTGCGCGCCAAACTCGACGCTGGACCCTCATTCGCGCGCCTGTTCGCCCTGGCGCTGCTCGCCCTGACGCTGTGCGCCGGCGGCGCCGCCGCCGAACCCCTGAAGATCGGCTCGAAGCGCTTCACCGAGTCCTACATCCTGGGCGAAATCCTGACCCAGACGGCGGCGCCGCTGCAGCCCGCCGAGCACCGCCAGGGCCTGGGCAACACCGCCATCGTGCTGGCCGCGCTGCAGGCCGGCAGCATCGACCTCTACCCCGAATACCTGGGCACCATCGCCGGCGAAATCCTCAAGCACGAGCGGCCGGTGGGGCTGGCGCAGATCCGGCGCGAACTGGCGCCGCTGGGGCTGGGCGTGGCCGTGCCGTTGGGCTTCAACAACAGCTACGCGCTGGCGATGCGCGCCGACAGCGCCATCACCAGCCTGGGCCAGCTGGCCGGCCAGGCGCAGCTGAAATTCGGCCTGTCGCATGAATTCATCGGCCGCGTCGACGGCTGGCCGGGACTGGCCGCGCGCTACGGGTTGGCGCAGCGCCCGCGCGGCCTCGACCACGGCATC
This sequence comes from Janthinobacterium sp., assembly GCA_025356595.1. Classification (GTDB taxonomy): domain Bacteria; phylum Pseudomonadota; class Gammaproteobacteria; order Burkholderiales; family Burkholderiaceae_D; genus Janthinobacterium. The sequence goes on along the minus strand of JANXSQ010000381.1, from coordinate 11,543 downwards.
GCCTACGAGGCGCTGGCGCAGGGCCAGGTCGACGTGATCGACATCTACGCCACCGACGCCAAGATCAAGCAATACGGTTTGCGCGTGCTGAGCGACGACCGGGCCTATTTCCCCCGCTACGACGCCATGCTGCTGTACCGGCTCGACACGCCGCGGCGCTTTCCGGCCGCCTGGCGCGCGCTGCAGGGGCTGGAGGGGCGCATCAAGGCGGCCGACATGATCGCCATGAACGCCGCCGTCGAAATCGGCGGGCGGAGTTTCGCCGCCGTGGCGCGCGACTGGCTCGGCTCCGGCAAGGCGGCGCCGCAGGGCGCGGCGGCGCGGCGCGGCCTGTGGGCCAAGCTCTTCGCCGACGATCTGTGGACCCTGACGCGTCAGCACCTGACGCTGGTGCTGCTGGCGGTGGCCCTGGCCTGCGCGGTGGGCGTGCCCCTGGGTGTGCTGGCGGCCTTCCTGCCGCGCCTGCGGCAAGGCGTGCTGGCCCTGGTCGGGGTGCTGCAGACCCTGCCTTCGCTGGCCCTGCTGGCGATGCTGATTCCCCTGTTGGGCATGATAGGCATGGTGCCGGCGCTGCTGGCGCTGTTCGTCTACGCGCTGCTGCCCATCGTGCGCAACACCTGCACCGGCATCCTGCAGGTGCCGCCGGGCCTGCCGATGGCGGCGCTGGCGCTGGGCATGCGCCGGCGCGACATTCTGCGGCATGTGGAGTTGCCGCTGGCGCTGCCGGTGATACTGGCCGGCGTGAAGACGGCGGCGGTGATGAGCGTGGGCACGGCGACGATCGCCGCCTTCATCGGCGCCGGCGGCTATGGCGAGCGCATCACCATCGGCCTGGCGCTGAACGACAACGACATGCTGCTGGCCGGGGCCATCCCGGCCGCGCTGCTGGCCCTGCTCACGCAAGGCCTGTTCGAGTTGCTCGAACGCTGCGCGCCGCGCGCAAGATAGCGCGCGGTTTCAGTCATAGCGACTGCAGTTTGGAGCGGACCATGACCACTTCGCGGTGCAGGATGCGCTCGGCCTGGAAATCGTTTTCGCGCTGCGCCGCGATGGTTTGCAGGTCGCGCGTGTAGCGCGTCAGCCGCGCGCGCAGATAGGCGCGGTAGACGATCGTGGCAAGTGGATGGAACGGAATTTTCATGATGCGCTCTCCCTGATCAGTGGCTAGCTTTCATTTTGTGGGAGCGTTGCTGCGCCACCTTGCGCCATATCAATAACATCGGCATACAAAGAGGGGCGCCCGCGCCCGAAGTTTGCGGCCCCGCAATGAGTCGGCCCGACGAGCTGCGAGAATAGAATTTCATCCGGGGCTTGCCACCCGCCTGTTCGTCGTTGTTCGCGTCATCCGAGGAGATAGGCATGCTAATAGCTGCAACAATTTTGCTGTGCGTCGCCGCCGTCAAGGCGTATCAATTCTCCACGAGAGGGAAGCGCGAGGCGGCATCCGGCGCGGCCGCCAATCCCAGCGTCGGCATGCATGGCGCGCTGGTCGAACCGCGGCGCTAAGGCGGCCGTGCGGCGCGTGTAACGCGAATCGTAAGCCCGGTAAGGAAATGTAAGGACGAAGTAATTTGCATCCACGGCGGGGTATATTGAACCCGTTGATTCAACCCCTCCCCTCCCACCTAACAATGGGTTCTCCCGCGGTGCTCTAGCACGCGGGATTTTTTTTGGGCGCAGGCTTTTCGCGCCATGCCGCGCCGGATCGATGAGGGGGAGGGTGACGGGGAGCGGCGCCGATAACCTTGTTTCCGGCGCGGCGCGCGCTTGAGGCCGCGCAGGGGCGGGGCAATAGTCGCTATGTTTTATTAATATGATAATTTTTATTAAAAAGACATTTACGCAAACCCTGAAAGGCCAGTCCATGAACAACTCACTGCGGATCAAAACGGCCATCCTCTTCGCCCACATCCTGGGCAGCGCGGCGGCCTTCTTCCTGCTTTCCGACGGGATCTGGCCTTCGCTGCTGGCGTCCGGTCCCTTCGGTTAGCGGTTCTTAATGGCTGACGCGGGTCTTGCGGCCGTCCGACAGCAGGCGCACGCGCTCGCCGGGGCGGAAGACTTCGTCGGCGTCCTGCGTGATGGCGCGCAGCTCGCCGTTCTCCAGCCGCACCGTGATTTCAAATCCCCTGCGGTACTGCATGTTCGCTTCGATATTCTGGCCCGCCAGGCCGCCCGCGACGGCGCCCAGGATGCCGGCCGCGATGGCGCCGTTGCCGCCGCCGACGGCCGAGCCGGCCAAGCCGCCCAGCGCCGCGCCGGCCAGGGTGCCGGTGCCGCCGGCGCCCTTGTCGATGCTCACTTCGCGCACCGAATCGACGGTGGCGACGCGCACCGTCTGCTCGTTCTGCGCCTGCCGCGCGTTGTAGACGCTGCCGGAATTGGGCGCCACGACGCAGCCGCTCAGGCCCGCTGCCAGGGTTGAAACGAGGGCGACAGTCATCAGTGCTTTCATGCGGTACTCCAGTGGATTAGGTGGGGTGTGGGCCGGCCTTCGCGCGTGGCGGCGGCCGGATTGGACACACTCAGCTTATCGACATTCCGTTTTGATAACTAGTTCTAAAGGGTAAGAATCTGTTACGGCCGCGCCTCAATAGGCGAGCTTCAGGCGGCGGTACAGGAAGCCCAGCACGAACAGGGGACCGATCAGCAAAAAGCGCAGATCGTCGAAGAAGGACGGTTTTTTGCCCTCGATCTTGTGGCCGATGAACTGGCCCATCCAGGCCAGCACGAAGATGGCCAGCGACAGCGGCAGCACGGTGGGCGGCGGCAGCGCCAGCAGCAGGCCCAGCATGGCGGCCGCCATCAGCGCCATGCCGATGGCGAACGGTTTCGACAGCCGGGTGTAGTAATACAGCGCCGCCGCGCTCAGGGCCAGGGCCAGGGCGGGGTGGATGGCCCACGCCAGGCCGAGCAGGCTGAAGACGATCAGCGGCACGCAGACAAAATGGATCACTTCGTTGACGCGATTGCGGTGGCTTTCGCTGTAGGTGGCCAGCAGGATGTCGATGCTGCGCGTTTCGGGCATGGGGGGAGTCTCCGTTCTGATGGGGGTGGGCCGGACCGGCAAATTCTACACCGTAAGGCGGCGCCGCCAGGGCCGGCGCGCATCCGGTAAAATGGCCGCCTGTGCCGCCGCCCGCGTCCCGCCGCCGGGCGATCGCCCGGACGCCGCCGGGCCGGCCGCGCGCCGGTCCTCCCCCCACCCGCGCCATAGTTGGCGCACCGAACAGTGTCCAAGAGATGAGCAGCCTATCCGATCTTACCGATGTAGTTGAGGCGGCGCCGCGCAAGCGATGCTTCGCGCCCGTTTGCGATGCGCGGACGCGCTTGCTGCTGCTGGGCAGCTTGCCCGGCGAAAAGTCGCTGGCGCTGCAGGAATACTACGGCAATCGGCAGAACCGATTCTGGTTCCTGATGTCGGAGGTGATCGGCGTGGAACTGGTGCCGCTGGACTATGCGGCGCGCTTGAAAACACTGCTCGCGCATGGTGTCGGCCTGTGGGACGTGGTGGCCGAAGCGCATCGTCCGGGCAGCCTGGACAGCAGCATCCGCGCGCGCGACGACAACGACCTGCCGGGACTGCTGGCCGGTCTGCCGAATCTGCGCACCATCGCCTTCAACGGCGGGACCGCGGCGAAACTGGGTTTGAAAGTGCTGGGCGAGCGGGCTTCGCGCTACGACATCGTGGCGCTGCCGTCGAGCAGCCCGGCGTACACCTTGTCGTATGCCGACAAGGCCCTGCGATGGCGCGTCCTGCAACAGGCCATCGGCGCCGCGCCGCGCTGAGCGTCGCCGCCCGCGGCAAGCCTAGGGCCTGCGCCCAGCGGACGCCTTGAGCGCCGCCGCGCCGGCCGGCAAGCGCTCCAGTTGATGCAGATACAGGGCCAGCGGGGCATACCAGTTGCTGGCCGCGCTGTGCTTGCGGCTGCACAGCGCGGCCAGCAGGCGCGGCCACAGGAAGCGCTTGCGCATCAGCCGCGACGGTTTGCTCGACAGCAGGCAGCGCGCCAGCTCGCGCCCGAAGGCGACGTCGCTGTCGAAGGTGTCGGCGGCCGGTGCGTGCTTGTTTTCGAAGGCGATGTGGGCGTACTGGGGATAGCTGCGCAGGATGGTGTCGGTGTGGAACTGCTGGTCGAGCAGCATGCGCGCCGGCAGGCCGGCCAGGAAATCGTACAGCTCGTGGTCCAGATAGGGCGCGTAGACGGTCGGCACGGCGCCCAGCAGGCCGTAGGGGATGAGGGCGATTTCGCGCCGCGTGCGGTTCCAGAAATAGAAGGAGCCGACCGGATTGGGGCGCCCCAGGTGTGCCCTGAGTTCGCTTTCCAGGCGGCTGATCGCCAGTTCGCGCCCCACCGCCGCGTACAGGGCCGGTTGCAGCAGACGGGCGAAGGCGCTTTCGTCCGCCGCCAGCAGATGTTCGGCGATGGGGCGCGTGGCGCCCGCCTCGAACAGGCCCAGGCGCCGCTCGGTCAGGAACAGGCCCGCCGACAGCACGTCGCCGCCGATGCCGTCGTAGATGACCGGCGTGCGCCCGGCCAGATGGTCGAGGGCGACCATGAACCAGGCGTGTTCGTCCGAGCAGAAGTTGGTGAGCGGATTTTTGCGCCGTTCGGCGCTGAAAAAGGAGTGCGCCTGCTGCAGCAGCACATGCGGCAAGCCCAGTTCGCGCGTCAGCGCGGCGGCGGTGCGCGCGTCCTCGTTGCTGCGCGGCGGGAAATGCGCGGTGGTCACGCACGCCTGCGGCCGGTGGCCCTGGCGCAGCAGTTCGAACAGGATGTGGCGCGAGTCGCGCCCGCCGCTCAGGGGCACGATGAAATGCGGATCGCGCGGCGGCCGCCGTTCGATGGCCAGGCGGAACAGCTCCGCGTAGCGGCCGATCGCCGCCGGGCGCGACAGCGCGCCTTGCGGCCGGCCGGGGGCGCGCCCGCCCGAGGCCAGGCGCAGCGTGCCGTCCCAGCTCAGCGTGGCGTCCGGCGGCAGCGCGCGGATCTGCGCGTAGGGCGTGTCCTCGCCGATGAAAAAGCCCAGGCGCAGATACACCGCCAGCGCCGCCGCGTCGAATCCGGTGCCGGCGCCCGCCTCGATCAGGCGCGCGATGGACGGCGAGATGGCGATCTCGCCGTCGCGGCAATAGTAGTACAGGGGATAGAAGCCGTAGCGGTCGTTGCCCGCCGTCAGGCGCGCGCCGTCCCACGACCATTGGGCGAAGATGCCGTCGGCCTTGCCGTCGGCGCGCTCGATCCGGTGGCCCAGGGCGCACTGCGCCTGGCCGCCCGTCGCGACGATGCGGCCGTCGACGCGCCGCGCGTGGAAATACGAATCATCCATCGTAGACTCCCGTTTCGCGGCGCCCGGCCGGTATGGCCGGCGCGCCGTCCCGCCTACACCCCGCCGGGCGCCAGCGTCTTGCTGAATTGCGACACGCCGTCCAAGTCTAGCAGCTCCACCGTCAGCGCCTTTGACTGCGGGTCAATGCGCACCTCGCCGAAGAACTGGAAGCCGGCGAAGGGCGAGGAGTTCTGCAGCGGCGGCGACTTGGAGAACACCGCCGTGGGGCCGAAGGTCTGGTCCAGTTTGCCCGGCCCGAAGGAGCCGGCGTTCATCGGTCCGGCGACGAATTCCCAGAACGGCGCGAAGTCGGCGAAGCGGGCCTTGGCCGGGTCGTAATAGTGCGCGGCGCAATAGTGCACGTCGGTGGTGATCCAGACGACGTTGGCGACCGCCTTGATGCTTTTCAGCAGGCGCGCCATTTCCAGCTCGCGGCCCAGCGGCGCGCCGTCGTCGCCGTTGGCGACCGCCTCCCACATGGCCTGGCCCTGGGCGTTCTTGCCGTCGCCCACCTGCAGGCTGATCGGCATGTCGGCGGCGATCACCTTCCAGGTCGCCGTGGAGGCCTTCAGCGCGGCGATCAGCCAGTCCACCTGGGCGCTGCCGAGGAAGGCCGAGGCGGCGTCCTCGACGTTTTGCAGATTGGCGCTGTTGGGGCCGCGGTAGCTGCGCATGTCGAGCACGAAGACGTCGAGCAGCGGGCCGTAGGCCAGGCTGCGGTAGATGCGCTGCGGCTCGGACTGCTTGTAGTAGCGCATCGGCGCGTATTCGAGGAAGGCGCGGCGTCCGCGCGCGGCCAGCGTGGCGACGTTCTTCTCGGTGTAGCGCGGGTCGGCCGACAAATCCTTCGAGCCGCTGTAGTTGTTGCTCACCTCGTGGTCGTCCCATTGCCAGATCTGCGGCACCTGGGCGGCGAACTTGCGGAAGTTCAGGTCCAGCGTGTTGTAGGCGTGCCGGCCGCGGTATTCCTTGAGCGTCTCGGCCACCTTGCTGACCTCCTCGGTGACCAGGCTTTTCCAGATCCGGCCGTTTTCCGCCTTCTGCTCGGCGGCGATGGGGCCGTCGGCGTAGATGGTGTCGCCGTTGTGGATGAAGAAATCCGGGTCGCGCCGGCGCATCGCCTCGTAGATCTTGACGCCGCCGAAGTCGGGATTGATGCCCCAGCCCTGGCCGGCGTTGTCGCCGCTCCAGTGGAAGCGCACGGCGCGCTTGCCGTCGGCGGCCGGCATGGTGCGGAACTGGCCGGCCAGCGTTTCGCTTTCGATGCGGCCGTTGTCCGGGTCGACGTAGCGCACGCGCACGAAGACGCTCTGGCCGGGCGGCAGGCCGCTCAGGTCGACGCGGGTGGTGAAGTCGCTGTCGGCGCTGGCGTAGGGGCCGACGATGCGGCTGGCGTTGGCGAAGCGTTCGCTGGTGTCGTACTCGACGATCATCCGCGCCACGCGGTCGCTGCGGCTCCAGATGATGGCCTGGTCGGCCGTGACGTCGCCGAACTGCAGGCCCGACAGCAGTTGCGGGCGTTCGCTGTCGCTGGCGGTGACGGCCGGCGCGGCGCCGCCGGCACCGCCGCAGGCGCTCAGCAGAGGGGCGCCCAGGGCGCCGCCGGCGAGGATGCCGCCCTGCGAGAGGAAGCGGCGGCGCGAGATGAAGGATGTCATGGTGGCTCCCGGGTGAAGTATCCACCAGTGTAGTGAGCTTTGATGACATGTTGATGAATTGTTACTGTCTTGCGGCGCGCGCGGCTGCGCGGCTGTATGGCGCGCGGCTATAATTCAGGCCAGAACATTGCATCCGATGCAAGCAGGCAAGCGGCCGCCGCCCGGGGCGGCCGGCCTTTTCCGACACTTTTCGCATCAGGAATCGATCCATGAAACCATCCCCGCAGCGCCGCACCATCCTGTTGGCGGCCGCCGCCCTGCCGTTCGCCGGCGCGTGGGCGGCCGGCGCGCCCGACGCCGCCGCCGCCGCGCAGGCGCAACTGGCCCAGCTCGAACGGAGTTTTGCGGGCCGCCTCGGCGTGGCGGCGATCAACACCGCCGGCGACGCACGCCTCGATTACCGCGCCGACGAGCGGTTTCCCATGTGCAGCACCATCAAGGTGATGCTGGCGGGGGCCATCCTGGCCCGTTCCGGCAAGGTCGCCGGCCTGCTGCAACGGCGCATTTCCTACACGCGCAGCGATCTGGTGACGTACTCGCCGATCACGGAACAACATCTGCGCGGCGGCATGACGGTCACCGAACTGTGCGCGGCGGCGCTGCGCTATAGCGACAACACGGCCGCCAATCTGTTGATGAAGTTACTCGGCGGTCCGGCCGCCGTGACGGCCTATGCGCGCGCCATCGGCGACCGCGATTTCCTGTTGGAACGCTGGGAAACCGAGTTGAACACCTGCATACCGGGCGACCCGCGCGACACCACGACGCCGGGGGCGATGGCGCTCAGCCTGTGCAAGCTGGCGCTGGAGGAGACGCTGGCGCCGGCGCAGCGCCGGCAGTTGTGGGATTGGATGCGCGGCAACACGACCGGCGCGGCGCGCATCCGCGCCGGCGTGCCGGCCGACTGGCAGGTGGCCGACAAGACCGGCACCGGCGACTACGGCACGGCCAACGACATCGGCGTGCTGTGGCCGGCGCGGCGCGCGCCCGTGGTCCTGGCCATCTACACCAGCCAGGGCGAGCAGGACGCCGAGGCGCGCAGCGACGTCATCGCGGCGGCGACGCGCATCGTCGCCGCCTGGGTGGGCTAGCAGCCTGTCGGACTTAGGCTCGTCGGCTGCAAAAATACCTGGCCGGTCCATATTTCGCCGCTTTCTCGGCCAATAGTTCGCTATTGGCACTGCGAAATCGTCAAAATCTGGCCTCGCCCAGCTATTTTTTCGCTTCGACTCCCTAAATCCAACAGGCTGCTGGGCCGGGCCGTCCAGGCGGCTAGGCGTGGCCGACGCCCGGCGCGGCGTGCAGGCGGGCGCCCCAGCTGCGCTCGTAGAAGGGCGCCACGCTGTGCAGGAAGTAGTCGCTCAGCGGGTCCTCGCCGGCCACCAGCAGGGTCAGGTCGACGGCCTTGCCGGCCGGCGCGGCGCCGCAGGCGACGCGGCCGGCGTCGCGCATCAGTTGCCCGGTGTCGCCGTCGGCGTGGATGGCCACCAGCAGGTGCGGCCGGCTGTCGACCGAGGGCGCCAGCATCAGCGACAGGTAGGCGGCGTGCACATTGCCGCGCCCGGCCAGCAGGGTCGTCAGGGCGTCGACCAGCAGGGCCGGGTAGTGGCGCGGCTGGCCCAGGAAGACCTGGGTGGCGGCGCCCGGCGCATTGCCGTCGCCGCCCAGCATGGCGGCCACCTCGGCGGGCGGGAAGGCGCGGCTGTACGGCGATTTCGGGTTCAGCGCCAGCGCCGCGCCGCGGGTGATCTCGAACAGCGCGCGGGCCGACAGTTGCAGGTAGTCGCACTCGGCGTCGATGGCGCGCTGCAGGGCCGCGAGCGAACTGAAGAAGGGGATGATGACGGCGCCATCGGCGCGCGTCCAGTGTTCGATGGCGATGCGCTCGCCGACGCCGGCGCGGCCCGACTGCACCAGCTCGGTCGCGCCGACCACGTAGACGTCGGCCGCCAGCAAGGCGCGGTAGAACTCCGGGCGCCGCGCCGCGTCGCGCGCGGCCAGGCGCAGCAGGCGTTCCAGGTCGGACTCGGCGATGGGCATGCGACCTCCCTTGAAAGCGCCGGCGGGCGGGACGGGCGGCGCCGCGTGCGCGCATGGCAGCAGCCAGTCTAGCGCCTGGGCCGGCCCGCGCGCTTGTGGACGATCAGTGCTTGCCGCCTCAGCGCGCGGTGTAGGCTTGCTCCTCCAGCGCCAGGCCCTGGGCGTCGAAGCGCAGCGCCACGGCCACGGCCTGCACGCCGACGGTGCGCAGGGCGTCGGCGACGTCGTCGACCTCCATTTCCAGGTCGGCCGCCAGGTCCAGCGGCTTCTCCGACGTCGCCAGCAGGGCGCCGCCGTCCAGCGCGTACAGGTTGACGCGCAGCAGCATGTTGCCGCCCACGTCGGCCGGGGCGACGACGGCCTTGACGCCGGTCGCGGCGACGCCGTGGCGGTCCAGCGCGGCGTTGATCTCGGCCATCATCTGCAGCATGAAGTACTCGGCCATGCCCTGTTCCTTACCGCCGTGGAACAGGTCCTGGTAGAGGAAATTGATCTCCGGCGCGTCGCCGGCCGGGGCCAGGCAGCGCTGCAGCAGCGGCGCCACCCGCACGGTCCAGTCCTGGTAGCGCGCCATGCGCGCGGCGAACCAGGCGTCGGCCGCCTCCTCCCCGTCGGGCGCCTGGTAGAAGGGGTCGTCGGCGCGCTTCAGGGCGAAGCCGAGCAGGAAGCGCAGCTCGACGGCGGCGTCCTGCGCGCCGAAGCCGGTGGCCGACCAGCCCGTGACGCTGCGCTCGAGCGCCGGCGTGGCCGTCACCTTCTTGTCCGTCATCGAGGCCCAGGCGTCGCGCACCATCTCGTTCAGGTGGCTGTAGGTGATGCCGTCGATTTCGCTCAGGTCGTAGGCGTGGTTCATCAAGACCACCTTGGCCTTGGGGCTTTCCAGCTGAGCCTGCTGGAAGCTGGCCACCAGTTGCTCGAAGGCTTCCTGGTCCTGGAAACCCTGTTCCTCGCGCAGGCCGCCGGCGCTGTGCACGAAGACGGGCACGACGAAGGCGTTGATTTCCATGGTGGGCGCGCCCTCGCGGCGGATCAGCACCGTCGACGCCGCCTCCTCGATCTGGGCGCGCAGGAATTGGTAGGCGCCCACGTCCTCGTACTTGGCGCGCTCGATGGCCTCGTACAGCACCTCGTCCTTCTTCTGGTTCAGGTTCTTGCGGATCAGGCGCTGGAATTCCGTCTCCTTGGCGCGCAGCAGTTCGCTCTGCGTGTCGCTGTCCTCCTGCTCGACCAGGTCGAGGGCCAGGTCGCACAGCGATTGCGTGACGGCGTCGTCTTTGTCCTCGGCGCTGTCGCTCGATTTGCGGGGGGCGGGGCGCTTGTTTTTTGGCATGGTGGTATCGGTATCGGAAAAGGGTGGGACGGCCGGCGCGCGGCGCCGGCGCGGTGGATCAGTGGTCGGTGCCGAACATCTCGTGCAATTCGTCGAGCAACTCCTCGGTTTCCTCGGCCGTCAGGCCCAGGTGCTGGCAGGCGCGCGCGCCGCCCTTGTCCCACTCCAGCGAGTTGCTGTTGCCGTGGTAGGTCTGGATGGCCTTCTCGGCCAGCAGGCACAGCGCCACCAGCGAGCGGATGGCGTCGTCGGTGGCCGGGTCGTCCAGCACGCGGTAGTCGTGGTGCAGCAGGATGGCCCAGGAAACGTCGGCCGAGAGCCCCCAGTTGCGCGCCAGCAGGCAGCCGATGGCGGCGTGGTTGGTGTCGTGGCGGGCGTCCTCGACGGCGGTGAAGCACTGCCCGGCGTCGTGGCTGGCGGCCGCGTGGGTGGCGGCGTAGTCGGCGAAGCGGTTCATCAGCAGCGGCACGCCGATGTCGCAGAACAGGCCGAAGGTGTGGGCGATGTCGGGCGGGGCGATGCGCAGCTTGCGCGAGGTGAACACCAGGGCGCGCGCGCGCTTGGCCGAGACGTCCCAGAATTCATTCAGCGAGACGCCCTCGGCCTCGACCGCCTGGCGCGCCAGCATGCCGGTGATCAGCGCGCTGCACTGGCTGACGCCGAGGAAGTTGATGCCCTGTTCGACCGACTTGGCCTTGCGCGCCGCGCCGTAGAAGGGCGAATTGGCCAGTTTCAGCAGGGCGCCGGAAATGCCGACGTCGTTGGCGATGATCCTGGCGATGCGCCGCGGCGAGGGATCGCGCTCGGCCAGCTCGCGCTGCAGGTCGATGAGCAGGCTGGGGCGGGGCGGGATGCGCACCGAGCGCATCAGGGCCTCGACCGGATCGCCTTCGTCTGCTGTGGCTGCAACTGTCGTCATTATTCTCTTCTGCATCAACTGTGGGGGAAAGGCGCCGTCGCGCCAGACTCGATTATCGCCGTTAACTGGCGGCAATAGCTTCAATTTGGCGGCGCGGCGGCGAAAAATTTGCGGTGGCGGGGGATAGGCGCCGCGCGCGCGGCGGACTTGGCCGGGCAGAACCCCGCAAATCGCGGCCTGCGCGGCCAAGGCGGGCAGCCGTCCTCAGGTGGCGGCCGGGTGATTTCCCGGCGCCGCCGGCGGGACGCGGCGGCGGTCGGCGTTG
>JANXSQ010000379.1 GCA_025356595.1 Janthinobacterium sp. | reverse complement strand
GCGTCGAAACGCAACAAGCAAGACCTGACCCCGATTGTGTGTTGCGATTGTGAATAGCAATGCAACAAACAAGACCTGACCCCGATCGTGCGGTGTCGGGTGTCGGTGCGATTTGCTCGCGTTTGGTCGTCGACGGTTTTTAACTCGGGCTGTTAGCGCCGGCCGTACATCATCAGTTCGGCCAGCAGTTTGCGCGCCGGGCCGACGCCGTCGAGCAGGCCCAGGGCGGCGCCCAGCAGGGTCTGCTCGGCGCCGGCGCCGGTGAAGGCGCGCGCCATGGCGTCGGTCAGGCGCACGGTGGCGTCGCGGTCGGCGCGGCGCAGCGCGCCGTATTGCGCCAGCGCGGCCGGGCCGGCTTCGCGCGCCAGCAGGCGCGCCAGCACGGCGGCGTCGCGCAGGCCCAGGTTCAGGCCTTGGCCGGCGACCGGGTGCAGGGTCTGCGCTGCGTTGCCGATGGCCACGCAGCGGGCGCTGGCGGCCACGCCGGCGTTCAGGCCGAGCGGGTAGGCGGCGCGCGGCGTGCTGGCCGTGAAGCGGCCCAGGCGCGTGCCGAAGGCGTGCTCCAGCTCGGCCAGGAAGGCGCCCTCGTCGAGCGCCATCAGTTCCTGCGCGCGCAGCGGCGGCACGCACCAGACCAGGGCGTAGGCCAGTCCCAGCGGCAGCAACGCCAGCGGGCCGCTGTCGGTGAAGCGTTCATAGGCGCGCCCGGCGATCATGGCGCTGCTCGTGACTTCGGCGATGATGGCGCTCTGCGCGTAGTCGCGCTGCACGGCGCGCCCGCTCTGCTGGCCGAACAGGCCGCCCTCGGCCTGCACCAGCAGGGCCGCGCGCAGCGGCGCGGCGGCGCCGTCCAGCGTCAGCGTGACGGCCTCGGCGTCCTCGCGGCAGCCGGCCACGCGCGCCGGGCGCAGCGCCGCCACGCCCAGGCGCGCGCACACCGCGCCCAGCGCCGTGACGACGTCGCCGTAGCGGGCCACGTAGCCGAGCGCCGCCACGCCATGCTCGGCGCGGTCGATCAGGCTGCGCCCGAAGCGGCCGCGCCGCGAGACGTGGATCTGTTCGATCGGCGTGGCGGCGATCGGCCAGGCGCCGATCTCTTCGAGGATCAGGCGGCTGCCGTGCGAGAGCGCGATGACGCGCGGGTCGGCGCTGGCCTGTTCCAGCGTCTTCGCGTCGAGCAGGGCGATCTTCTGCGGCGCCATGCCGCGCACGGCCAGCAGGGCGGCCAGCGCCATGCCGACCGGGCCGGCGCCGCAGACGGCGATGTCGTAGTCGGGGGTGTGGTTCATGCTTCCTGTCGCATCAGTTGTTCGATCTCGGCCACGCTCTTCGGCGCCGCGCCGCTCAGCACGGCGTGGCCGGCCGGCGTGACGAGGACGTCGTCCTCGATGCGGATGCCGGTGTTCCAGAATTGTTCCGGCACGCCGGCGCCGGGGCGCACGTAGATGCCCGGCTCCACCGTCAGCGTCATGCCCGCTTGCAGCGCGCGCGAGGGTTTGCCGGCGGCGCCGGTGTCGCGGTAGGCGCCGACGTCGTGCACGTCCATGCCCAGCCAGTGGCCGGTGCCGTGCATGTAGAAGGGCAGGTAGCTCTTGTTGGCGACGACGTCCTGGACGCCGCCGACCTTGTCGGCGTCGAGCAGGCCCAGTTCCAGCATGCCGCGCGCCAGCACCGCCACGGCGGCGGCGTGGATGCCCTCGTAGGGTCGGCCCGGTTGCACCGCCTCCAGCGCGGCCGCCTGCGCCGCCAGCACCAGTTCGTACAGGGCCCGCTGCGGCGCCGAGAAGCGGCCGTTGACGGGATAGGTGCGGGTGATGTCGGCGGCATAGCCGTCCAGTTCGCAGCCGGCGTCGATCAGCAGCAGCTCGCCGTCGCGCGCCACGGCGTCGTTGGCGCTGTAGTGCAGCACGCAGGCGTTGGCGCCGGCCGCGACGATCGGCGTGTAAGCGGGGAACTGGGCGCCGTTGCGGCGGAATTCGTAGAGCAGTTCGGCCTCGATCTGGTACTCGCGCATGCCGGGCCGGGTGGCGCGCATGGCGCGCGCGTGGGCCTGGGCGGAAATGGCGGCGGCGCGGCCCATGACGGCCTGCTCGCCCTCGTCCTTGAGCAGGCGCATCTCGTCGAGCAGGCCGAGCACGTTGTGCACGCTGGCCGGCGCCGTGACGCCGCTGCGCGCCTGGCCGCGCACGCTGTGCAACCACAGCTTGATCTGCGCGTCGAGGGCGTTGCTGCTGCCCAGGGCGTAGTAGATGGCCGGCGCGTCGGCCAGCAACTGGGCCATATGGGTGTCCAGCTCGTCGATGGGGAAGGCGGCGTCGACGCCGCAGGCCAGGCGCGCGCCCTCGGGGCCGTGGCGGAAGCCGTCCCAGGTCTCGCGCTCGCTGTTCCTGGCGCGGCAGAACAGCACGCTGCGCGCCGGCCCCAGCGCGCCGGCCGCGCGCAGCACCAGCATGCTGTCCGGCTCGGTGAAGCCGCTCAGGTAGTAGAAATAGCTGTCGTGGCGGTAGGGATAGTCGCAGTCGCTGTTGCGCGTCACTTCCGGCGCGGTGGGGATGACGGCGACGCTGCCCGGCTGCATGCGCGCCAGCAGGGCGGCGCGGCGCGCCGCGTGGGCTGTCACGCGGCGCCCGCGCCGTTCAGCGCGGCCAGCTCGCCGGGCGTGCCGACGTTGGCCCAGGCGCCGGCGTACAGCTCGCCGCCGAGGCGCCCGCGCGCCGCCTGCTCGCGCAGCAGCGGCGCCAGCTTGGCGTGCGCGCCCGGCGCGATGGCGTCGAACATCTCGGGCCGGTAGACGCCGATGTTGGCGAAGGTGAAGCGCGGCGCGCCGTCGTTGTTGAGCGAGTACATGGTCAGGCCGAAGTCGCCCTGCGCGTGGTAGGGCGGGTTCTCGACCAGGTACAACCAGGCGATGTCGCGCTGCTCGGGCGTGTAGGGATTGCCGAGGATGTCCTTGTCGGCCAGCACGTCCTTGACCTGCTCGAAGTCGAAGTAGGGGATGTAGATGTCGCCCGAGATGGCCAGGAAGGGTGCGTCGCCGAGCAGGTGGCGGGCGTTGGCGATGGCGCCGGCCGTCTCCAGCGCCTGCGCCTCGGGCGAGTAGCGGATCGACGCGCCGTACTGGCTGCCGTCGCCCAGCGCCGCTTCGATCATCCCGCCCAGATGGGCGTGGTTGATGACGATCTCGGTGATGCCGGCGCGCACCAGGTTGAGGATGTGCCAGACGATCAGCGGCCGGCCGCGCACCTTGAGCAGCGGTTTCGGGCAGGTGTCGGTGAGGGGACGCATACGCTCGCCGCGTCCGGCGGCGAAAATCATGGCTTTCATGGGGGGGGGGCTCGTGTTCTCGGTGATGGTGGTGGGGCGCCGGCGGCGGGGCGGCGCGGGGCCGCGGCGCCGC
>JANXSQ010000340.1 GCA_025356595.1 Janthinobacterium sp. | reverse complement strand
CCCCCCCCCCCCCCCCCCGCCTGGTGGCGCACCGCCAGCGCGATCGCGCACAGCGCCAGGATCAGCGGCGTGATGGCCAGGAAAATCACTTTTTGCCTCAACTTCATAGCGCAGCTCGCTGCGGCGCGGGCCGCGGTGGATGGTTCGGTGGCGCGATTCTACGCCGCCCGGGGCCTTGCGGCCTACGTATTGCTACTGAGGCCGTCTGCGTAGTGCTGCGCTTGTTATGGATATACGGATCCTGAATACTCCCCATACGCTGCGCCCACACCCAAACTGACGCCCGATCAGGCCCGCGCCGCGCCCATCATCTCCTGGAGGAAACATGAAACAACTGACCCGCCAACTCGGCTGGGCCGCCCTGGCCCTGGCCGGCGCCGGCTCCCTCGGCGTCATCGCGCTGCAGCGCGGCGAATCGATCAGCGCCATCTGGATCGTCATCGCCGCCGTCTGCGTCTACCTGATCGCCTACCGCTTCTACAGCCTGTTCATCGCCGAGCGCGTGCTGGGCCTGGACCCGCAACGCATGACGCCGGCCTACAAATACAACGACGGCCTGGACCATGTGCCGACCAATAAATTCGTCCTCTTCGGCCACCACTTCGCCGCCATCGCCGGCGCCGGCCCCCTGGTCGGCCCCGTGCTGGCGGCCCAGATGGGCTATCTGCCGGGCATGCTGTGGATCCTGGCCGGCGTGGTCTTCGCCGGCGCCGTGCAGGACTTCATGGTGCTGTTCATCTCGATGCGCCGCGACGGCCGCTCGCTGGGCGACCTGATCAAATCGGAGCTGGGCGAAATCCCCGGCATGATCGCCCTGCTGGGCACCTTCATGATCATGGTCATCATCCTCGCCGTGCTGGCGCTGATCGTCGTCAAGGCCCTGACCGGCTCGCCGTGGGGCAGCTTCACCGTCATGGCCACCATCCCCATCGCCCTCTTCATGGGCGTCTACTCGCGCTACATCCGCGTCGGGCGCATCGGCGAAATCTCCGCCATCGGCTTCGTGCTGCTGATGCTGGCCATCCTCGGCGGCCAGTACGTGCAGGAATCGGCCAGCCTGGCGCCGCTGTTCACCTACACCGGCACCGAACTGACCTGGATGCTGGTCGGCTACGGCTTCATCGCCTCCGTGCTGCCGGTCTGGCTGCTGCTGGCGCCGCGCGACTACCTGTCGACCTTCCTGAAGATCGGCACCATCCTCGGCCTGGCCGTCGGCATCGTCGTCGTCGCGCCCTACCTGAAGATGCCGGCCATGACCAAGTTCATCGACGGCTCCGGCCCGGTCTGGTCGGGCAGCCTGTTCCCCTTCCTCTTCATCACCATCGCCTGCGGCGCCGTGTCCGGCTTCCACGCCCTGATCGCCTCCGGCACGACGCCGAAAATGATCGAAAACGAAAGCCACGCCCGCTTCATCGGCTACGGCGCCATGCTGATGGAGTCCTTCGTCGCCATCATGGCCCTGGTGGCCGCCTCGACCATCGAGCCGGGCATCTACTTCGCCATGAACAGCCCGGCCGCCCTGATCGGCGGCACGGCCGAATCGGCCGCCCAGGCGATCTCGCAATGGGGCTTCTACGTGACGCCGGAAATGCTCACCCAGACGGCGAAGGACGTCGGCGAGCACACCATCATCTCGCGCGCCGGCGGCGCCCCGACCCTGGCCGTGGGCATGGCCAACATCCTCTCGGGCGTGATCGGCGGCAAGACCATGATGGCCTTCTGGTACCACTTCGCCATCCTCTTCGAAGCCCTGTTCATCCTCACGGCGGTGGACGCCGGCACGCGCGCCGGCCGCTTCATGCTGCAGGACTTGCTGGGCAGCTTCTCGCCGCGCCTGAAGCGCACCGATTCCGTCTTCGCCAACCTGCTGGCGACCTCGCTGTGCGTGGCCGCCTGGGGCTACTTCCTGTACCAGGGCGTGGTCGACCCGCTGGGCGGCATCAACACCCTCTGGCCGCTGTTCGGCATCGCCAACCAGATGCTCGCCGCCATCGCCCTGATCCTCGCCACCTGCGTGCTGTTCAAGATGAAGCGCGGCCGCTACGCCTGGGTGACGATGGCGCCGACGGCCTGGCTGCTGCTGTGCACCCTGACGGCCGGCTGGCAGAAGATCTTCGACGCCAACGTGCGCGTCGGCTTCCTCGCCCACGCCAGGAAATACGCGGCGGCGCTCGAGCAGGGCACGCTGCTGGCGCCCGCCAAATCGCTGGCGCAGATGCAGCAGATCATCTTCAACGACTACCTCGACGCCGGCCTGGCCGCCTTCTTCATGGTGGTCGTCCTGAGCGTGCTGTTCTTCGGCGCCCGCACCGTGCTGGCGGCGCGCGCCAACGCCCGGCCGAGCACCCGGGAAAGCGCCTTCCAGGCTATGCCCACGGCGCCGTAATGCTCGACGACATCCTCAAGGCGGGCCGCTACCTCGGGCAAAGCGTGCGCCTGATGGTCGGCCTGCCCGAGTACGACACCTACGTCGCGCACCGGGAAAGCACGCATCCCGGCGAAGCCATGATGAGCTACGAGGAATTCTTCCGCGAGCGCCAGGAGGCCCGCTACGGCGGCGCCGGCAAACGCGGCGGCTGCTGCTGAGCCGCCGCGGCAGGCCGGGCGGGGACGGCGCGCGCTCCACCCCCGCCCGGCGGCCCGGTAGACAATAGACGCACATCAATACCCCGCCGCGTTTTCACGCTTATATTTTTCTTGCCGGAACAACGCGCTTCCGGCACTGTCCCCTCCCCCACGCAGCACCTTGCCCACGGCTAGCCAGATATGGAGATTTCGCGCCGCAGTCGCCACGTCCCGCCGCGCCGCGCCGCGCCGTCCCGCCGCGCGCCGCGCTAGGCCCGCCATGCGCCTGTTCCAACGCTCCAGCATCAGCCAGAAACTCACCCTGTATTCGATTCTCTCGACCGGCGGCGCCCTGCTGCTGGTCTTCCTCGTCTTCGCCGTCACGTCCGTGCTCAGCCACACGGAATCGGAACGCCGCCAGTTGCTCTCGCTGGCCGAACTGATCGGCAGCAGCAATGTCCCGGCCCTGCTTCAGAAGGACCGGGCGCAGGCGCAGCGCAACCTGGAGGCGCTGGCCATCAAGGACGACATCGCCCAGGCCGCCCTGTTCGACCGCGACGGCCGCCTCTTCGCCCACTATCTGGCCGCCGGCGCCGCGGCGGCCGCGCCGGCGCCGCTCGACGCCGCCCTGCGCGCCGAGATCCTCCGCGCGCCCCTCGTCATCGACGCCGACAGCGGCCCCTTCTGGGCCCCGGCGATCCGCCTCTACCGCCCCGTGCTGCGCCAGGACGAGGTGGTCGGCGCGGTGATGCTGGAGGCGGACCTGAGCGCGGCCTGGCGCAACATCATGCGCCACCTGGCCGTGATCGGCGCCGCCACCCTGCTCTCCTTCTTCGTCGCGCTGTCGCTGACGGGGCGCTTCCGCGCCATCATCACCGGGCCGATCACCAAGCTGACCGACGCCGCCCAGCAGGTCAGCCGCAGCCAGCGCTACGCGACGCGCATCGCCCACCGCAGCAGCGACGAGCTGGGCACGCTGATCGACAGCTTCAACGACATGCTGGCGCAGATCGAGAGCCGCGACGCCGCGCTGGCCACCTACCGCGACCAGCTCGAACGCCAGGTCAACGTGCGCACCGAGCAGCTGGAGAAGGCCAAGAACGCGGCCGAGGCGGCCAGCCGGGCGAAGAGCGCCTTCCTGGCCACCATGAGCCACGAGATCCGCACGCCGATGAACGGCGTGCTGGGCATGACCGAGCTGCTGCTGGCCGGCCCGCTCAGCGCCCAGCAGCGCCATTACACGACGATGGTCAAGCGCTCCGGCGAGCAGTTGCTGCTGATCATCAACGACATCCTCGACTTCTCGAAGATCGAGGCCGGCAAGCTCAGCGTCGAATACATCCATTTCAACTTCCGCGAACTGCTCGACGACCTCGGCTACGTGTTCGCGCCGCAGGCCCAGGCGAAGGGTCTGCAACTCGAGTTCGACATCGCCAACGACATCCCGCTGGCCATCTGCGGCGACCCGAACCGCCTGCGCCAGGTGCTCGTCAACCTGCTCGGCAACGCCGTCAAGTTCACCGAACGGGGCGGCATCGGCGTGGCGGTGCGCGTCTGCGCCGAGGACGCCAGCAGCGTGGCCCTGCGCGTCGAGGTGCGCGACAGCGGCGTCGGCGTGGCCGGCGCGGCCCGCGCGCACATCTTCGACTCCTTCTCGCAGGCCGACGGCTCGACCACGCGCAAGCACGGCGGCACCGGCCTGGGCCTGGCCATCTCCAAGCAATTGGTCGAATTGATGGGCGGCGCCATCGGCCTCGACAATGCGCCAACGCAAGGATCGGTGTTTTGGTTCACGGTAAATTTCGATAAGCGCCGCGTCGACTTCGACGATCCGTCCTTCAACCAGAACGCCACCCGGGGATTACGCGCCTTGATCGTCGACGAACATCCCGCCAGCAGGGCGGCGCTCGAAGGGCAGTTGCGCGGCTGGCGCATGGACTGCGACTGCGCCCTGTCGGCCGGCGACGCGCTGGCCCGCCTGCGCGCGCAGGCCCGGGCCGGCCGGCCCTACGCCCTGGCCCTGCTCGACATGGACCTGGCGCGCACCAGCGGCCTGGCGCTGGCCGCCGCCATCAAGGCCGACGCCGCGCTGGCCGGCGTCAAGCTGCTGCTGCTCAGCAGCGAGCGGGCCGCCGCCGACGCCGTGCAGCGGCGCGCCGCCGGGGTCGCCTTCCAACTCATCAAGCCGGCGCGCGAATGCGATCTGTACGAGTGCATCGCCGCGCCGGGCCGGACCGGCGAGGCCGCGCGCGCCGGCGCGCCGCGCGCCGTCCCGGCGCCGCCCAGCCGCAAGCGCGGCAGGGTCGTGCTGGCCGAGGACAACCCCGTCAACGTCGAGGTGGCCAGGGCCATGCTCGACGGCCTGGGCCTGGACGTGGTCTGCGCCGCCAACGGCGCCGAGGCCCTGCGGGCGGTGCGCGACAACGAGGTCGACCTGGTGCTGATGGATTGCCAGATGCCCGTCATGGACGGCTTCGCCGCCACCGCCGAGATCCGCCGCCTCGACCAGCGCCGCGGCCGCGCCCGCGCCCTGCCCATCCTGGCCATCACGGCCAACGCCCTGCAGGGCGACCGCGAAGCCTGCCTGGCGGCCGGCATGGACGATTACCTGAGCAAGCCCTTCACGCAGCAACAACTGGGGCAGGCCATAGGCCGCTGGATCAGCCTGCCGCGCGCGGCCGGCGTGCACCACGCCGAGGCGACCGCCACGGCCGCCCCGCGCCCCGCAACCGCGGCCGGCGCCGCCGCCGCCGCGAACATCAACCTGCGCGCGCTGGAGAATATCCGCGCCCTCAGCGCCGGCGGCGGCGCCGCCCTGCTCGAGCGCGTCCTGCACGCCTATGTCGAGGACACGCCGCAACACTTCCTCAGCCTGCGCGCGGCCATCGCGGCGCTCAACACGGGCGGCATGCGCAAGGCCGCGCACAGCCTCAAGTCGAGCAGCGCCAACGTCGGCGCCGACGCGCTGGCGCAGTTGTGCAAGAGCATGGAACAACTCGGCCGCGAGGACCGCACCGAAGGCGCGGCCGGCATCCTGAGCGACATGGAGCGAGAATTCCAGGCAGTGCGGCACTCGCTCGGTGCCATCCTCGAAAAGGAAATCTAAGATGAGCGCGCCCTCCCCCCTCCCCTGCGGCCTCGTCCTGGTCGTCGACGACGACACGGTGATGCGCCTGCTGATGCTGGAAATGCTCGCCCAGGTCGGCCTGGCCGCCATCGAGGCGGCCGACGGCGAGCAGGCGCTGGCGCGCTGCGCCGAGGCGGCGCCGGATCTGATCCTGCTCGACGTCGACATGCCGGGACTGGACGGCTTCGCCGTCTGCCGCGCCATCCGCCGGCGCGAAACGGAGCGCGCCGTGCCCATCATCATGGTCACCGGCGGCGACGAGCTGGAGGCCGTCACCCAGGCCTACGAGGCCGGCGCCACCGACTTCATCTCCAAGCCGATCAACTGGCCCATCCTCGGCCACCGCGTGCTGTACGTGCTTCGCGCCAGCGACGCCATCGCCCGCCTGCGCGTGGCCGACGCGCACAACCGCGCCGTGCTGGCCGCCATCCCCGACACCTTCTTCCGCCTCAACGGCGCCGGCGTCTACCTCGACTACGAACAGGGCCACGACGCCGGCGCCGTGTTCTCGGCGGCCGACTGCGTGGGCCGCCACATCAGCGAGGTGCTGCCGGCCGACATCGCCGCGCGCCTGCTCGAGCAGACCCGCGCCGTGCTGGGCGGCCAGAGCATCCACTCGGCCGACTACGCCCTGACGCGCCAGGAGCGCACCCTGCACTTCGAAACGCGTCTGGTGGCCAGCGGCAGCGACGAGGTGCTCGGCCTGGTGCGCGACATCAGCGAGCGCAAGCGCACCGAGGAGCAGATCCGCCGCCTCGCCTATTGCGACAGCCTGACCGGCATCCCGAACCGCCAAGCCTTCCTCGAGACGCTCGAGCGCGAGCTGGCGCGCTCCAAGCTCGACAACAAGAAATTCGCCGTCCTGTTCATGGACCTGGACGCCTTCAAGCGCATCAACGACACGCTCGGCCACAACATCGGCGACCGCCTGCTGCAGGCCGTCTCGCTGCGCCTGCGCGACACCACCCGGCCCAGCGACCTGGTGGCGCGCGCGCCCGAACAGCACGGCAACCTGGCGCGCCTGGGCGGCGACGAATTCACCATCCTGATCCCGGAACTGGAGCGCGTCGAGGACGCGCTCAACGTGGCGCGCCGCGTCAAGGAGGCGATGCGGCGCTCCTTCCAGATCGACGCCCACGAAATCTTCGTCACCGCCAGCATCGGCATCTCCCTGTTCCCGGAAGACGGCGAGGATTGCGACTCGCTGCTGAAGTACGCCGACACGGCCATGTACCACGCCAAGAACTGCGGCAAGAACAACGCCAAGCTGTACAGCTCCTCGCTGACCATGCAGATCATGGGCCACGTCAAGCTCGAGGTGGGCCTGCGCAAGGCCATGAAGAACGACGAGCTGTACCTGCTGTACCAGCCGCAGATCGACGTCGCCAGCGGGCAGATCGTCGGCGTCGAGGCGCTGGTGCGCTGGCGCCACCCGGAACGGGGCGTGGTCTCGCCGACCGAATTCATCCCCCTGGCCGAGGAAACCGGCCTGATCGTGCCGATCGGCGAATGGGTGCTGCGCACGGCCTGCCTGCAGGCGACGGCCTGGCAAAAGAACGGCAAGCGGGCGCTGCGCGTGGCCGTGAACCTGTCGGCGAAACAGTTCAAGGACGAGAACCTGACGCAGATCGTCCTGTCGGCGCTGGCCGACACCGGCCTCGACGCGCACCTGCTGGAACTGGAGCTGACCGAAGGCACGCTGATGGACAACGCCGAAGCGACCCTCTCGACGCTGGAGCAATTGCGCGCCATCGGCGTGCACCTGTCGATCGACGACTTCGGCACCGGCTACTCCTCGATGAGTTACCTGAAGCGCTTCGACGTGCGCGCCCTGAAGATCGACAAGAGCTTCATCGTCGGCCTGCCGCAGGACACGGAAAACGCCGCCATCACGCGCGCCATCATCGCCATGGCGCACGGCCTGCGCATGGTGGTGGTGGCCGAGGGCGTGGAAACGGCCGAGCAACTGCAACTGCTGGAACAATACGGCTGCGACCTGGTGCAGGGCTACTTCCTGGGCCGCCCGGCCTCGCACGAGGCGATCACGCTCACCCTCAACAGCGAGGCGCTGGCGGCGGTGGCGCCGCAGTTGAACCTGTGGGGGCAGATCTAGGCGGCGCGCTAAGCGGCGCGCTAGGCGACGCGCTAAGCGACGCGCCCTACAGCACGCCGTCGGCGCGCAGGAGGGCGATGGCCTCGGCGTCGTAGCCCAGTTCGCCCAGCACCTCGTCGTTGTGCTGGCCCAGTTGCGGACCCAGCCATTTGGTGCGGCCCGGCGTGGCCGACAGCTTCGGCGTGATGGCCGGCAGCTTGACCGGCGTGCCGTCGGCGAAGTGGTGCTGCTCGAACATCTCGCGGGCGAGGAATTGCGGGTCGCTCATCATGTCGCGCACCGAGTAGATCTTCCCGGCCGGCACGTCGGCCGCCTTCAGCACCGCCAGCGCGCCGTCGATGTCCTGCCCGGCGCACCAGGCGCCGATGGCGGCGTCGATTTCCGCCGTGCGGGCGACGCGGCCGTCGTTGCGCGCCAGTTGCGCGTCGCCGGCCATGTCGATGCGGCCGATGGCCAGCATCAGGCGCTTGAAGATGGCGTCGCCGTTGCCGGCGATGACGATGTTCTCGCCGTCGCCGGTGCTGTAGGTGTTCGAGGGCACGATGCCGGGCAGCGCGCCGCCGGTGCGCTCGCGCACCACGCCGGCCTGGTCGTATTCCGGCACCAGCGACTCCATCATGTTGAAGACCGCCTCGTACAGGGCGACATCGACCATCTGGCCCTGCCCGCCGGGCGCGCCGGGCGTCGCTCGCCCGCCCGTCGCGTCGCGGTGGCGCAGCGCCATCATCGCGCCGATGACGCCGTGCAGCGCCGCCACCGAATCGCCGATCGAGACGCCGACGCGCACCGGCGGCCGGTCGGGGAAGCCGGACACGTAGCGCAGCCCGCCCATCGATTCGCCGATGGCGCCGAAGCCGGGCTGGTCCTTCATCGGCCCGGTCTGGCCGAAGCCGGACAGGCGCACCATGATCAGCGCCGAGTTCTCCAGCTTCAGTTGTTCATAGCCCAGTTCCCACTTCTCCAGCACGCCGGGACGGTAGTTTTCGATGATGATGTCCGCCTCCAGCGCCAATTGCCGGGCGATGGCGCGCCCGCGGGCATCCTTCAGGTTCAGCGTCAGACTCTTCTTGTTGCGCGCCTGCACCGACCACCACAGGGAAGTGCCGTCCTTGAGCACGCGCCATTGGCGGATCGGATCGCCGCCGTCCGGCGCCTCGATCTTGATCACATCGGCGCCGAATTCGGCCAGCATGCGGGCGCAGAAGGGCCCGGCGATCAGGGTGCCCAGTTCCAGCACCTTGATGCCGGCCAAGGGGCCGTTCGACGTCTTGTTATCCATGGTTGGGGAAGTCCCTTAAGTGCTTCTGCGGTCGAGCATGGCGCGGGCGATGGTGCCGGCGTCGACATATTCCAGTTCGCCGCCGACCGGCACGCCGCGCGCCAGGCGGCTGACGCGCAAGCCGCGCGCCTTGAGCATTTCGCTGATGTAGTGGGCAGTGGCCTCGCCCTCGTTGGTGAAGTTGGTGGCCAGCACCACCTCGCCGACCGCGCCGTCGGTCGCGCGCGCCAGCAGTTTTTCCAGGTGGATGTCCTTCGGGCCTATGCCGTCGAGCGGCGAGAGGCGCCCCATCAGCACGAAGTACAGGCCCTTGTAGGTCAGCGTCTGCTCGATCATCAACTGGTCGGCCGGCGTTTCGACCACGCACAGCAGTTGCCTGTCGCGTTCCTCGTCGAGGCAGTTCTCGCACACCTCGTGCTCGGTGAAGGTGTTGCACAGCGCGCAGTGGTGCACCGCGTCGACGGCCTGGAACAGCGCGCGCGACAGCATCGCCGCGCCTTCCCGGTCGTGCTGCAGCAGATGGAAGGCCATGCGCTGGGCCGATTTCGGCCCCACGCCGGGCAGGCGCCGCAGCGCCTCGGTGAGGAATTCAAGCGCCTTCGACATGCGTCAATCCCGGCGCAGTGCGCTGAAGGCGTCGGCCGTCATGGTCGGCACGAATTCGCTGATCGCGTAACTGGCGATGCCCTGCTGACGGAAGGGATCGCGCCGCAACAGCGCCTCGAGCGCGGCGCGCTCCAGGCCATGCGCGAGGATCACGCCGCCGGTGCGCGGCTCCAGGCGCCCCGACATCAGGAACACGCCGGCCGCGTACTGCTCGCGCAGGAACACCCGATGCGCCTCCAGCGCGGCGTCGATCACCTCGGGCGGCCGCAGATACGTCAGCGTGACGATGAACATCAGAAGGGCATTTTGAAGCCGGCAGGCAAGTTCATGCCGCCGGTCAAGCCGCCCATTTTTTCGGCCGAGGTCGCCTCTGCCTTGCGCACGGCGTCGTTAAAGGCCGCTGCGACCAGGTCTTCCAGCATGTCCTTGTCTTCGGCCAGCAGCGAAGGGTCGATCGAGACGCGCTTGACGTCGTTCTTGCAGCTCATGACGATCTTCACCAGACCGGCGCCGGACTGGCCTTCGACGTCCACCAGCGCCAGTTGTTCCTGGGCCTTCTTCATATTGTCTTGCATGGTTTGCGCCTGTTTCATCAGGCCAGCCAGTTGGTTTTTCATCATGATCGTGTGCTCCGTATCGAAAAATGGGAAGAAATAAATAAATCAGTGCAAGGACGCCGCCGGCGCCGGCGTGATCGTACCCGGCACGACGATGGCGTTGAATTCGCGCATCATGCTTTGCACGAAGGGATCGTTTTCTATGGTTTCCTCGGCCTGCCGCTGGCACGCCTCGCGATGCGCCTGCGCCTCGGCGCTGGCCGTGTACCAGACGGCGCCCAGTTCCGTGTCGACGCTGACCTTGCGCTGGAAATGCTCACCCAGCGCGGCGGCCAGCTTGTCGACGTTGGCGGCGCTGCGCCAGGTGTCGATCGGCACGCGCAGGCGGAACAGGGTGCTGTGGCCGTCGTGCTGGCATTCGATCAGCTCGGCCTGCACGGCCAGTTGCTGGGCCACGCCGCGCAGGGGCAGCACGGCGGCGACGGCCGGCCAGTTGCCGTCCCACTCCAGGCCGGGCACCGGCACCACCACGTACGGCGGACGCGGCGCGGCCGGCGCGGACTGGCGCGCGGCTTGGGCCGGCGCGGGCGCGGGGGCGGACGCCGGCGCGAACGCGGGAGCCGCCTGCGTGGCGGCCGAGGCGCTGTCGTCGGAGAATTCGGTGACCCAGGGCGGCATGTCGTCGTCGGGTTCGGACTGCCGCGGCGCGGACGGGCGCGGCGCTGCCTCCATGACGGCCACGGCGGGCGCCGCGTCTTCCCAGGGCGCGGGCGCCCGGGCCGCTTGGGCGGGCGCGGCCGGCGCCGG
>JANXSQ010000333.1 GCA_025356595.1 Janthinobacterium sp. | reverse complement strand
ATGCGCGCCGCCGTCGCCGGCGGCGCATTCCTGCGCCGCCCCGCCTGAGCGCATGGCCGGCCGCGCCGGGGCGGGGCAGGGCGCGCCGCATCCGGCCCCGCGCCCGCGCCGGGGACGCTTCGCACGGCCGCCCGACGCAATGCTTTGAAAAAAACAATAATGCGCGGAAAATAGCGTCACGATGACTTATCGCAGCGACGCTGGCGCCACAACATGGTGCCATCGGAGCATTCACTTTTTTGACGGGATCGCCACATGACCATTAAAATCAGCCAGAACTTCGATTCGGGCGCCATCGAGGTGGTGCGCGCCGACAGCGCGGACGCCATCGACCTGAACCTGCGCGATGATTCGCACGCCGACATCCGCCAGTGGTTCCACTTCCGCCTGCAGGGCGCGCGCGAACAGGCCTGCACCATGCGCTTCCTGAACGCCGGCCAGGCCACCTACGCGGCCGGCTACGAGCATTATCAGGTCGTGGCCAGCTACGACACGGAAAACTGGTTCCGCGTGCCCACCAGCTTCGACGGCCAGGTGATGACGGTCAAGCACACGCCGGAACTCGACAGCGTCTACTACGCCTACTTCGAGCCCTACTCGTGGGACCGCCACCTGGGCCTGCTGGGCGAAGTGGCGGAGAACCCGCTGGCCCGCGTGCAGGATCTGGGCAGCAGCGTCGACGGGCGCGACATGAACGTGGTCGTCATCGGCGACCCGGCGGCGGAGAAGAAGATCTGGGTCATCGCGCGCCAGCATCCGGGGGAATCGATGGCCGAATGGTTCGTCGAGGGCATGATCGACGCGCTGCTCGACGACGCCAATCCGATCGCCCGCAAGCTGCTGCAGCGCGCCGTCTTCTACATCGTGCCGAACATGAATCCGGACGGCTCGGTGCGCGGCAACCTGCGCACCAACGCGGCCGGCGCCAACCTGAACCGCGAATGGATGACGCCGACCCTGGAGCGCAGCCCGGAAGTGCTGTGCGTGAAGAACAAAATCCACGCCACCGGCTGCGACATGTTCTTCGACATCCACGGCGACGAGGCGCTGCCCTACAACTTCGTGGCCGGCAACGAGATGCTGAGCAACTTCAGCGCCGAGCGCGCCGCCCACCAGCAAGCCTTCATCGAGCGCTACAAGCAGGCCAGCCCCGACTTCCAGGACAAGTTCGGCTACGCCGCCAGCAAGTACAAGGAAGACATGCTGACGCTGGCCTCGAAATACATCGGCCACCACTTCGGCTGCCTGGCGCTGACCCTGGAGATGCCGTTCAAGGACAACGCCGACCTGCCGGACGCGCACGTGGGCTGGAACGGCGCGCGCAGCGCCAAGCTGGGCGAGGCCCTCCTGCAGCCGATTTTGCTGTCGCTGGACTGATATGGGCGTCGAAATCGAACGCAAATTCCTGCCGCGCGGCGACGCCTGGCGCGCCTTGGGCGAGCCGGTCCTGCTGCGCCAGGGCTATCTGTCCTCGCAGCGCGAGCGCGTGGTGCGCGTGCGCATCGAGGGCGGGCAGGCGACGCTGACGATCAAGGGCGCCAGCGTCGGCGCCCGGCGCGGCGAGTGGGAGTATCCGATCCCGCTGGCCGACGCCGAGGAGTTGCTCGACGGCCTGTGCGAGCAGCCGCTGGTGGAGAAGTACCGGCGCCGCATCGACTACGCCGGCATGGTGTGGGAGGTCGACGAATTCCTCGGCGTCAACGCCGGCCTGGTGGTGGCGGAGATCGAACTGGAGTCCGAGGAACAAGCCTTCGAGAAGCCGGACTGGGTGGGCGAGGAAGTCAGCGACGACGCGCGCTATTTCAACGCCAACCTGATCAAGCATCCCTACTCGCGCTGGTAGCGCGGCCCGCAAGGCAAAAAAAGCCCGCGTGGCGAACGCGGGCTTTTTTTTGCCAACAGCAACCGGCCTGCGCCGGGATCAGCTCAAGACTTCCTTGATGAAATACTTGCGCGCGTAGGCGAGCAGTTGGCCGTCGCTCGGATGGTCGACGGATTCCACGCCGACCACTTTTTCGGCGATGGCGGTGTGGCTTTTATTCAAGTGTTTGATGAACTGCATTTTTTCGATGCCGGGACCGACGATCAGGATGCCCGACGCGTCGGCGATGGCGGCGGCGATCTCGCTCAGGTAAGGCGACTGGTCGGCGGCCTGGCTGCTGACCTCGACACCGGTCTTGTGGTGCCGGTTCGACGCGGTTTTGACGACTTCCGATTCCGACGTTTCGCGGTTGAAATGAATGACATGGGCTTCGGCCTGGTCGAGCCAGACGACAACGTGGTTCAGTGACATGGTCTTCCTTGTTGTTGGTTGCGGGGTAAGGGCGTGCGGCGCGGGCTGAAATCGGCCCGCGCTCAATTCATCGCGCTGGGCGCGACGCTTTGCTTCTGTTCGATTTTTTCCTGGCATGCGATACAGGTTCGCGCCGTCGGGTTGGCCAGCAGGCGCGCCAGCGGCACCGTTCCGGCGCATTCCGAGCACACGCCGGCCAGGCCGGCATCGAGACGCTCGAGCGCGCCGTCGATGTCGCGCAGGGCCATCAGTTCATGATCCAGCAGCGCCATGTCGGTGGGCTCGAGCTTGCCGGCGCCATCATCGTCGCCGCTTTCGCTTGCCTCCGCGTCGGCGCCCGGCGCGGCCGTCTCGGCTTGCTCCGAACCGTGCAGGCGGGTGTGGATGTGGCTCTGCACCTCTGCGCGGCGCAAGCGCAATTGGGTGCCCAGTTCCTCTAAAGATGACGCTGTCAAGGTGTTCATTGTTGGATTCTCCGATGCTTCCATATACATGCCGACGCCGCCCGCCGCCCTTTCATCGGGATAGCGCGCGATTGAATTTTGGTTCTGCGTATCGCTTCGGGTATTGAGCGAACACAGCGATTGTGTCGCGGATGCGCGATCCGATCTGTTCGGAAGCGCACGCAGCGCTGCCCCGGTCTTGCGGCGTGCAACAGTTGCCGGCGCCGTCGCGTCGGACGGCACGATCCGGAGGGCGGGCGAATGGGGGCTGAGCTGTGGAGCGGGGCGCCGCCTCGCGCTTTCCGGACGGGCGTAAAAAAGCCGGGGCGGCTTGAAGGGCCAACCCCGGCTTTTTTTGCCCTTGGTGCGACACGCTGAGCGCGCGCCGCAACGGCGCTTAGTGGAAGTGTTCGCTGCCCTGCGGCGTGTCTTCCGGCATTTCGGCGTGCACCAGCTCGCCCGCCGGGTCGGCGAACAGCGGCGCGCCGCAGTCGTCGCAGTATTCGCCCACGTAACGCTCGCTGTGGCGCTTGATCTGCGTGACGCCGGCTTCCTTCAGGTGGGCCAGGATGTCGTCGATCGGCGTGGTCTGCTTGTCCAGGCCGGCGATGCCGGCGTGGATCAGGCCTTCGATCGGCGTGCCGTCCTCGTCCTCCTGGCCGTACAGGGGCCAGACGATGCCGTACACCACGTCCGGGGTCTGGCGCAGCGTGAAGGCGACGCGGTATTCGTCGATCTGGCCGTCGGCCGCTTCCTCGCCGAAGCCGGCGATGACGGCGCGCAGCTCGGACGCTTCGATGGACAGGGTGTGCGTCAGGTAGTGCACGGCGGCGCGGATCGACACCGGACGGATCAGCTTGTCCGCTTCGCGGCAGGCCACGTAATACGCTTCCGGCAGCAACAGTTCGATGCCGCAGCCCGGCAACAGGCGGGCGATGCTCGGCGTCGCCTGGGCGCGCCATTGCTCCAGCGCGGCGGCGCGCTCGCCGATGAAGTCGGACTGGCTGGCCGGCGCCTGCCAGCGGAACAGCGGCGCGCCCACCGGCGCCACCACCGTCACCAGCAGGTAGCGCGTGTCGGCCAGGAAGGGCGCCGTTTCGGGCGGCTTCGGATCGGCCTTCAGGGTCGAGCCCTTCAGCGCGGCCTGGGCCAGCTTCAGCGTCTTCGCGTAGGTCTCGGCGTGGCTGCGCGGCAGCTGGTCGATCGAATACAGCGTCGGCGCCATCGCCATGTAGGTGTTTTCGGCCAGCAGGTGGGCGGCGAAATGGGCCGACAGCGTGCCCAGCAGGTCGGCCGGGATGGCGCCGGAGGCGATCGAGAAGCGCGTCCAGGCCAGGATGGGCACGGCGACCAGCAGCGCGTCGTAGCGCAGCGTTTCGCCCTTTTCCTCGTGCGTGACGACGGTCGATTCGCTGACCGCCTCGACGCAGTCCATCAGCACGTCGTAGGCGTTCAAGTCTTCCTTGAACAGGCTGCCCAGCGTGGTGTCGATGGTGTCTTGGTGGCCGGACTTGAGCAACTTCTGGAGCTGCGTATCCAGGCTGTGCTCCCAGGACCGTTCTTCGATGCGGCTGGCCGCCTGGACGATTGCCTGGGCAAAGGTAACCAGGCGCTGGCTGTCGGCGGTCAGTTTGTGGGATGAATCTTTGGATGGACGACGCATAGCGGGATAAGAGTCTCTGGAAAGTGAAAAAAACGGATTAATACCAATTTGGCAATGATAAACCCTTATGTACCCTATTGTAGTGGATTCGGCCGGTGTCGATGCATTCGCCCGCGATAGATCTGTGGCGATGGCGGAAATTTCAAGCGGAATGCGACGTTTTTTGCGGCCCCGGGCGGGTGCCGGGTCGCGGGCCGCGCGCCGGCGGCTTTTTCGTCGAAAAAACACCCTATAAGCTTAGTAACTTATAGGGTGGAGGGTGACCATCTCATTAACGCCGGACCGGCCGGCGTTTCCTCTGCTACTACGCCGGCGCTGTTACGCGGCCAGCAATTGACGCAGCACGAAGGGCAGGATGCCGCCGTGTTTGTAGTAATCGACTTCGATCGGGGTGTCGATGCGCAGCAGGACCCGCACTTCCTGGCTGCTGCCGTCGGCGCGGTGGATCACCAAAGTCACCTGTTGCTGCGGCTTGATCTCGCCCTCCAGGCCCTTCAGGTCGTAGGTTTCCTTGCCGGTGATGCCCAGCGTCTGCACGCTGTCGTCGCCGAGGAACTGCAGCGGCAAGACGCCCATGCCGACCAGGTTCGAGCGGTGGATGCGCTCGAAGGAGCGGGTGATGACGGCCTTCACGCCCAGCAACTGGGTACCCTTGGCGGCCCAGTCGCGCGACGAGCCCGTGCCGTACTCTTCGCCGCCGAACACCATCGTCGGCGTGCCTTCGGCGACGTAGCGCATGGCCGCGTCGTAGATCGACATTTCCTCGCCCGAGGGCTGGTGGATCGTGATGCCGCCCTCGACCGCCGAACCGTCCGCCGTCGGCGGGATCATGCGGTTCTTGATGCGCACGTTGGCGAAGGTGCCGCGCATCATGATTTCATGGTTGCCGCGGCGCGAGCCGTAGGAATTGAAGTCGGCCTTCATGACGCCGTTGGCCAGCAGCCATTTCCCGGCCGGGCCGCTTTCCTGGATCGAGCCGGCCGGCGAGATGTGGTCGGTGGTGATCGAGTCGCCGAACACGCCCAGCGCGCGCGCGCCCTCGATGCCGGTGGCGACCGCCTTCGGCGTCATCGTGAAGTCGTCGAAGAAGGGCGGCTCGGCGATGTAGGTCGATTTCGGCCAGTTGTAGACTTGCCCTTCGACGCTGGTGACTTTCTCCCACAGCTTGCCGGGCGCGTCCTTCACGCCTGCGTAGTTCTCCTTGAACATCTTGGCGTTCATGGCGAACTTCATCAGGGCCGACACTTCGGCCGAGCTCGGCCAGATGTCGCCCAGGTAGACGTCCTTGCCGCCCTTGCCCTTGCCGACCGGTTCGCTCATCAGGTCGCGCGTCATGTTGCCGGCGATCGCGTAGGCCACCACCAGCGGCGGCGAGGCGAGGAAGTTGGAGCGGATGTTCGGGTGGATGCGCGCCTCGAAGTTGCGGTTGCCCGACAGCACGGCCGAGGCGACGATGTCGTGCTCGCTGATGGCGGCGTTCATCTCCGGCGTCAGGTCGCCGGCGTTGCCGATGCAGGTGGTGCAGCCGTAGGCGGCCACGCCGAAGCCGAGCTTTTCCAGGTAGGGCAGCAGGCCGGCGGCCGTCAGGTATTCGGTGACGACGCGCGAGCCGGGCGCCAGCGAGGTCTTGATGTGCGGCGCCACCTTCAGGCCCGCCTCGACGGCTTTTTTCGCCAGCAGGCCGGCGGCCAGCATCACGCTCGGGTTGGAGGTGTTGGTGCACGAGGTGATGGCGGCGATCAGCACGTCGCCGTTCATCACCTGCACGCCGTCGCTGGTCCGGTAGACGGCGTCGAGGTCGGCCGGGTTCTTGTTGAAGCCGTTCTCCGAGGTCGGCTTGGCGAACAGTTCGGCGAAGTTGGCCTTGACGTTGCCGATTTCGATACGGTCCTGCGGCCGCTTGGGGCCGGCCAGCGAGGGCGCCACCGAGGCCAGGTCGAGCGTGACGACGCGGGTGTAGTCGATCTCGCCCGCCTTCGGAATGCCGAACAGCTTCTGCTCCTTGAAGTAGGATTCGAAGGCGGCGATCTCGGCCTTGCTGCGGCCGGTGCCCTGGAAGTAGTCGATGGTCGCCGCGTCGACCGGGAAGAAGCCCATCGTGGCGCCGTACTCGGGCGCCATGTTGGCGATCGTGGCGCGGTCCGTCAGGGTCAGCGACTCGGTGCCTTCGCCGAAGAATTCGACGAACTTGCCGACGACTTTTTCCTTGCGCAGCAGTTCGGTGATGGTCAGCACCAGGTCGGTGGCGGTGCAACCCTCGCGCAGGGCGCCCGTCAGGTTCACGCCGATCACGTCCGGGGTCAGGAAGTAGACCGGCTGGCCCAGCATGCCCGCTTCGGCCTCGATGCCGCCCACGCCCCAGCCGACCACGCCGATGCCGTTGATCATGGTGGTGTGCGAGTCGGTGCCGACCAGGGTGTCGGGGTAGTAGATCTCGTCTTTTTTATGCTTGATCTTGTGCACGCCGCGCGCCAGGTATTCCAGATTCACCTGGTGGACGATGCCGAAGCCGGGCGGCACGACGCCGAAGGTGTCGAAGGCCTGCATGCCCCATTTCATGAACTGGTAGCGCTCGTTGTTGCGCGAGAATTCCAGTTTCATGTTCAGGTCGAGCGCCTTCTTTTCGCGGTAGTGGTCGATGGTGACCGAGTGGTCGACCACCAGATCGACCGGCACCAGCGGCTCGATGTTCTTCGGGTTCAGGCCCATCTTGCTGGCGACGTTGCGCATCGCGGCCAGGTCGGCCAGCAGGGGCACGCCGGTGAAGTCTTGCAGCACGACGCGCGCCACCACGAACGGGATCTCGTCCGTGCGTTCGGCGTTCGGGGCCCAGTGCGCCAATTGCTTGACGTGTTCCTCGGTGACCTTCTTGCCGTCGCAGTTGCGCAGCACCGATTCGAGCACGATACGGATCGACACCGGCAGGCGGGAGAGAGTGATGCCCAGACTTTTTTCCAGCGCCGGAAGGGAGTACAACTGCCCCTTCTTGGTATCGGAAATTTTAAAATCCTTGAGCGTGTTCAGAGTGTTGCGGGACATGACTTCTCCTTGTTGGGTATCGTCTATTATTGATTGGTGTTCGCATTCAAACGGTGTTGCGGCGCGCCCGCGAAGGCGCGCTTGCTGCGATCGGCGCCGGCGGCGCGTCAGCCCTTGGCTTCGGGCGCCGGGGCCACCGGCGCGGCCGGCTTGTTCTGCTCGGCCGATTTGCATTCGTTGGCCAACTGGCGGTTCTGCTTCGAATCGAGCAACATGCCCTTGGCGGGGATGCCGATCCAGACCAGGCCGTAGAGGCGGTTCTCGAAGCGCAGCGCGCCGGTCGTCGTGCCCACCTGGGTCAGGCGGTGCAGGCGCTTCTTCCAGCGCAGCGCGATGTGCTTGGCGTCGTTGTCGTTGTTGTAGATGGTGATCTTGTTGCCCAGCTCGCAGTGGAACTCGGTGGTGGTCGAACCGCCCGTGTCGGGCTCGTCGGCTTCCTCGTCGGGCGCGGCGGCCGGCTTGGCGGCGGCCTTGGCGGCCTTGGCTTTCGCCTTCACGGGCTTTTTCACCGCTTCGGCGGCGTGGGCGACGGGCGCCAGGGACAGGGTCAGGGCGCCGAGGGCGACGCTGCAGGCTAAGGCTAATTTGGTGAGGGACATTGTGGTGGTTCCAGGTCAGTGTTCGTCGGGGCTCGCGTTGAGCAGGGCATTGGCCGCTTCCGGCAGCGTCAGGCCGGCCAGTTTGGCGCGCTGCAAAACGGTCCAATAATATCGGTAGCTGGCGCGGTCGTGCAAGCGGCCATTTTGGGCGATCGGCCCCCAGTGGGCCTTCGCCGCTTCGAGCAGGATGTTGCCGGCCTCGTTGACTTCGGAGAGGCGCGGCGTGAATGCCTTGATGATGGGCTTGATCTGCGCCGGGTGGATGCTCCACATGCGCGTGTAGCCGAATTCGGCGGCGGCGCGCTGGGCGTCGTTGGCGACAACGGCCGAGTCCTTGATTTCGGTGGTGACGTTGTGCGACGGCACCTTGCCGTGCGCGTGGCAGGCGGCGGCGATCTCCAGCTTGGCGCGCACCACCAGCGGGTGGGTGAACTGGCCCGGCGTGCGCATGGCGTTGGCCGGCACGGCGCCGTAGTGCGCCGAGACGAAGTCCATGATGCCGAAGGACAGGCTTTCCACCTGCGCCAGCGCGGCGATCGCGTAGGCGTCGCGCAGCGCGCCGTGGGTTTCGATGATGACGTGGATGGGCAGGTCGGCGCGTCCGGCGCGTCCGGCGTGCTGGTTGACCAGCTCGATGGCGCGCAGCACGTCCTGCACGCCGTTCACTTTCGGCAGCACCAGGTAGGCCAGCTGCGCGGCGGCGGCGCAGACGATTTCCACGTCCTGCGCGAAGAAGGGGCTGGCCGGGTCGTGCACGCGCACGCCGATGCGCCCGAAGCGGTTGCCCTCGTCCTGCAGCAGGGCCGCGACCAGGCGCGCGTGGGCTTCCTCGGCGCCGGCGCTGGCGCCGTCTTCGCAGTCGAAGGTGATGTCGAACAGGGGGCCAAGCTCTTGTTGCAAAGCAATCGATTTACGCATCAGCTTTTCGGAGCCGGCGTAGTGGTCGCAAGCGGCGAGCAGCAGCGGCTGGCGTTTGCCTTGGAATAAAACCTCGGAAGGGTGCATGCTGAACGCATTCTGAAGGTGAGGGGTGGGTGGCGCGCCGCGCCGCCTGGGCGGTGCGGCGCGTGCGGCGCCCCGCCGGAGCGGGGCGCCGTGCGGGATTAACCCAGCAGGTGCTTGACGCCGTTCTGCTCTTCCAACAGCTCGTTCAGCGTGACGTTGATGCGCTCTTGCGAAAACGCGTCCACTTCCAGGCCTTCGACGAGCTTGTATTCGCCACCTTCGCAGGTCACGGCAAATCCGAACATGGTGTCCTTGGGGATACCGTACTGACCGTCCGACGGGATACCCATCGTGACCCACTTGCCGTTGGTGCCCAGAGCCCAGTCGCGCATGTGGTCGATGGCTGCGTTGGCAGCAGAGGCGGCGGACGACACGCCACGGGCAGCGATGATGGCAGCGCCACGCTTGCCCACGGTGGGCAAGAAGGTATTGGCGTTCCATTCCTGGTCGTTGATCATGTCCTTGACGCTGGCGCCGTTGATGGTGGCGAAGCGGTAGTCGGCGTACATGGTGGGCGAGTGGTTGCCCCACACTGCCATTTTTTCGATATCGGCCACGGCCTTGCCGGTCTTGGAGGCGATCTGGCTCAGGGCGCGGTTGTGGTCCAGGCGCAGCATGGCGGTGAAATTCTTGCGTGGCAGGCTGGGCGCGCTCTTCATCGCGATGTAGGCATTGGTGTTGGCGGGGTTGCCGACGACCAGCACCTTGACGTTGCGGCTGGCCACCTGGTCCAGGGCCTTGCCCTGGGCGGTGAAGATTTCAGCATTCACAGCCAGCAATTCGGCACGTTCCATGCCGGGGCCCCGGGGGCGCGAACCGATCAGCAGCGCGTAGTCCACATCCTTGAATGCGGTCATGGGGTCGCTGTGGGCTTCCATGCCGACAAGCAGAGGGAATGCGCAGTCGTCGAGTTCCATCATCACGCCCTTGAGCGCCTTTTGAGGACCTTCAACCGGCACTTCCAGCAATTGCAGAATCACTGGTTGGTCTTTGCCCAGCATTTCGCCAG
>JANXSQ010000301.1 GCA_025356595.1 Janthinobacterium sp. | reverse complement strand
CCGTTCCGGGCTACGCCCTCCACGGATTCCCCTTCTTTATTTGGTACACTTATCCACAGCTGCTACTCAAAAACGCAGCGTCCCGCCCTGGGTCAAATTTGGATCGGCGCGGTGGGTCAATATTGGATCGGCGCCAACATAACGGTCCCCGTATTTGGCTACGTGCTTGTCCCGCGCACTAGCATCGTATGAACGTAAATGCTGTTCGTCCCCCGCTGCAATCGCCGGTAAATCACCAATTGCTTCCCCTAGAGTCACTGCTGGCTGAAGTAAGGCACTTTGAGGCTCGGTCGCGAGAGCATGAGTTGGACGAATGTATTTTTCCGGAATAAACATAGGAAGGTCATGCCGCGTACCTATGAGTAGCTGCCGCACCCTCTTTTGCGGTACGCCGAAACGCCAAGTTTCGACCTCGTATGGAATTACGCGATACCCCAACTCACGTATCTCAACTTGGACTTGGGTGAAAAACCGACCTCCCGCAGCCGTCTTCAGGCCTGGGACGTTCTCCATCACGAAGACTTTTGGTTTGTAGAACTCAACGTACCGCAGGAATTCCTTGTACAGTTCGCGCCTTGCATCAGGAACAAGATTTTCTCCGTGATTTGCCCCATCGGCTTTACGAGCTTTAGAGAAACCTTGGCAAGGAGGCCCTCCAACAATCACATCAATCTTCTCCCCATGTAGAAGGCTGTCTAGCTCTTCCGGGGCAAACTTTGTTAGGTCCTTGCACAGCGCGATTGGGACCCCGTCATGATTCGCCTTGAACGTTTCAATAGCGGCCTTCTCAAAATCGATGGCCGCTCGACACGAAAATCCTGCCCATTCCATGCCGAGCGAAAATCCGCCACACCCCGAAAACAAATCGATGAGTGAAAGATGGTCAGCAGCATGGCCTGTTCCCTCTTGCGGCTGTTTGCTCTTATCCCTCATATACAACACCATCCCAATCCTAACAAATAGTTCATCATTCTCTCATAGGCCCCTAGGTTAGTCACCATTGCAATTCCATCAACAATTTCATTGGGGAACTTTTCTGGGCCATATGGAGACTAGAGGAAGTACAGGTGAGTTGAGAAAAATAAAATTTTAGTTTAGTGTCACTTTTTACCCGTACGTCATGGATTCGCTTGCCGCTATCGACTTGTTTGGCGCCACCGCACAACGATTCCCAACCAGCGGTCACCTGTCTGTCGTATACACCGGAAGCAGCCACTCAAGAATCCAGAATTTCTTGTAAAAGCGATTTTTCTTCTCTCGGGACTCCCATCCGGCTATGCAACCTTGCCTGTTCGACTACGTCCTTGAGGGTAAGCCGGTCCCAACCCAATCGCACAGACGAAGAAATAAGCAGTTTTAGCGTACTTATGACGCTTACACTAGGCATATTTTTCCTCATATAAGCCCGGGCCTTATTCTCATCAATCACTGCGCTTAGTCCACGTGACTGCGATACCACAATAGTTGCTGATTCTCCAGAGTCCAAGCGATGTGCTAATGGGGCCTGCACGATGGACAAATAACGTTCATATTCCTCATCAGTCATCGAAGTTACCTCAATAAGGCCAGCGTTCTCCCAGACGCCTATTTCTGTCTTAGGGCATCGCCCAAGAATTGGATGACGAGAAATTTCTCTTAATACCGTCTTCTCCACCAAGCAGCTAAAGGGGAGCACTTGTAGAACTTGTGAGCTTACGTCGCAAGCTAGAAGATTAATTAAAAAACTCGCATCTACAACGAGCCTCTCTTGTGGAAAATAATCACAATACCAGTTCAAGCGCGCTCTCCTGTCCGTCCTCACCTTGGCCCTCAAGGGCTTTGCGAACGCTCACAAGGTCAAGCTCCAACATCGAAGCAATTTGCTGTTCACTCAGTAAGTCCCGTTTGTGAGCTGCCAAGGCGAGTAACATCGTTCTCGCAGTGAAAATCGGGGGTTCAGGAGAAATGCCAAGCTCGCTCCTCACAGTGTCCTGATGTTTCAGTCCTAAGCCGTCAGCCCGGAGCCGTTCGTAAGTTCCACTAGGCAGCAGGCCCAACGACACCATCCTACGGACCAAAGCCTCCATGGACACATTAAAATATAAGGTCAGAGTGAGCAGCTCACGCACGGTAAATTTTCCGACTATTTTCTTTAATTCATTTGCTTTTTTTCGAACAGCGGCAGCGGGCATAAGAAAGCAACAACCGAAAATATCGCAGAATTTTTCCTCTTTACTTTCAAAAAAATCGTCGGAAAAATGTACCGTCATTCCCTTTTTCCTTAGCACTACGTGTGCCAGTTCATGGGCCGCAGTCACGCGCCGTCGATAGATAGGATGCTTGGAATTCAGCAGAACAAAGCCTCCAACTCCGTCGGAAAATGCCATTGCCCCACTTATCTTTGAAGGTAATGCCCTCTCAAAAATTCGCACCCCAAGTTCCGACTCCATAAGGCCATTAAGGTCCTGAATCGGACCAATCCCCAGTCCCAACCTAGCACGCAACACAAGTGCAGCATCCTCCGCCTGCTGCTCAATAGATTCATCACGTGAAATTATTACTTCAGGAATATCTAACAATGGCTGAGTGAACCCGACTAACTGCTCCAATTGGATAACAGAACTCGCGAGCCTATTCAGTATCGATGCGACTATCACCTCATCATCAGACTCAACTGCGGTGGCACTACTTCGAAATTCAACTGGCATATCGAGCGCTGGAGCGTCTGCATCTAACAGGTCGCCCTCCGCTACCTTGAAGAGCTCAGCAATTCTTCGGACTTCGCTCGAACTAACTGGCCGCTTGCCAGCCTCGATTGCCACTAAGGTAGTCCGTGACATGCCCAATTCCGATGCAGCATTTTCCTGGGTCATACGAGATACGGAACGCGCAGCTTTTACGCGCGCTCCAAATATATCTGGTCGAACTTTTTGTTCGAACTCCATTTCATCCTCTTATATAACTGGCCAACCACGAATTGCTTCCTACACTGTTCAGGAAGTCATTCCACTCTTGGCGATGTTGGTTAAGCATGCCGAGGTAGTCGTTGCCAACATCCTCAACAGTGCGATTCAAATATTGGGAGAGGCCATCTAACTCTCCGGTAACTCTGTAGCGATGAGTGGGCAACAGTACGTTTGCAAGCCGCTGCATGCTCCGAACGCCGTTATGTGCTACATCACGATACGCTGCTAAGTTCTTGCAGGCATCGGACTCATGCATCGAGTCTTCGAGTCGGCTAACCCGCAAATCTTGAAATTTATATGGGGTAACATCATCGATTTTCGCCGCATGAAGCCCAACACGGCGCAACAAACAATTTCCGCACACTCCACAATGAATTTGTTTCTTCCCACGGCTCGCGTGACGTGAATCATAAGAACATGAAGTATGGGAAATTAACCACTCGGAACTATTGGGTCGCAACGCGTTTAACGCTCCTAACACCTGCCCCTTAGTTTGGAACAATGCAGGATGGGAAAAATCCACTTTAACGCCAGTGAGCGCCTGGAAAAATACTGCCAATCTCGATGTGAATCCAGGATGACTACTTCGGTGTGGAGCCTCGCCACCTAACCGAACAAGTGACGCACCCAAGCTCCCCTGTCCATTCTCAGGAATAACGACCGTACCGCCCCCCGATAGCGCAGCAGCGTACGCAGCAAACCCATCGTACAAAAACGGACGTGAACGAAAACTCAGTTCGGCATTTTTACGCTCGCCAACAGTCGCGGAAACGGGGACAGACAACGTCTTACGCTGGGAGTTAGGCTTCGCGAACTTCATAGATTGGTTCGCCTTACGGCTATGCAAGTGGATTGGTATAACGTCCAATCCGTCATCCGCTGACTTAAGAAGAATGCTCTGGGCGAAACTATCAAGGCCATGGCTAAACGGGATAAAAATACGCCGCCTGTCGGGTGAGCCTAGCAGTGGTACCGATTGGCTTACGGTTGACTTCCCGGTCCGCGCTACAAATTTTATCTGCCAGGAATCCCCCGTAAGATAGTCCAACGCATTTAATAACGCTGAAGTCACCTGACTTGATTTCCAAGTATTCAGTTCGAAAACTGGAACCGAAATATAAAGTTGGCGGCTCCATCCATGACTGTGCTGTCGGCGAATAGACCTATCCGCGCACTTAATCGCAGCAAGCAGAATTGATAAGTCTTCTGAGAGTGGGCGTAGCTCGCTGAAGCAGACCTCATGCAACAACTCAGTCTGCAAGCTCAACGCATCGCCGATAGGAAGTACTACAGAGTTACCATCAATAACATAATCGCCGCGCTGAACCACGCGAACAGAACCAGAGACATGTGAAGTGTCATGTGAGTTCACAGCGTCAGCTCCAGTTCAGTAGACAGCACTTGGTCCACTGTTTTTTTACTAGGCCCGTTTTTTAAGGCAGGCTCGCAAAAGTTACAGCAGGTGAGCGACATCGAAAATTGCTTATCAACTTTTTCTGCCTCATCGCAACCATGGGCATTAAAAACTTTTGTTACGATTAACTCCAATTGGTCAGAGGCATACGCTGCCCTAACAGCATTCAAAACATCTTTATAAAATGAACTTGAGAGACCTCTATCAGCAAGAACGCCCAATGCAACTTCGCAACCTAGCCGGGTACTGACGGGCAACTCACCATCCTGCATTAGGCGCAATTTATTACGCATCACAGCTACGCCGTCGTCAAACAGGTCTGCGTTCGGTTGGGATATGAGGGCTTCCAAAGCGCGCCAGCTACTATTCTTCAGACACCCCAAGTCTTGTTGGACTGCGCTAACTATCACAGGAGCGAGCATATCTGGCGTGTACTTATCACGTGACAACTTTCTTAAGACAGCACTCCAAGAATGCTGCAAAGAAACGGATTTATGCAAGTCATCACGCATTTCCAGCTCCCACTTAAACAGATGCTGTGCAGTATAGCCTTGTTTTGACTATGTCAAACACAAATCATAAAAATAAATGACAATGTCAAAGCTATCTAATTGAAAGCTACACGCGCTAGTTGCTGTCGAAATGTTGTCTTTTCCAGATGTCAGGCGAGGTTCTGGGAGCGGACTTCTGTTACGCCAAGCGCTACACATAGTTGTGTAGCAGATGCTCTGAAAGCCGCATTGTCGCGTGGTTTGAAGACGGGTGATGAAACTCCATCCGCCCAGTTAAGGCCACTGTGCGATGCGGTCTGCATATTGCCGCTACAAAATCACTTTCCTAGGGCGTCCAGGGCGCCTAGCAGGCGCGACAGCCGCAAATACCACATTCGTTCTCTCTGAAATGCGCATGTCTAATTCGGCTTCCTGCCATAAGAGGCGTCTGCCGAGCTGGCGCGGGGGCGGAAGTAGCCCGTTTTTCGTGTAACTCGTAATTGTCCGTACCGTCACACGTAATTTTTCAGCAACTTCCTGCTTCGTCATATATTT
Organism: Janthinobacterium sp.; assembly: GCA_025356595.1. Taxonomy (GTDB): domain Bacteria; phylum Pseudomonadota; class Gammaproteobacteria; order Burkholderiales; family Burkholderiaceae_D; genus Janthinobacterium. The sequence goes on along the minus strand of JANXSQ010000301.1, from coordinate 27,197 downwards.
CATCATTGGCTCCGTAAATTGAGCCAACGTATATTCACGAGTTTTATTCCAGACTACCTGGAATTCTCGGTTGCTGAGCAGCAGGTAAGGAAGCAAACTTCGCGGCCAGCACCGTGGGCACCAAACGGATGTAGTGCTTTTGCAGAGTTGCGATGTCCTTGTGGCCCGACACCAGAACGGTCTCTGACAAGCTCGCACCCCATTGTTCTACAAGTCGACTAAGCGCCTCTCTACGGCCATCATGAAGGCGTGCATCGAATGCCCCGACCTTATCAGCGGCGCGACGCCAAATCTGAGAAACGCTTCCTGGGCAAAAATTGAAAATAGTTCCTTCTTTCTTGGCGCCTTGCAGGTCGAGCAGCAATTTAACCGCCCCAGGAAGCAATGGTACGTCTCGCTCAACAACTTTCGTTTTTGAGCGGTTTGCGTATCCTGGATTGTTCAGGCGGATGACGGCTCGGTCAGGAGAAAAATCTTCCCAACGTAGCGACACAATTTCCGACCGCCGAAGTCCCGCCAGAAGTGCAAAAACAATAACATCTCGGCCATCGGCAGGTAAGGCGCCAATAATCTTATTTAGTTCTTCATCGTCCATCCGGCGTGTTCTAGCTTCTGCCGCACTAGGCAATTCCATGCGCATCACGTACTGACCAGCCAACCAACTAGCATGATTCTGAGTCAGGGAACGAGCTTCAAAATAGAACTTCAAGCAGCGTCGGACCAACATTAACTCGTGCCGAACCGTCTGGGATGTGACGGGAAATACCTGCTCAGGCGCACAGCTAACCCCCTTTTTCTTAAGCGAGTGCTTTTGCTGCTTAGTGAGGACGGCTGCGGTAAGGTCGCCGTCCATCAGTTTTTCGTTAGCCTTCAACTGGCGAACTTTGCCACCCTTATCTACCACTGAAGGGCAACGTTTGGGATTTCGACCTGAGCCAAGCTCACCTTTTAATCTCGAATGCCGCCACTTCTCAATACGCTCGAAGTCGAACTGCCCTAACGTGTACTCCCCAAACCAGTGTTGAAGTTTCGAGAGGCGTGAGTGGTCGCTCTGGGAGCCGTGACCCGTATCCAGATTCAACTCTTTGAAAGTTGCAAAAACATCACTTAGTTTGATGTTTTGCAATATCAGCTCTGGCACAGCTACCGGTGCCGGATTAGCGATAACGGTAGGCTGAGGGGAGGCAACGTTCTTGCCGCTTTCCCGCGCTTCGAGCAGCTCAACGCGACGACGACGAGCCCAAGTCAAAGCTTGGGCTTTCTCGTTTTCCGAGAACGTCACAGCGTCCTTTGGGAATGGTGATACAGAGACTATGTATCTCAAAGAACCATTTCGGTTCTCAAGATAGATGTTCTTTTCGACTTTTTGTGACTTGGATTTCATGTGCAACTCCAGTGATGTTGAGGAGTTGCGTATTGCTATCGAGTTTAGATTTCTTCCCCAAACTAGCGAAAAATCTTCCCCAAAGCAAAGAAATCAAAAATGAGTTAGGATAACTCTTTGATTTATAAGTGTTTTTGGTGCGGCTGGCTGGAATCGAACCAGCGACCCTTGGCTTCGGAGGCCAATACTCTATCCACTGAGCTACAGCCGCGCGAGGAATATCTGAAGTGACACGAAGGATACCGTCTTTCTGGGCCTGCGTCCATGGAAAGTGTCGTTTCTCGGGCGATTTGGATTCCACAGAGGATTTTTTGAGTCTATAATCGCGGGTTTGGCGAAGGTTTGCATCGCGACATGCAAAAACAATACGCCGCACCGCCACCAGCCTCGAAAATTGTAAGGAAATCATGAGCGACGCACACAACGAACACGAATCCGCCATCAGAACGCCTAAGCAACTCGTTGCTGCTGTTGCGGGCTTCTTTTTAGTCACCGTCATCGGCATCGTCCTGCTGGTGCAGTTTGTCACGACCGAGAAACTGACCGGCCGCGGCTCCGACAGCCAAGACCCGCAAGTGGTCGCAGCGCGCCTGGCCCCCGTGGCCGATGAGGGCTTCACGCTGAAAGACTCCAACGCGCCGAAACAACTGCAAGCCGCCGAAGCCGTGTACAACACGATTTGCGCCGCCTGCCACGCCACCGGCGCCGCCGGTGCTCCGAAATTCGGCGATGCCGGCGCCTGGTCGGCCCGTGTCGCGCAGGGTTACGAGACGCTGCTCAAGCACGCCATCGAAGGTATCCGCGCCATGCCAGCCAAGGGCGGCAATCCGGACCTGGACGATGTGGAAGTCGCCCGCGCCGTGGTCTACATGGCCAACGGCGCCGGCGCCAAGTTCAAGGAGCCAGCAGTGCCGGCACCGGCCGCAGCGGCCGCCGGCGACGCTTCCGCTCCGGCCGACGCAGCGAAGTAATTACACGGCGCTGGCGGCCCTTACAGGCCGCCTCAGCTGAAAAAGCCGCCCCTTCAAACGGGCGGCTTTTTTACGTCCGCCGGTTTGCTATGGAGGCGCCGGCGCGGCTTGCAGCACCGTCAATGGCCGGGGTCCGGCCCGCTGACGCTGACCCCGGTCCGGCGCCGCCGGCATGGCGCGCGGCGGCCCGCGCACAAAGCAAACGCCCATGAAAAATGCCGCCCGGCGCAAACCGGGCGGCATAGTTGCCGCTATGCCGCTAGGCGGCGTTTACCACATGATGACGCGCTCTTTCGGCGGCAGGTACATCTTGTCGCCCTTCTTGACGCCGAAGGCGCTGTAGAAGCCGGGCTGGTTGCGCATCGTGCCGTTGGCGCGGAACTGCCCGGGCGAATGCGGATCCGTCTTCAGCAGGACCAGTTGCTGCGCTTCGCGCATCTTCATGCGCCACACCTGCGCGAAGCCGGCGTAGAAGCGCTGCTCGCCCGTGAAGCCGTCGATGACCGGCGCCGTCTTGCCGGCCAGCGACAGTTTGTAGGCCTTGTAGGCGATCGCCACGCCGGAATTGTCGGCGATGTTCTCGCCCAGGGTCAGCTCGCCGTTGACGTGGTGGCCCTTGACCGGGCTGAAGGCGTTGTATTGCGCCACCAGTTGCTTGGTCTTGACCGCGAAGTTCTTGTGGTCGGCCTTGGTCCACCAGTCGCGCAGATTGCCGTCGCCGTCGTACTGGGCGCCCTGGTCGTCGAAGCCGTGGCTGATTTCATGGCCGATGACGGCGCCGATGGCGCCGTAGTTGACGGCGTCGTCGGCGTTGGCGTCGAAGAACGGCGGTTGCAGGATGGACGCCGGGAAGACGATTTCATTCAACTCCGGGTTGTAATAGGCGTTCACGGTTTGCGGCGTCATGCCCCATTCGTCGCGGTCGATCGGCTTGCCCAGTTTGTTCAGTTCGCGGTTGTAGTCCAGCTCGTGCGAACGCAGCACGTTGCCGACCAGGTCGTCCTTGCTGACCGTCAGCGCCGAATAGTCGCGCCATTTGTTCGGGTAGCCAATCTTCGTGGTGAACTTGGACAGCTTGTCCTGCGCCTGCTTCTTCGTGGCCGGGCTCATCCAGTCAAGCTTGTCGATGCTTTGCTTGTAGGCCACCATCAGATTCTTCACCAGCACTTCCATGCGCGCCTTGCGCTCGGCCGGGAAGTATTGTTCGACGTACAGCTTGCCGACGCTCTCGCCCAGCGCGCCTTCGACGGCGCCCACGCCGCGTTTCCAGCGCGGCCGCATTTCCGTCACGCCCGTCAGCGCCGTGCCGTAGAAGGCGAAGTTTTCGTCGACGAAGGCTTTGCTCAGGTAGGGCGCCGCGCTGTGCACCAACTGCCACTGGAAGTAGGCCTTCCAGGTCGCCAGCGGGGTCTGCGCCAGCACCGCGTTGAAGCCCTTCAGGTAGCTCGGCTGGCTGACGATGACGTAGGTCACCTTGCCCTTCAGGCCGCTCGCATCGAGGTAGGCGTCCCAGTCGTAGCCCGGGGTCAGTTGCGCCAGTTGCGCCAGTTCGACCTTGTTGTAGGTCTTCACCGGATCGCGGTTTTCGACTTTGCTCCATTGCGCCTTGGCCAGCGCGGTTTCCAGCGCCAGCACGTCCTTGGCGTTGGCGGCGGCGTTGCCGTCGCCGGCCAGGGCCAGCATTTTTTCCACGTGGGCCAGGTATTTGCCGCGCGTGGCGGCCTTGTCCGCTTCCAGGTAGTAGTCGCGGTCGGGCAGGCCCAGGCCGCTCTGGCCGAAGTCGGCCACGTACTTGGTCGAATCCTTGGCGTCCTGGTGGATGCCGAAGTCGTACGGCGCGCTCACGCCCATCTTGCTGAAGGCGGCCAGCAGGGCCGGGATTTCCTTCTTGTCCTGCAGCGCGGCGATGCGCGCCAGCGGCGCCGTCAACGGCGCCGCGCCCAGTTGCTCGAGCTTTTGCTCGTCCATGTAACTGGCGTAGAAGTCGCCGATCTTCTGCGCGTCCGAGCCGGCCGCGCGGTTCGGGTTGGCGGCGGCCGCCTCGATGATGCCGCGCAGCTGCGGCTGCGTGTCGTCGGCCAGCTTGGCGAAACTGCCCCAGCTTGCCTTGTCGGCCGGGATCTCGGTCGTCGCCAGCCATTTGCCGTTCAGGTGGTTGAAGAAGTCGTCCTGGGCGCGCACGCCGCTGTCGACGTATTCGACGGCGATGCCCGACACCAGGGCCGACGCGGCGGCCGGGGTCTTGGCGACAACATTCTTGGTGACGTCGGCGGCGCCGGCGGCGCCTGTCAGCAGGCTCATGGTTAATGCACTCAGCAGATATCGTTTCACATCGTTCCTTATCAAGTTTAGCAGCGAAAAACGCCTGTGTGGCCTGACCAGCGCTTTTGGTGTTCTGGTCGGGTTTTTTGACTTTATCATAGAGCCGCCGCCGCCTGTTGGTAGTTTCGCCATAAGTGCAAAAAGGCCACAGCGTCAAGGCCGCCCGCTGAACTCCACAGCCCCGCGCGGTCTAACTTCTTGCCAGCCACCGACGGGAAGCGCCCATGACCACGACACTGTCCGATTTCATCCGCGCCGACCTCGATACGATCCTGGCCCATTGGGAGCAATTCGCCCACCAACTGCCTTCCGGAGGCCGCCTGGACACGCTGGCCCTGCGCGACCACGCCAGGGGTATCCTGGGCGCCATTGCGGACGATCTCGAACAACCGCAGACGGCGCTGCAGCGCGACGAAAAATCCCTGGGCCGCGGGCCGCGCGGGTCGACCGACAGCGCGGCCGAGCTGCACGGCGCGGCGCGCATGTCCGAGGGTTTCAGCGTCAACGACGCGATGGCCGAGTACCGCGCGCTGCGCGCCAGCGTGCTGCGCCGCTGGCGCGAAGAGAGCAGCGACGTCGGGCTGGACGCCATCAACGAGCTGATCCGGTTCAACGAGGCGCTCGACCAGGCCTTGAGCGAATCGCTGGCCCGCTACGCCAGCGACAACGAGCGCTTTACCCGCCTGTTCGACACCCTGCTGTCCTCCTCGCCGGACTTGAATTATATTTTCGCCCTCGACGGCAAGCTGATCTACGCCAACCAGGCGCTGGCCGACGTCTACGGCCTGGACTGGCGCGCCATGGTCGGCCAGAGCCTGCCCGATCTGGGCGCGCCGACGGCCGCCGATCTGCACCAGTATTTCCATCACGTCCTCGAACGCAAGCGCACCTACCGGGGCGAAATGCCCTACCCGCTGGCGCACGACAGGCAGACCGTCTACGACTTCCTGCTGGTGCCGGTGATGAACGCGCAGGGCGAGGTCGAGGCCATCGCCGGCACGGCGCGCGACGTCACCGAACGCAAGGCCAGCGAGGAAAAGATACGCCGCTGCGCCCACTACGACTTCCTCACCGACTTGCCGAACCGCAGCCTGTTCCGCGACCGGCTGGAACAGGAAGTCAAGCGCGCCGCCCGCGCCGGCACGCCGCTGGCGCTGTTTTTCATCGACCTGGACGGCTTCAAGGAAGTCAACGACCACCTCGGCCACGACGCCGGCGACCTGCTGCTGCAGGAAACGGCGCGCCGCATCAGCGCCTGCGTGCGCGACACCGACACCGTGGCGCGCCTGGGCGGCGACGAATTCACCGTCATCCTCAGCGACATCGGCCAGAGCGGCCACGTCGAGATCCTGGCCCAGCAAATCCTCGACGCGCTGGCGCGGCCCTACTCCCTGCGCAACAAGGAGACGCACATTTCCGCCAGCATCGGCATCGCGCTCTACCCGCAGGACGCGCGCACGCCCGAGAATCTGCTGCGCAACGCCGACCAGGCCATGTATGTGGCGAAGAACGCCGGCCGCAACCGCTGCGGCTTCTTCACCATCGGCATGCGCGAATCGTCCTGGGCGCGCCTGAGGCTGATCGACGAACTGCGCCAGGCCTTGCCGCAACGCCAGTTGTCGGTGCACTACCAACCCATCGTCGACCTGGCGCTGGGCAGCATCGTCAAGGCCGAGGCGCTGGTGCGCTGGCAGCATCCGCGCGCCGGCCTGATGCTGCCGGAAAAATTCATCGCCCTGGCCGAGGAGACCGGCTTGATCGGCGACATCGGCGACTGGGTGCTGGGCCAGGCCGCCGCGCTGGCGCGCGAGTGGAGCGCCCTGCTGGGCGCGCCCTTCCAGATCAGCGTCAACAAGTCGCCGCTGGAATTCATGGGCAAGGCGCGGGTGCGCAACTGGGACGCCTGCGTGGCGCAGACCGGCGCCGGCTGGCACGGCCTGTCGATCGAAATCACCGAAGGGGTGCTGCTCAACGACTCGCCCGACGTCAGGGCCGCGCTGGCCAGCCTGCAAAAGTCGGGGTTTCAGCTGGCCATCGACGATTTCGGCACCGGCTACTCGTCGATGTCCTATCTGCAAAGATTCAAGGTCGACTATCTGAAGATCGATCAATCCTTCGTGCAGGACACGAACGGCGGCGGCGACGGCCGCATCTTCGCCGAAACCATCATCGTCATGGCGCACAAGCTGGGCTTGAAGGTGATCGCCGAAGGCGTCGAGACGACCGAGCAGAAGGACTGGCTGAGCGCGGCCGGCTGCGACTACGCGCAGGGTTTCCTGTTCGCGCCGGCCCTGCCGGCGCCGGCATTCCTCGCCCTGCTCGGCGCCGGCCAAGCGGCAAGGCAAGCCGCGCCGCCGTAACAGAAACGCCCCGGGCGCGCGGGCGGCCGGGGCGTTTTCACGCAAGCGGGAGCGAGCGTTTTACCAGATGATGACGCGCTGTTCCGGCGCCAGGTACATCTGGTCGCCCGCCTTGACGTCGAAGGCCTCATAGAAGCCGGGCTGGTTGATGACGGTGCCGTTGGCGCGGAACTGGCCCGGCGAATGCGGATCGGACTTGATCTGCACGATCTGCTGCGCCTCGCGCATCTTGCTGCGCCACACCTGGCCGAAGCCCATGTAGAAGCGCTGCTCGCCGCTTAGCTTGTCGATGACGGGCGCCGCCTTGCCGCCCAGCGACAGCTTGTAGGCCTTGTAGGCGATGGCCAGGCCGGAATTGTCGGCGATGTTCTCGCCCAGCGTCAGCTCGCCGTTGACATGGTAGCCGGGCAGCGGGCTGTAGGCGCCGTACTGCTTGACCAGCGCGTCAGTCTTGGCGGCGAAGTTCTTGCGGTCGGCGGCGCTCCACCAGTCGCGCAGATTGCCGTCGCCGTCGGACTGGCTGCCCTTGTCGTCGAAGCCGTGGCTGATCTCGTGGCCGATGACGGCGCCGATGGCGCCGTAGTTGACGGCGTCGTCGGCCTGCGCGTCGAAGAACGGCGCCTGCAGGATGGAGGCAGGGAAGACGATCTCGTTCATCGTCGAGCTGTAATAGGCGTTCACGGTTTGCGGCGTCATGCCCCATTCCTGACGGTCGATCGGCTTGCCCAGCTTGTTCAACTGGCGCTTGTAGTTGAAGTCGGCGGCGCGCAGCATATTGCCGACCAGGTCGCCCGGCGCGATGGCCAGCGCGCCATAGTCGCGCCATTTGTCCGGATAGCCGATCTTCGGCGTGAACTTGGCCAGCTTGGTTTGCGCCTCGCGCTTGGTCTCGGCGCTCATCCAGTCCAGCGTGTCGATGCTCTGGCGGTAGGCGGCCAGCAGATTGTCGACCAGCGCCTGCATGCGCGCCTTGCGCTCGGCCGGGAAGTATTGCGCGACGTACAGCTTGCCGACCGCCTCGCCCAGCACGCCGTCGACGGCGCCGACGCCGCGCTTCCACAGCGGCTGTTGCTCGGTGACGCCGGTGATGGTGGTGCCGTAGAAGGCGAAGTTGGCGTCGACGAAATCCTTCGACAGGTAGTTGGCGTAGGCGCGCAGCAACTGCCATTCGAAATACGCGCGCAGCGTCGCCAGTTCGGTCCCCGCGACGACCTGCTGGAAACCGCTCAGGTAGCTGGGCTGGTTGACGATCACATAGTCGACCTTGTTGGCGACGCCGGCGGCGGCCAGGCCGGCCTTCCAGTCGTAGCCGGGCGCCAGCGTGTCGAGTTGGTCCAGCGCCATCTTGTTGTAGCGCTTGACCGGATCGCGGTTCTCGACCTTGCTCCACTGCGCCTGGGCCAGCGCCGTTTCCAGCGCGACGATGCCCTTGGCGGCGCCGGCGCCGTCCTTGCGGCCGGCCAGCGTCAGCATTTTCTCGACGTGCGCCTGGTACTTCAGCTTCACCCCCGCCAGCTTGGCGTCGAGGTAGTAATCGCGGTCGGGCATGCCCAGGCCGCTCTGGCTCAGGTAGACCGCGTACTTGGTCGACTCGCGCGCGTCCTGGCCGACGTAGGCGGCGTAGGGCGTGGCGACGCCGATCTGGCCCAGGTGCGCGAGCAGGGCCGGGATGCCCTTCTTGTCGCGCAGGGCGCGGATGCGCCCCAGCTCGCCGGCCAGCGGCTTGGCGCCCAGCGCGTCGCGCCGCTTGCCGTCCATGTAACTGCTGTACAGGTCGGCGATCTTCTGCGCCTCGGAACCGGCCTTTTTCGCGCCGCCCGCCTGCGCCGCCTCAATGATGCCGCGCAATTGCGGCGTGGTGTCGTCGCGCAGCTTGGCGAAGGAACCCCAGCTCGATTTGTCGGCCGGGATTTCCGCCGTCTTCAGCCATTGGCCGTTCAGGTGGGTGAAGAAATCGTCCTGGGCGCGCACGCCGGCGTCGATGTACTGGAGGTCGATGCCGGAGCGCGGCGCGGCGGCGGCGGCGGGCTCGGCGGCGTGGGCGACGGCGGCCAACAGGGTCAGGGTCAGGCTGCTCAAAAAATGTCGGTTCAAGATGTGTCCTTATGGGGCATGGAGAAGGGGCGCGGCGGTAGCCGTTCAGAAATGTAGCACGGGACAGGACGGATCGCCAGCGTGCCGCGCCGCCTCAGAACTTGGTTTCGAGCTTGAAGCTCCACGCCGCGTAGGTGCGCGCCAGGGTGTCGGCGGACTGCGCCAGGCCGTTCGTGTAGACCACCCGGCCGCTGTCGTAGTCGGCCGCCAGCAGATTGCTGGCCGAGACGCGCAACTGCGTGCGGGCGTTGAATTTCCACAGGCCATACAGGTCCAGCATGCGCTTGGCGCCGCCGTTCACGGTCTCGCTCAGGCTGGTCTGCACGGTGCTGCCCGGCGTCCAGTTGTAGCTGCCGCCCAGCGTCAGCGGCCAGTCCTTCATGCGCCAGTCGAGGCCGACGTTGGCCGTCTGCTTGGCCTGCTGGTCGAGCCGGTTGTTGGGGCCGGGAACGCCGTCGACGTTCGACCAGAAGCGGCTGTAGTTGCTGCGAAAATCGATGGCCGGCGCGTTCTCCATCAGCTCGACCAGCTGGAACTTCGCCTCCAGCTCGATGCCGCTGGCGCGCGCCTTGCCGATGTTGACCGGCGCCGACACCCAGCGCGGCCCCGTCGCCGTGGTCTGCAGCGTCGTTTCGCGCCGCATCAAATCGTCGATGTCGCGCACGAAGCCGCTGACGCTGAGGATGCCGCTGCGGCCCAGATAGTGTTCGTAGGCCAGGTCGATGCCGGTCGCCAGCTCCGGGCGCAGGTTCGGATTGCCGGTGCGGTCGGGCCGCGTGGCGCTGTTCAGGCGCGACAGCGAGGGCAGCGCGATCAAATCCGCCAGCGTCGGCGCGCGGTAGCTGCGCGTCAGGCTCATGCGCACCTGGTCCTTGTCGCGGCCGGGGATGCGCCAGACGGCGTGCAGCAGCGGGCTCCAGACGCGGCTCTCGTTGGCGATGCCGGCGTCGGCGCGCTCGCTGTTGGTGCGGATGCCCTCCCAGCGCAGGCCGGCGTAGGCCGACCATTGCGGCGTGATGTCCCACTCGTCCTGCACGAAGGCGGCCAGGCGGCGCGTGTCGGCCGTCAGGTTGTCGCCCGATTCGGCGAAGGCCGGCGCGCCGTTGTCGAGCGCGACGCGGCTCTGCCTGCGGCTGTTCCATTCGGCGTCCCAGCCGGCCGCCAGCAGGTGGCCGCGGCCAAGCGGCGCCGTGTATTTGCCGCCCGTGTTGGCGCTGTGGTCGCGCGTCGCGTCGCTGTCGACGAAGCGGTCCTGCAGCAGGCCGGCGGCGTCGTACTGGGCGCGCCGCGCGTCGCTGTCGCTGTGGCCGCTGCCGAAACCGAACTTGACGTCCAGCTTGGCCGCGCCGTCCAGCTTGTGGACCCAGTTGCCGAAGCCGCGCAGGAAGGTGCTGGCCGCCGTCGAGGTGGCGGCCGCGCTGGCGTACTCCGGCGCCGTGGCGCCGACGCTTTGCGTCAGCAGGCTGGACGAGTCGCCCTCGCTGCGCGAACTCATCAGGAAGGTCTGGAAGGCCAGCGTGTCGCCGCCGTCGAATTTGTAGGACAGGCGCGGCGCCAGATGGATGCCGCGCGTGCGGCGCGCGCTCTGGTCCTGCAGCGCCTGGTCTTTTTCGACCTCGCCGACGGCGTTCGTGTCGAGGTTGCGCGTCGCGCTGCCGTCGCGCTGGTGGTTTTCGAAGAGCGAGGCTGACAGCAGATAGGTCAGGGCGCCCGTCTTGCCCGGCGCGGTCAGCGAGACGTTGGGCGCGTGCCGGCCCTGCTCGACGGTGTCGCTCAGCTTCAGCTGCATGTCGCGCTGTTGATAGCCGTCGCGCAGCACGATGTTGATGGTGCCGGCGATGGCGCGCGTGCTGTGCTCGGCCACCGGGCCGCGCATCACCTCGATGCGCTCGACCTGGTCGGGCGAGAGCGCATCCATGGAAAAGCCGGCCGGCGCCCGCTCGCCGTTGAGCAGCACCTGGGTGTAGCCGCTGCCCAGGCCGCGCATGCGGATTTCGCCGCCGCGGCCCGGCTTGCCGCCCAGCGTCACGCCGGGCAGGCGCTTCAGCACGTCGCCCAGGGTGCTGTCGCCGTTGCGGTCCAGTTCCTCGCGGCCGTAGACCTGCTTGCCGGCCGTCGACTGGCGCCGCTCGTCCATGTCGCTGGCGCGCCCGCCGCTGATGGTGACCTGGGGCAGCGCCTTGGCCTCGGCGGCGGGCGCCAAGGCGGGGGCGGAAACGTCGGCGGGCGCGCTCTGGCCGGCGCCGTAAGCGCAGCCGGCGGCGCCCAGCAAGACCAGGCAGGCGGTGGGTATCAATGTAGTCATGGCGTCATGGAATCAGGAGGTGGCGCTGTGGCTAGGACACATGGCTGCAGCGGGGACTTGCGATGGCCGTATTCTATGCGCCAGCCCGGCGCGGCAGCGCGGCCGGCGGGCGTTTTTTACTTTACGATACACATGCGCGCGGCGCCGGACAACAGTCAGGAGCCCGGCTGGCCCGCCCCGCCCTTGCGGCCGCCGTGGCCGCGCTCGCCGCCCTCGGCCTTGCGGCGCGGCTCGGCGCCGTGCGCTGCGGCGGCGTCCTGCACGCGCAGCAATTGCGCCGCCAGGAAGGCCGCCGCCGCCAGCCGCTGCGGCTCGTCGAGGGCGTCGTTGACCGTCAACCACCACTGGCGCACTTGCTGCTCCTCGGCCGCGCCGGCGGCCGTTTCGGCGTCCAGGCCGCCGACCAGCTCGCGCAGCTCGACCTTCGGCGCCGCCAGGCCCAGCTTCAGCGCCGCGTCCAGGCGTTCGCGGCGCGCCTGCCGCTCGCGCAGCAGATGGCGCGTCTTCGCCTCGACCTGCTGCCACAGCGTCTGCTGGTTGGGGTTCAGCTTGAGTTCCTGGCGGAAGTCGGGCGCCATCGCCACCAGGTCGTCCAGGCGCATGTCCATCGCGGGCACGGCGCAGGCCGGCGCGGCGGCGGCGCCCAGCAGCAGGACGGCGCCGAAATGGCGCGCGCGGGAAAGGGGGAATAGGGATGTCATGGCCGGTCCGAAAAAAAAAGCCTGCGCCGTGATGGACGCAGGCAAAACCACTACAGGTACAGAGAGTCAGTGATCGACTATAGGTGGATGACCCGCGGCGACATTCCTTATTTACAATTTCTTACGCCTGCAAACAAGGCCGCAACATGGCCACCCAAAACGCGCGGCGCGCAGCGAAATAGAATAAAAAACATATCGTTTCCGGCGCCGCGCCGCGCCGCTTCTTGCGCCGCGACAGCGCACGCAAAAGAGTCCTCAAGAATATCGTCGGGGACGTTACGCGATCAAACAATCGGGGCTATACTTTGACGCAAGCGCCCGCCCTTTCGGTCGGTGTGTGTTTTCAGCATCGACAGGTGGATCATGGGCAAACTCAAGAATACCGGCCTCGTAGGCCTGGGCGTCATCGCCGGCGTCGCCGTCTCGCTGCAGTTTTCCGCGATGGCGCAAAAGCAGGTCGAGCCGGTGCTGCCGCTGGAGGAGTTGCGCCAGTTGGCCGACGTCTTCGGCCTGATCAAATCCGATTACGTCGAGCGGGTCGAAGACAAGAAGCTGCTCACCGAAGCCATCGCCGGCATGGTCGCCTCGCTCGACCCGCACTCCGCCTACCTCGACAAGAAAGCCTACGCCGAACTGCGCGAAGGCTCGCAGGGCAAGTTCGTCGGCCTGGGCATCGAGATCGGCATGAGCGAGGACGGCTACATCAAGATCGTCGCGCCGATCGAGGATTCGCCGGCCTACCGCGCCGGCATCAAGGCGGGCGACCTGATCACGCGGCTCGACACCACGCCCGTCAAGGGCATGAGCCTGGACGACTCGGTGAAGAAGATGCGCGGCGAACCGGGCAGCAAGGTGACCCTGACCATCGCCCGCAAGGACGAGCCGCAGCCGCTGGTGTTCACCATCGCGCGCGAGGAGATCCACCAGAAAAGCGTCAAGGCGAAGATCGTCGAACCCGGTTACGCTTGGCTGCGCGTGGCGCAGTTCCAGGAGCCGACCCTGGACGACATGGCCGCCAAGATCATCGAGTTGTACCGGCAGGACCCGCATCTGAAGGGCCTGGTGCTGGACCTGCGCAACGACCCGGGCGGCGTGCTGCAGGGCGCCATCGGCGTCTCGGCCGCCTTCCTGCCCAAGGACGCGGCCATCGTCTCCACCAACGGCCAGTTGCCCGACTCGAAGCAGGTGTTCTACGGGCGCGCCGAATACTACGCGCTGCGCAGCGAAGCGGACGCGCTGGCCAAGCTGCCGGACGCCGTCAAGCACGTGCCGATGGTGGTGCTGGTCAACACCGGCTCGGCCTCGGCCTCGGAAATCGTCGCCGGCGCGCTGCAGGACTACAAGCGCGCCACCATCATCGGCACGCAAACCTTCGGCAAGGGCTCGGTGCAAACCATCCGCCAGCTGACGGCCGACACGGCCGTCAAGCTGACCACGGCGCGCTACTACACGCCGAAGGGCCGCTCCATCCAGGCCAAGGGCATCTCGCCGGACCTGCTGGTCGACGAGAACGCCGACGGCGACGGCATGAACAGCCTGCGCACGCGCGAGGCCGACCTGGAAAAACACCTGAGCAACGACCGCGACAAGGAGGCGGCCAAGGACAGCCGCGACGAGCTCGAGGAGCAGTTGCGCGTCGTCGCGATGGAAAAGAAACGCAAGCCCCTGGAATACGGCAGCAAGGACGACTTCCAGCTGGGCCAGGCGCTGAACCACCTGAAGGGCTTGCCGGTGCAACTGGCCAAGGTGGAGACGGCCGTGGTCCAGGTCGGCGCAACGAAGAAGGCCCCCACCAAGAAGTAAGCCGCGCCCTCGCGCGGCGGCAACCCTACCGGGGCCGACCCTGGCGTCTGCGCCGGGCGTCTGTCCCCGGCGTCTGCCCCCGGCCCCCGGCCGGGCGGTTTCGGCCCCGCCCGGATTCGCTCGGCGGCGCCGGCCAGCCCCTATAATCCCCCCATAGCGTGGAATTGCCCTGGGTCCGCCCCATGAATATTTCTGTGATGAATCGCCATTGTGTAGAATTTGCCTCACTGCCCGGCAAGAGCCTGGCTAGCCCCTTTGAAAGTTGAACCATGAAACAAGTTGTCATCAGCGGCACCGGCCTGTACACGCCGCCCTTTTCGATCTCCAACGAAGAACTCGTCACCTGCTTTAACGCCTACGCGGAACAATTCAACACCGACAACGCCGCCGCCATCGCGGCCGGCACGCTGACGGCCATCGAAGGCTCCAGCGTCGCCTTCATCGAGAAAGCCTCCGGCATCAAGTCGCGCTTCGTCATGGAAAAAACCGGCATCCTCGATCCGGCCCGCATGGTCTCGCGCATCGCCGAGCGCGCCGACGAGGAACTTTCGCTGCAGGCCGAGATGGCCGTGGCCGCCGCCCGCGACGCGCTGGCGCGCGCCGGCCGCAGCGCCGCCGACATCGACATGGTGCTGGTCGCCTGCAGCAATATGCAGCGCGCCTACCCGGCCCTGGCCGTCGAGGTGCAGCAGGCGCTGGGCATAGACGGCTACGGCTTCGACATGAACGTGGCCTGCTCCTCGGCCACCTTCGGCATCCAGACCGCCGTCGCCGCCGTGAAGAGCGGCCAGGCGCGCGCCGTGCTGGTGCTGAACCCGGAAATCACCAGCGGCCACTTGAACTGGCGCGACCGCGACAGCCACTTCATCTTCGGCGACGCCTGCACCGCCATCATCGTCGAGGCGAAGGACGCCGCGACCTCCGCGCACCAGTTCGAGATCATCGAGACGCAGCTGAAAACAAGCTTCTCGAACAACATCCGCAACAACTTCGGCTTCCTGAACCGCTTCGACGAGGCCGGCGCGGGCAAGGCCGACAAGCTGTTCCGCCAGCAGGGCCGCAAGGTCTTCAAGGACGTCTGCCCGATGGCCGCCGAGATGATCAAGGCGACCATCGCCAAGGCCGGCCTGGACGTGCCGCAGGTCAGCCGCTACTGGTTGCACCAGGCCAACCTGAACATGAACCTGCTGATCTCGCGCATGCTGCTGGGCCGCGACGCCGAGCCGGGCGAGGCGCCGGTGATCCTCGACAGCTACGCCAACACCTCCTCGGCCGGCTCCATCATCGCCTTCCACAAATACCAGGACGACCTGGCCCCCGGCGCGCTGGGCGTCATCTGCTCCTTCGGCGCCGGCTACTCGATCGGCTGCGTGGTGCTGCGCAAGCTCGCCTAGCCTTTAGCGGCGCGGAACCGGCGCGCCGCAAATCGGTGCGGCGGCGGCGCGGGAAAACGCATATATACTGCCCTTGTACGCAGTACGCCCCCTCTGCCCACATAAGGAAGCCCGCACGCATGCCCCACAACATCAGCCTGATCACCACCATCGCCGCCGCTCTCGGGTTTGGCCTCATTTTCGGCTTCATCGCCACGCGCATGAAGCTGCCCGCGCTGGTCGGCTATCTGGCCGCCGGCATCATGATCGGCCCGGCCACGCCGGGCTTCGTGGCCGACACTGCGCTGGCCGGGCAGTTGGCGGAGATCGGCGTGATGTTGATGATGTTCGGCGTCGGCCTGCATTTCTCGCTCGATGATTTGTGGGACGTGCGGCGCATCGCCCTGCCCGGCGCCATCCTGCAGATCGGCGTCGCCACCGCGATGGGCATGGGCCTGGCCCATTACTGGGGCTGGAGCATAGGCGGCGGACTGGTGTTCGGCCTGGCGCTGTCGGTGGCCAGCACGGTGGTGCTGCTGCGCGCGCTCGAGGAGCGCGGCATCCTCGACTCGCTGAACGGGCGCATCGCCGTCGGCTGGCTGGTGGTCGAGGATCTGGTCACCGTGCTGGTGCTGGTGCTGCTGCCGCCGCTGGCCGGTTCGCTGGGCGGCACCGTCAATCCGGCCGACGCCGGCGTCAGCCTGTGGCGCACCCTGGCCCTCACCTTCGGCCAGGTGGCCGGCTTCATCGTCTTCATGCTGGTGGTGGGCCGCCGCCTGTTCCCGTGGATCCTCTGGCAGGTGGCGCGCACCGGCTCGCGCGAGCTGTTCACGCTGTGCGTGGTGGCCGCCGCCGTCGGCATCGCCTACGCCTCGACCGAATTGTTCGGCGTCTCCTTCGCGCTGGGCGCCTTCTTCGCCGGCATGGTGCTGCGCGAATCGGAGCTGAGCCACCGCGCCGCCGAGGAATCCCTGCCGCTGCGCGACGCCTTCGCCGTGCTGTTCTTCGTCTCCGTCGGCATGCTGTTCGAGCCGAAGATCCTGGTCGAGCAGCCGCTGCACGTGCTGATCGTCTGCGCCATCATCATCTTCGGCAAGTCGATCGCCGCCTTCCTGCTGGTGCTGGCGCTGCGCTATCCGCCCAAGACGGCGCTGATCGTCTCGGCCAGCCTGGCGCAGATCGGCGAGTTCTCCTTCATCCTGGCGGCGCTGGGCATTTCCCTGGGCCTGATGCCGCACGAGGGCCAGAGCCTGATCCTGGCCGGCGCGATCCTCTCGATCGCCCTCAATCCCCTGGTCTTCCGCGCCACCCAGCCGCTGCTGCGCTGGATGGGCGACAGCGCGCTGGCGCGCAAGTACGCGCGCGCGGCCGACCCGCTGGCGGAGCTGCCGGCGACGGTCGACCAGCACAAGCTGTCGGGACAGGTGGTGCTGGTCGGCTACGGCCGGGTCGGGCGGCGCATCGCCGCCGCGCTGAGCGAGCGCGGCATCCACTTCGTCGTCGCCGAGCAGAACCGCGAAATCGTCGAGCAGTTGCGCAAGCAGGGCATCCCCGCCGTGGCCGGCAACGCCGGCGAGGCGGCGGTGCTGATCCAGGCCCACATCGCGCGCGCCACGATGCTGGTCATCGCCACGCCGGACACCTTCCATGTGCGCGCCATGATCGAGACGGCGCGCGCCCTCAACCCGGGCATCCAGAGCGTGGTGCGCAGCCACAACGACGCCGAGGCCGAGCTGCTGCGCAGCGAGCGCGCCGGCCAGGTCTTCATCGGCGAACAGGAACTGGCCAAGGGTATGGCCCAGCATGTGCTGGACGCCTTCGAAAAAACGGCGCAGCGCAAGGGGCATTAAAAACCTGGCGCCGCGCCAGGCGACGCGCTAAGCGACGCGCCAGGCGACGCGCTAGGCGACGCGCCTGCCTACAGGCTGGCGGCCAGTTCGGCGCCCTCCCTGATGGCGCGCTTGGCGTCGAGTTCGGCCGCCAGCGCGGCGCCGCCGATCTTGTGGAAGCGCGGCCCGCCGGCCGGCGGCTCGGCCGGCATCAGCTCGGTCAGGCTGTCTTGGCCGGCGCAGACGACGATGTGGTCGACCGCCAGCAAACGCTGTTCGCCGCCGACGGTGATGTGCAGGCCGTGCTCGTCGATCCGGTCGTACTGGACCCCGCTCATCATCACCACGCCGTTGCGGCCCAGCGTCGCCCGGTGCACCCAGCCCGAAGTCTTGCCCAGTCCCGCCCCCACCTTCGAGCTCTTGCGCTGCAAGAGAAAGATCTGCCGCAGCGGCTCGGCGGCGCGCGGCGCCACCAGGCCGGCGCCGCTCCTGGCGTTCAGATCGACGCCCCATTCCCCGCTCCAGCTGGCGAGCGCCTGCGGCAGCGCGTGCGCCGGGTCGTGCAGCAGGTACTCGCCGACGTCGAAGCCGATGCCGCCGGCGCCGATGATGGCGACGCGCTTGCCCACCTGCGCCTTGTCCTGCAACACGTCGAGATAGGACAGCACCTTCGCGTGTTCGATGCCGGGAATCGGCGGGCGGCGCACCTTGATGCCGGTGGCGATGACGACGTCGTCGTAGCCGCCGGCCAGCAACTCCTCGCGGCCGACGCGCCGGCCCAGTTGTAGCGTCACGCCGAGCAGCTCCAGGCGGCGGCGGAAGTAGCGGATGGTTTCGGCGAATTCCTCCTTGCCGGGGATCTGCATGGCGATCTTGAACTGGCCGCCGACGCTGTCGCTGGAGTCGAACAGCGTGACGTGGTGGCCGCATTCGGCGGCGGCGGTGGCCGCCGACAGGCCGGCCGGGCCGGCGCCGACCACCGCCACCTTGCGCGGCCGCGCCGCCTTGCGCAACACCAGCTCCGTCTCGTGGCAGGCGCGCGGGTTGACCAGGCAACTGGCGCGCTTGTTGGCGAAGGTGTGGTCCAGGCAGGCCTGGTTGCAGCCGATGCAGGTGTTGATCTCGTCGGCGCGGCCGGCGGCCGCCTTGGCGACGAATTCCGGGTCGGCCAGGAAGGGCCGCGCCATCGACACCAGGTCGGCGTCGCCGCGCGCCAGGATGGCCTCGGCCTCGGCCGGCATGTTGATGCGGTTCGAGGCCACCACCGGGATCGTCAGCTCGCGGCGCAGGCGCCCGGCCACGCTGGCGAAGGCGCCGCGCGGCACCGAGGTGACGATGGTCGGCACGCGCGCCTCGTGCCAGCCGAAGCCGGTGTTGAGGATGCTCACGCCGGCCTGCTGCAGCGCCTTGGCGACGGCCACCACGTCGTCCCAGGTGTTGCCGCCGTCGACCAGGTCGAGCAGCGAGTGGCGGTACATGATGATGAAGTCGGGGCCGACGGCGGCGCGGATGCGCCGCACGATGTCGACCGGCAGGCGCATGCGGTTCTCGATGCTGCCGCCCCAGCGGTCGGTGCGCAGATTGGTGCGCGCGCAGAGGAACTGGTTGAGCAGATAGCCTTCGCTGCCCATCACCTCGATGCCGTCGTAGCCGGCCCGCCTGGCCAGTTTGGCGCAGCGCACGTAGTCGCGGATGGTCGCCTCGATGGCGGACTCGCTCAGGGCGCGCGGGCGGAACGGCGAGATCGGCGACTTGAGCGCCGAGGCCGAGACGACGAAGGGCTGGTAGCCGTAGCGGCCGGCGTGCAGGATCTGCATCAGGATCTTGCCGCCCTCCTCGTGCACGGCGGCGGTGACGCGGCGGTGGTTGAGGGTGTCGGCGAGGAAGTTCAGCGTGCCGCCGAAGGGCAGCAACCAGCCGGCGCGGTTCGGCGAGATGCCGCCGGTGACGATCAGGCCGACGCCGCCGCGGGCGCGCTCGCGGTAGAAGGCGGCCAGCTTGGCGTAGTTGTAGAAGCGGTCCTCCAGGCCGGTGTGCATCGAGCCCATGATGACGCGGTTGCGCAGCGTGGTGAAGCCGAGATCGAGGGGGGCGAGCAGGTGCGGATAGGTGGGCATGATGGTGTCTGGCGTGGTGACGGGGCGCGCGGATGCGGCTCCCGGCATTAAAGCGTAATTCTCTAGACCCGGGGCACTAAAGTCCGGCGCTGCCTATTTTGTAAGCAGTTGGCACAACTCTTGTATTCTGCCATCCTTTCCCTTACGCTGGGCGGATGAAGCGATTAATCCTTTGCCTGCTGCTCGCCGGCGCCGCCACGGCGCAGGCGCAGGCGCCCAAACTGGAGATACCCAAATTGGATGTCGTGGTCAGGCGCGTGGATCAGGATGTGCAGCATATGTACGAGGTGACGGCCAGCGGCGTCGTGCAGGCGCCGCCGGCGACGGTCTGGAAGGTGCTCACCGGCTACGACCGCATGAACGAGTTCGTGCCCGACCTGGCCTCCTGCCGGGTGCTCTCGCGCAACGGCAACGAGGTCATCGTCGAGCAGTTCGGCACGGCGCGCTTCCTGTTCATGGCGAAATCAATCCACCTGATCGTGCGCGCCACGGAAACACCCATGAGCTCGATCGACATCAGCCTCGTTTCCGGCGATATGAAGCACTACGAGTCGCACTGGGAACTGCAGCCGGTGGCGGAAACGGGCGGCACGCGGGTGTTCTACAGCGGCAAGCTGAGCCCGAATTTCTACGTGCCCGGCCTGTTCGGCGCGCAGATGATACGCGGCGACGTCGAACGCATGATGGCCGCCCTGCTGACGCGCCTGGAGAACCGCCGCGAGCAGTAGGTGTTGGTAGCCTGTCGGACTTAGGCTCGCCGGCTGCAAAAATATCGTGGCCGGTTCAGATTTCGCCGCTTTCTCGGCCAATAGCTCGCTATTGGCACTGCGAAATCGTCAAAATCTGGCCTCGCCCAGCTATTTTTCGCTTCGACTCCCTAAGTCCGACAGGCCACTACGCGGGGTAGGTGTCGCGGTCGCGCAGTTCGGCGAAGGTTTCCAGGCTGCCGATGTTGACGACGACCGGGTTCAGGCTGGCCTGGCTCTGCATCGAGCGCCAGGCGAACAGCCATTCCCGCTCGGCCGCTTCCTGGCGGCTCTTGGTGAAGGCCGTGCCGAGCGCGGCGCGCGCGCCGTATTCGACGACGCCGTCGATGCCGGCCCAGCTGGGCAGGGCGCGCTGCACGGCGCGGTGCAGGCGTTCGCCGAATTCCTCGGTGTTGTGGATGATCAGGCAGCAGTCGGCCGGCGCGAACAGATCGAACAGTTTCTTGTCCCAGGCCTGGGAAAAACTCAGCGTCAGGCAATTCGCCGACGGCATCAGGCGGAACTGGCCCAGCGTCAACGCCAGTTCGAGCTCGCTGCGCTGGCCATAGCGGTGCAGCGTCGGTGGGCGTTTGTAATCGTGCATGCTTAACTCAATATAATCAAAAAATGGGGGCGAAAGACGTCCGGTCTTGGCGGTCTTAGCTCTCGATGCGGACGTGGCGCCGGGTGCGCATGGCTTTCGAGGCGATGAAAATCTCGCGCAGCAGGTAGCCGAAGCTGCCGATCAGGCTCAGCATCGCGACCACGAAGAAGGCGGCGATGTATTTGTCCAGCGTCAGGTTCAGCGTGTCGCCCAGGAACAGCATGGCGATCACCAGGCAGATGAGCAGGCCGCAGGCCGTGCTCAGGGTGATCGAATAGTTGATCAGGTGGCTGCGCAGGTACAGGGTGTCGAGCTCGCCCATATAAGTGTCGTTGTAGCCGATGTCGAGGCGGTCCTCGAGCACGCGCGAACGGTCGATGATGCGCGCCAGCCGGTTCGTCAGCACCATCAAGTTGGTGCAGACCCCGGTCAGCAGAAACACCGGCGCGATGGCCAGCTGGATGATGTGGCCGATGTCGCCAACCTGAATATTCATAAAAAACTCTATCGTGAACGCCCTACTGCGTAGCCGCTAGTGTAGCAGCACGCGGGCGCGGCCGGCCCACTCATTGAAAACGGCCGTTGCGCTTGAACTGTTCGGTGGCCGCCACCAGCGCCGCCGCGATGCCCGTCTCCAGCGCGCCGTGGCCGGCGTCCGGGATCATCCTCAGCAGCGCGCCCGGCCAGGCCTGGTGCAGGCGGTAGGCCGACAGCGGCGGACAGATGACGTCGTAGCGCCCCTGCACGAGCATGGCCGGCAGGTGGGCGATGCGCGCCATGCCGTCGATCAACTGGTCCTCGGCGAAGAAGCCCAGGTGGCTCATATAGTGCGCCTCGAGCCGGCTCAGGCTGAAGTCGAGCGCGTCGTTGGCGGCCTCCTCCGGCTGCGGCAGCAGGAACACGCGGCGCCCCTCGAAGCGGCTCCAGGCGCGCACGGCCGGCAAATGCACGGCCGGGTCGGGGTCCAGGCAGCGCCGCGTGTAGGCGGCCAGCAGATCGCCGCGCTCCTCCGGCGGGATGGGCGCGGCGAATTCCGCGTACTGCTCGGGATGGAACCAGCGCATGCCCTTGATGAACCACTCGATCTCGGCGCCGGTGCACAGGAAGATGCCGCGCAGGATGAAGCCGAGGCAAGCCTCGGGATGGGCCTGGCCGTAGGCCAGCGCCAACGTCGAGCCCCAGGAACCGCCGAAGACCAGCCATTTTTGCACGCCGAACAGGGCGCGCAGGCGTTCGATGTCCTCGACCAGCAGGGGCGTCGTGTTGGCGCGGCACTCGCCCAGCGGGGTCGAGCGGCCGGCGCCGCGCTGGTCGAACAGGATCACGCGGTAATGTTGCGGGTCGAAGAAGCGCCGGTGCTGCGGCGACACGCCGGCGCCGGGGCCGCCGTGCAGGAACAGCACGGGCACGCCGTCCGGGTTGCCGCACTCTTCCCAATACAGGGTATGCAGCGCGTCGACCGCCAGCATGCCCTGCCGGTTCGGCGACACGGGGGGAAACAGGGGCGAGAACGGCTCGGTCATGGCATTCCTTGGTGTGGGTGAAGGTCGATTGTAGCGAGATTGGCCGGCGCCGGTGCGCAAACCTGTGGCCGCTAAAAAAAACGCCGCCCGAGGGCGGCGCTTGCGTTCAAGGCGGGGGCAGCGTCTTACGACATGTGCTGGCCGCCGTTGATCGAGATGTTGGCGCCGGTGACGAAGGCGGCTTCGTCGGAGGCCAGGTAGGCGACCAGGCCCGCCACTTCCTCGGGCTTGCCCAGGCGCGCCATCGGGATTTGCGGAATGATCTTGGTGTCGAGCACCTCCTGCGGGATCGCCATCACCATCTTGGTGCCGATGTAGCCCGGCGAGATGGTGTTGACGGTGACGTTTTTGCGCGCCACTTCCAGCGCCAGCGACTTCGTGAAACCGTGCATGCCGGCCTTGGCGGCCGAATAGTTGGTCTGGCCGAAGGCGCCTTTCTGACCGTTGACGGAGGAAATATTGATGATGCGTCCCCAGCCGCGCTCAACCATGCCGTCGCAGACCGGTTTGGTCATATTGAAGACGGAATCGAGATTGGTGGCCATGACGGCGTCCCAGTTCGGCTTGTCCATCTTCTTGAACGTCATGTCGCGGGTGATGCCGGCGTTGTTCACCAGCACATCGACGGGACCGATATCCTTTTCCACCGCCGCCACGCAAGCCTGGGCCGAATCGTAGTCCGCCACGTCGCAAGGGTAAGCCTTGAAGTCATAACCCATGTCGCGGGTCGTGGCCAGCCATTCGTTCACCTTCGGATTGCCCGGTGAATACGTGGTGACCACACGGTAGCCGAGCGCCGCCAATTTGAAGCAGACCGCTTCGCCCAGACCACCCATACCGCCGGTTACTAATGCAACTCTTGCCATTTTTCGTCCCCTAAGTTTTCGTCCTGCCCAAAAAAAATCTAAGACTTAATCCAAGACTTAATTAATCACGTTCGATTGCCAGTGCCACACCCATACCGCCGCCGATGCACAGGGCCGCCAGGCCCTTCTTGGCATCGCGCCGTATCATTTCGTGGATCAGGGTGACCAGGATGCGCGCGCCGGAGGCGCCGATCGGATGACCGATGGCGATGGCGCCGCCGTTCACGTTGATCTTGCTGGTGTCCCACTCCATTTCCTTGTTCACGGCCAGCGCCTGCGCCGCGAACGCTTCATTGATCTCCATCAGGTCCAGGTCTTGCGGGGTCCAGCCGGCCTTCTTCAGGCACAGGCGGCTGGCCGAGACGGGACCCATGCCCATCAGCGCCGGATCCAGGCCGGACGAGGCGTAGGCCTTGATGCGCGCCAGCGGCTTCAGGCCCAGCTTCTTCGCTTCCGAGGCCGACATCATGACGACGGCGGCGGCGCCGTCGTTCAGGCCCGAGGCGTTGCCGGCCGTGACGGTGCCGTCCTTGGCGAAGGCGGGACGCAGGCTGGACAGCGATTCCAGGGTCGAGCCCGGCTTAACGTATTCATCGTTGTCGAAGACCACGGTGCCCTTCTTGCCGACGATGTCCAGCGCCAGGATCTCGTCCTTGAACTTGCCGGCCTTTTGCGCCGCTTCCGCCTTCAGCTGCGATTGCAGCGCGAACTCGTCCTGGGCGGCGCGCGAGATGTCGTACTTCTTCGCGACGTTCTCGGCCGTGATGCCCATGTGGTACTGGTTGTAGACGTCCCACAGGCCGTCGACGATCATGGTGTCGACCATCTTGAAGTCGCCCATGCGGAAACCGTCGCGCGAACCGTTCATCACGTGCGGCGAGGCGCTCATGTTTTCCTGGCCGCCGGCGATGATGATGTTGGCGTCGCCGCACTTGATGGCCTGGGCCGCCAGGTGGGTGGCCTTCAGGCCGCTGCCGCAGACCTTGTTGATGGTGAAGGCGGGGATGCCGGACGGCAAGCCCGCCTTGATGACGGCCTGGCGGGCCGGGTTCTGGCCGACGCCGGCGGTCAGCACCTGGCCCAGGATGGCTTCGCTGATCAGGTTGGCGTCGATGCCGGTTTGGGCCATCAGGCCCTTGATCACGTGGGCGCCCAGCTCGGACGCGGGGATTTTGGCCAGACTGCCACCGAATTTGCCCACTGCGGTACGGCCTGCGGCCACGATAACGACATCATCCATTTGTTTCTCCGATTTACTGACCGATGGTCAGGTTAAGTTAACACGCACCGCTACTACTTGCTACAAAGTCATGCCGCTCCGGCGCGGCGCGGAGCTTACTGGGCGGGCGCGCCGGCGGCGTCGAGCGCGAACGGCTCCGCCGCCACGGCTTGCCCGGGCCGCGCGTTTTTATCATACCCCGCATGGGCGCCGTCGAAAGCCGTTTTTACGAAACTATTGATGGGTGTTGCAACAACGCTTGCTGTGTTTTTCACCACATCGACGAGGGCGCCGACGCTCTCCTTGGCGCTGGCCATTTCCGTGCGCGCCACGCCGGAGAAGGTGGCTTGTGCCCCCTTGGCAAGTTCACTTGCTTGGCGGCCATATGAAGCGGCGCGCTCCAGCGCCAGCTGCGACTGCTTGGCGGCGGCGCTGAACCATTCCTGGGGGGTTTTCACGTCCATCAATTGGCGCGTCGCCACGGTGGCGGCGGCCAGCGCGGTCTTGACGGCATCGACGTTCAGCTCGATCACGGTGACGCCGCTGTCGAAGGCGGCGCCGGCGAAGGCTTCGGCGCTGGCCAGTTGCGCCTCGAGGGCGGCTTTGCCGGCATGACTCAGTTGCTGGGAAAATGAAAACATCGGCATTCCTCATCAAGAAGTTGCGATGCCGCGCCCTGATGCGCCGCACAGTATTCCACTGTAAGCGGCGGACCGCGACTAACCTTTGATTTTAATCAAGCTTATCTGCGGTCCATTCTAAACCGCCTTGCATTGTCATTGCAATAACTTAATGCCGTCCAGGGTGCTGCCGCACTGTTCCCGGATCACGCCGACGAAATCGCGCACATAGGCCTTCTCGCGCAGCGCCTGCGGCACCGAGACGAACAGGTCGCTCCACAGGCCGTGCTCGCCGATGGGCTTGGCGATCACATAGTCGTAGTCGACGTAATTCTTGATGGCCCAGTTGGGCAGGGCGGCGACGCCGCGCCGGCTCGCCACCAGTTGCAGGATGGCCACCGTCAGCTCGGCCGTGCGGCGCTCGAAGGCGATGCCGGCCGGGCGCAGCACCTCGCGGATCAGGTCGATGCGCTGCTCCGGCACCGGATAGGTGATCAGGGTTTCGCCGGCGAAATCGGCGGGGGCCAGGCGGCGCTGCGCCTGCAGCCTGTGCTTTTGCGCCATCACCACCAGGATCTCGAAGCGGAACAGGGGGAAGGTGCTGAAGTCGGGGCCGTAGTCGGAGCCGATCACCAGGTCGGCGGCGCCGCTGCGCAGCAACTCGGCCGGTTCGCTGTGGAAGCCCGACACGAGGTCGATCTCGACGTCCGGCCAGCGCTGGCGGAAGGCGTCCATGACCGGCATCAGCCAGTCGAAGCAGGTGTGGCACTCCAGCGCCACGCGCAACTGCCCGCTGTCGCCCTGCGACAGGCGGGCCACGTCGCGCTCGGCCTGCTCGATTTCCGGCAGCAGCAGGTCGGCCAGTTGCAGCAGGCGGCTACCGGTGGCGGTGAAGCCGATCGGCACCGACTTGCGCTCGAACAGGGCGGCGCCGTAGCGTTCCTCGAGCAATTTGATCTGGTGCGACAGGGCCGACTGGGTCAGGTTCAGCAGTTGCGCGGCGCGCACCAGACTGCCGGAGGAGCGCAGCGCGCTCAGGGTACGCAAATGGCGGAGTTCTAGCATGGTTGTCTATGAATATTTTTCATGTGGAACGGCAAAATCTTTCGTTTTGATTATAGCCTGGATTGCCGCACACTCTACCGTATCAATATTACATTTCGATGACACCATGACCACTATCCACACCCATACCCCGGGCTTTCCCCGCATCGGCGCCGAGCGCGAATTGAAGTTCGCGCTGGAACGCCACTGGCGCGGCGAACTGCCGGCCGCCGGCCTCGAGGAGGTCGGCCGCGCTCTGCGCGCACGCCACTGGGCGCTGCAAAAGGACGCCGGCCTGGACTGGGTCAGCGTGGGCGACTTCGCCTTCTACGACCAGGTCGCCAACCACATACAGATGTTCGGCTGCGAGCCGGCCCGCTTCGGCTTCGGCGCCGCCGACACGGCGCTGGCGCGCTACTTCGCCATGGCGCGCGGCGCCAGCGACGAACCCGCCTGCGGGCAGGGCTGCGGCCACGCCCAGCACGCCGCGGACGGCCGGGCCGGCCACGCGCTCGAGATGACCAAATGGTTCGATACCAACTACCACTACCTGGTGCCGGAATTCACCCCGGAAACGGAATTCGCCCTGGCCGGCGAGCGCCTGTGCGCCGAGGTGGCCGAGGCGCAGGCCCTGGGCCACGCCGTCAAGGCCGTGCTGCTCGGCCCGCTGACCTTCCTCTGGCTGGGCAAGGAGCGCGGCGAAGTCCCCTTCGAGCGCCTGGCCCTGCTGGAGAAATTGCTGCCCGTGTACGGCGCCCTGCTGGCGCGCCTGAAGGAAATGGGCGTGGCCTGGGTGCAGATGGACGAGCCCATCCTCGGCCTGGACTTGCCGCCGGCCTGGCGCAACGCCTTCGAAAGCGCCTACTGGCAGTTGAACCAGGCCGGCGCGCAAGTGCTGCTGGCCACCTATTTCTCGCCGCTGGAGGAAAACCTCGGCCTGGCCTGCCGCCTGCCGGTGGCCGGCCTGCACGTCGACGGGGTGCGCGCCGCGCATGAACTGCTCAGCGTGTGCGACTGGCTGCCCAGCCACAAGACCCTCTCGGTCGGCATCGTCGACGGGCGCAACATCTGGCGCTGCGACCTCGACGCGGCGTTGGCGACGCTGGCGCCGCTGCTGGCGAAACGCGCCGGCCGGCTGTGGCTGGCGCCCTCGTGCTCGCTGCTGCACCTGCCCTTCAGCCTGGAGAGGGAAACGGCGCTCGACCCGGACCTCAAGTCCTGGCTGGCCTTCGCGGCGGAAAAACTGGCCGAACTGGCCCTGCTCAAGGGCGCCCTGGACGGCAGCGGCGCCCCCGACGCGCTCGACGCCAGCCGCG
>JANXSQ010000292.1 GCA_025356595.1 Janthinobacterium sp. | reverse complement strand
CCGGCGCGACGGCGGGCGCGGCGGCCAGGCGGGCGCGCAGCTCGGGCTCGGCGACGGCGCTCAGGGCGACCAGGGCCTTGACGTCGCGCGCGCAGGCGGCCTCCTGTTCGATGGCGCGGCCGCTGCCGTCGGCGGCGCTGGCGCGGGCCAGCGCGGCGTTGGCCGGCGCCTGGAAGCCGGCGCTGGCCGTCAGTTCGGTGAGGCGGGCCGTGTCGGCGCGCGAGGCGGCGTCCTGGCGCGCCACGGCCAGCAGGTGTTCGCAGGCGCGCAGGGCGTAGTACTGCTTGGCCACCTCGGCGGCGACCGAAACGCGCGCCTCGTGCCAGCCGGCGCGGGCGCCGTCCAGGCGCGCCTGGGCCGCGTCGCGGCCGGCCCGGCCGGCGCCGAACAGGTCGATCTCCCAGCTCGCCTGCAGGGCCGCCTGGGTGGTCGTGCCGAGCGGCTGCAGCGACTGCTGGCTCATGCGGTTGGCGCTGGCGGCGGCGTCCAGGGTCGGCGCCAGCGCGGCGCCGCTGGCGACGCGTTCGGCGCGCGACTGGGCGATGCGCGCGCGCGCCGTGGCCAGCGAGGGGCTGACCTGCTGGGCGGCGACGATCAGTTGCGCCAGCAGGGCGTCGCCCTGGCTCTGCCACCAGTCGCCCAGGGCGGCGACGTCGCCGCCGTGCGGCAGCGGCGCCTGCCAGGCCGGCGCGGCGTCCTGTGTCACCCGCTGCGCCGGCCCCTGCGCGGCGCAGGCGCTCAGCGCCAGCGCGGCGGCGGTGGCCAGCGCGCGTGCTTGGAATGTCTTCATGTCGTTCCTTGTTGTAGACGGATTCGTTCGGCGCCGACGAGGGCCTCGGCGTAGCCCAGCAACTGCGTCTGCCACTGCTGCAGCGCCAGCGGCGTGGCCAGCAATTGCGGCCGGGCCGACTGGACCACGTCGCAGCCGAGCATCACCTGCAGGGCCAGGCCGGAGATGGCGAAGGCCAGGCGGTGCATGGCGTCGTCGGCCTCGTCCTCGGCCACGCCCAGGTGACGGCACAGCAGGCCGACCAGGGCCAGGTGGATGGGTTTGATGGACTGGTCGATCTCCTGCGCCAGCAGGCCGGTCGGCTCGATCATCTCGCGCGACCACAGGCGCATGCACAGGCGCGCCGCGTCGCCCTGGCGCATCGGCTCGAGCATCAGCGTGAAGAAGCCGTCGAGCGACTGGCGCAGCGTGAAATGGGCCTGGTCGAAGCGGTGGATGTCGCCTTCGGGGCCGGCCGAGGAGGCCGACAGCGCGGCGCGGTACAGACCGGCCTTGTCGCCGAAATAGTAGCTGATGGCGGCGACGTTGGCGTTGGCGGCCTGGGCGATCTCGCGCGTCGAGGTCTTGGCGAAGCCGCGCTCGGCGAACAGGCGCATGGCGGCCATCAGCAGGCGCTCGCGCGACAGTTCGCCGTCGGAGCGCGGCTTGCGCGCCTCGTCGGCCGGGGCGCCGCTGCACCCCGTGTTGGGTTCGTCTTGATTCATCATGGGCGACATTACAGCACATATTTAAAACGCTTGATATAACTAAATCATTTGTTTTATTTATTAATGTAATATCGGCCCGCCCGCAGCGCGCTAGGCTTGGGCGCGTTGAAAGAGCATGCTCCAGTTCAGCTCCCAGTGGCGGCCCTGGTCGGCCGACATCGCCTGTTCCCAGCGCGCGCCCCCGGGGCCGATGTCGGACCAGGTGTAGCGCACCCGTATCGGCCGGCCGTCGAGCGTATCGTCGCCCTCGAAGACGCCGACGCCGTCGCGGAAGGCGCCGACGACGGGCGGGCGCAGCGCGCCGGCCGGGTCAAGGCCGGCCGTGTCGTTGTCGAGCCAGTAGATGCTCCACAGCCGGGTCTGCGGGCTGAACAGGCGCAGCGACATGCCGACCAGGCCGGGCCGCCATTGCGGGGCGAGGAAGTCGTCGTAGTTGCCAATGCCGCCGGGCAGGGCCTGGTTGTGCTGGGTGGCCGGAAAGCTTTCCCATTCGGCGTTGTCCTGCAGACGCAGGCGCAGGCGGCGGTTCTCGACGCGCCAGTGGCCGAGCAGGAAATCGAAGTCGTGGCGGCCGTCGTGGGCGCCGGTGGTGGTGGTCATGCTGCTCCCTTGTGGTGGGTGGGGTGGTTCAGGCGGGGAGGCGGCGCAAGGCGTCGATGAGTTCGCCGTCGGCGCTCAGCACGGCCGTCGTGTAACTGTCGATGCAGGCCATGACGGCGTCGCGCGGGCCGTCCAGCCAGGCGGCGCCGGAATAAAAGGCGTCCTGGCTGCGCCGGCGCTGCGCCAGGTCGTCATAGGCGCGGATGAGGACGTAGGCGTCGGCCGAATGCAGCGAGGCACAGGAGGCGACGACGTCGGTGCCGGCGCCGCGCAACAGGGGCAGGGAGGCCGCCAGCATGGTCTGGCGGAACTGCGCCGCCATGCCCGCCTTGAGCTGATAGGTCCTGATTTCAATGATCCGCTGCATCTTCTCTTCTCCGTGTGAAAAGAAAAGATGATACGCACGCGGCCGTTTCGCTACCATGCAGGATTGAAGGCGTTTGCGGCCGCGCGGCCGCACTATCGAAGGTATTTTGAAAGCTTGAGCATGGATGTCGAACTGGATGCGTACGACCGCAAGATTCTCGCCCAATTACAGGGCAACGCGCGGCTGGGTTTCTCGGAAATCGGCCGGCGCATTCACCTGACCGCGCCGGCCGTCGCCGAGCGCGTGCGGCGCCTCGAGGAGGCCGGCGTGATCGAAGGCTACGGGGCGCGCCTGAACCTGCGCGCGCTCGGCTACAGCTTCGAGGCCTTCATCCACGTCACGGTCGATTCGCACGCGGCGCTGGACGCCTGGGCGCAGGCGCACCAGGAGGTGCTGGCGCTGCACGCCACGACCGGCAACCATTGCGCGCTGCTGCGCGTGGCCGTGACGGCGCCCGAGCATTTGCAGTCCCTGCTGGCTTCGCTGGGGCGCCTCGGCAAGACCAGTACCGCCATCGTGCTGTCCTCGCAGTGCGAAGCGCGCGCCCGCCTGCCCGGCGGGCAGTTGCCGGCGCCGGCCTGAACCCCGCCGCGCGGACAAAAAAATGCCCGCGGACCTTGCGGCGCGGGCTTAATCCAATGTTCGGAGAACGATTTGGAGGAGACAGAGCCACTATAGCGCGATCTATGTTGCAGTGCAATACGGTAGAAATACGGTGTTCGGGCGCCTGCGTGCAGCGACTTGCAGGACAAGGGTTCGATCACGAAGCGGAAAAATCGTGGGCCGAGGCCAAACCCGACATGGGGCCCGCCGTTCTTTGCGCGCGTCCATGTCGCTCTGGTTCAAGACAGGCGCCGGCGTAGCCGATACGATGCCCTGCATGCGCCCAACACAACTCCCCCATCCCGACCGCCGTCCAGTACGGCCACCCACCGCGACACAGCTTCGCGTCGCCTCGATTCAAATGGCCTGTGAGCTTGGCAACCCCGAGCGCAACCTGCTGCGCGCCACGGCACTCATCGAAGACGCCGCGCGGCAGGGCGCGAAACTGGTCTTGTTGCCCGAGCTCATGCCGGGCGGCTACACCTTGACGGAACAGATCTGGGACACGGCCGAACCCTTGCACGGTCCGACGCGTGGATGGCTGAGCGCCTTGTGCCGAAGGCTGGGCCTGTATGTCGGGACGACCTTCCTGGAGGCGGACGGCGCCGATTTCTACAACACCTTCATCCTTGTCGATCCCAAGGGCGAGGTTTCGGGACGAGTCCGCAAGAGCCCGCCCGCGTCCTTCGAGGCGTACTTTTTCCGGGCCGGCGGCGATACGCACTGGTTCGACACGCCGCTGGGGCGGATCGGCGTCGGGATCTGCTTCGAGAACGCCCTGTACGAGCGCTACCTCGAACTGCACGCCGCCGACATCGACCTCTATCTGCGGCCGTTTTCCGGAGCGTCGTTCGAGGCGAAGTTCCCGGTCCGCCAGTGCGATGTCGACATGTTGAACGGCGCCTTGCGCGACGGAACGGCCGAGACAGCCCGCAGCATGGGCATTCCCGTCCTCATGTCGAACAAGGTCGGGCGCCTGGTGACCGCGCTGCCGGCGGGTTTTCCGTCCCAAGACATCGAGTTCCCCGGCTTCAGCGCCATCGCCGACAGCGACGGCGCGCTGCTCGCTCAGCTGGAGTCGGGCGCGGAGGGCGTGGTGGTCGGGACCGTCACACTCGATCCGGCGCGCAAGCAAGTGCAACAGGCGCCCAATACCCACGGCCGATGGACCGCCAGGATGCCTTGGTGGTCCATCATCTGGTTGTTGACGCAGAAGCTGGGGGAGCGCTCGTACCAGCGTAGCGCGAGCCGTCGCGAGCGGGCGTCCCGCGCCTCCATGTCCGAACCGCTCCTTTAACGCGGCGTCCGGCGGGTCACAGCCGCAACAGCCAGTCGCCATCGGCGTCCGGCTCGTTCAGCCCTTGCATCAGTTCACCGGAGCTACGCCGATACAGCGCGCGCACCTCGCGCGTGAAATGCGGTTGATCGGCATAGCCGTGAGCGGCGGCGGCGTCGACGCGGCTGGCGCGGCCGTCGCGCACGTCCAGCAGCGCTCGCTCAAGGCGCAGCATGCGCTCCACTTCCCCCGGCTTCAGGCCGGTGAGCTGGCGCGTGCGCCGCTGGAAATGCCGTTGCGTCCAATTCAGCACGCCCAGAGCCGCCACTCTGGCGCGGTGTCGCCAGGCATCGCCGATCAACTCCACCCAGCCCCGGTGCTTGCCCGCGACCGCCGCCCAGCGCGGCGCCAGAAATTGCTCGCACAGGGCGATCCGCCGGGCGTGATCGGGCGCTTCGGCCACGGCGCTGAGCAGCGCTTGCCAGTCCGGCGGCAGTTGCGGCCAAGCATCGCTGATGCTGTCGACCTGGTGGGCCGCATCCATTCCGCTCAACAAAGCCAAGGCGCCGGGCTGAAACACGAGGCCGAACGAGGAATAGGGCGTGATCGCCATGGAGCGGTAGGCATGCCGGTGCGCGCCGGCCAGGAACACGGCCGGCAACTCGCAGGCCAGCGATTTCCCGTCGCACTCCACCAGCAGCGCACGTCCGTCCAGTAGCCAGACCAGGGCGTTGTAAGGGCTGGGAGGAATATAGCTGAGCCGCTGCTCCAGAGTCAGCTCGCCGCAAGGGCGCAGATCGTGCCAGTAATAGGCGCGCACGCAAACGGCGAGCTCGCCGGCGGGGAGGGCGAGGGCGGAATCTGCGCTGCGGGTTTGCGGGGACTGTTTAGCACTCATCAAATCAATTTGTCGAATTGGGTTTGCAACGATGGTCGCCATCGCCCGCCACGGGTCAATGCAAGGTGGCGCTCCGGCCGACGCCGGGCATGGCTGCGGTGCGCGCCCGCGCTCCGGCATCGCCGGGGTCCACGCGGGCACCCGCCTTGCCGCAACAGCCGGCGCGGCTCAGCGGCGCGCGCGCAGCGCAAGGGTGAAGGTGCTGCCGTGGCCGTAGTCGCTGCGGAAGAACAGCGCGCCGCCGATGGCCCCGGCCAGGTTCTGGCACAGGTAGAGGCCCAGGCCGGCCCCCTCGGCGTGCCGGGTCGAGGTCGAGTCGAGTTGCGAAAAGGCCTGGAACAGCTTGGCCTGGTCCTCCTCGCGGATGCCGGCGCCGCTGTCGGCGACGCTCATCTCCGTGAGCGCCTGGCCGTCGCCGTCGGCGCGCTGGCTCAGGCCGATGCGCACCGTGCCCCGTTCGGTGAACTTGATGGCGTTGTTGAGCAGGTTGATGAGGATCTGCGTCAGCGCGCGGCGGTCGGTCTCGACGCTGATCGCCTCGGACGGCAGGTCGAGCAGCAGCTCCAGGCCTTTTTGCTGGGCCATCGGGCGCAGCGTCGCCGCCACCTCGGTGATCAGGTCCTGGTAGGACACCGTCTCCAGCGCCAGGGTGATCTTGCCGGCCTCGATCTTGGCCACGTCGAGGATGTCGTTGATCAGGGAGAGCAGGTGGCGCGCGCTCGAGCGTATCGTGTGCAACTGCTTGTCCTGCTCCGTCGTCAGGGGGCCGGGCAGTTTCATCAGCAGCGCGCCGGTGAAGCCGATGATGGCGTTCAGCGGGGTGCGCAATTCGTGCGACATGTTGGCGATGAAGGCCGACTTCATGCGGCTCGCCTCGCCCAGCTCGAGGTTCTTCAGGGCCACTTCGCGGTTGATGGTTTCCAGCTCGCCGGCGTGGTGCGCCAGGCGCATATTGAGTTCGATGACCTGGCGTTCGCGCGCCTGCAGCTCGCCGTTCACCTGCACCGCCTGCTCGTAGGTGGAGATCAGCAGATCGAGGATCTGCTGGCGCTCGGCGTTGATGAAGTGTTTCTGGTCGCCCAGGTAGAGGGCGATGCCGATTTCGACGTTGGTGTCCTTGCGCAGCTTCTGGTTCATCAGCATGTGGCCGATGCGGTTCAGCAGGTAGTCCTCGGCGTAGGGCTTGCGCACGAAGTTGTCGGCGCCGCACTCGATGCCGCGGATGATGTCCTTCGGGTCGTTCAGCGAGGTCACCAGGATCACCGGGATGTCGCGCAGCGTCGCGTCGCTCTTGATGGCGCGGCACAGCTCGTAGCCGTTCATTTCCGGCATGACGATGTCGCTCAGCACCAGGTTGGGCAGGCGCGCGCGGATCGCCGCCAGCACCAGTTGGCCGTTGCCGGCCACGCGGACCTGGTAACCGGCGCCCTGGATCAGGCGGCGCAGGCGCTCGGCCTGGGTCGGGCTGTCCTCGACGATGAGGATTTCGGTTTGCTCGGCTGTCATCTGCTGGCTGGCGTCCACATGCCGTCTCCTTGGGTGCGCGGTTTGGCCGCCGGCGCGGTGCGCGGCGGCCAGCTTCCCAGACTATATCGGATTGGCGTTGCTTGCTAGTACTTTCTTGCTGGCGCGCGTCAAACCATGTGCTCGCCCTGGAACTGGCCGGCGCGGTAGGTCAGCACCAGCGTGTCGCGGTGGCCGTGCGGCGCGGTGGGCTGGATCGGCGTCGATTCGTGGATCACGGCGGCGTCGTCGAGCAGCAACAGCGACCACGGTTCGGTGAGCGTGAAGCGCTTGCCGTTCGGGCCGTCGGCCTCGAAGATGCGCGTCTCGCCGCCCTTCACGTCGCGCCGCCCGACCAGCAGCACGGCGACGAAGTCGACGCCGTCGCGGTGCGCGCCCTCGGGCGTCGGCCGGCCGATGCCGTCGGTGGTGTCGATGCGGAACTGGTGCGCCTCGATGAACCAGGGGCGGCGCCCCTTGACGGCGGAGCACACCTCGCCCAGCGCGCGCAGCAGGCGCGACCAGGCCGGGCGCGCGGCGGTGTCCGCCTCGACCGGCTCGAACAGGCGGTGCATGCCGCCGTGCAGGGCGTTGTATTCGAGCGGCTGCCAGTGGGCGCGGTGCGGCGTCGGCGTCAGCGCGGCGCCGTCCTGGACGAAGCAGGAGTGGCGCCGGCGCCGGTAGCGTCCGCCGTCCTTCAGGTAGTTGTCGTTGGCCAGGGCGTCCCAGCTGGGCTCGAGCGCGGCCAGTTCGGCCGGCGTGCAGCCGGCCAGCGCGCACACGTCCTGCGGCCGCAGCACGGCGTAACCGTCGCCGCGCAGCGCCGCCACGAGTTGTTCGGGAGGGGTGAATATCGGTGTGGAAGTGGTCATCGTCGCGCCAGGCAGTGGGTGATGCGCCTTATTTTACGATGCCGGCGCGAAAGCGGGGGCGCGCCGCGCGTTTGGCGCGCCGCGGCGGCTCAGACGCTCTGGCTCAGCGTGGCGCGCAGGGCGTCCAGCTGTTGCTTGAGCTGGAGCACGTCGTCCAGCCGGCACTGCGTGGCGCCGAGGATGGCGGCCGGCAGCAGGGCCGCCTGGTGGCGCAGTTGATCGCCGCGCGGGCTGAGGGAAATGATCACCTGGCGCTCGTCGCTGGCGGCGCGCACGCGGCTGATCAGCTCGGCCGCCTCCATGCGCTTGAGCAGCGGCGTCAGCGTGGCCGAATCGAGGAACAGGCGCTCGCCCACCTCGGAGACGGTCAGGGCGTCCTTTTCCCACAGGACCATCATCACCAGATATTGCGAATAGGTCAGGCCGAGCGGGCGCAGGAGCTTGCGGTACAACTTGCTCATGGCCAGCGAGGTCGAGTACAGCGCGAAACACAATTGGCCGTCGAGGCGCGGCACTTGTTGCAGGGGGGAGGGGGAGATATCCATTGCGGGGAGTATATATAGCGCGCTACTCAATTGCAAGCGAGGTCTTCCCCGCGGGCTTTCCTCGCCGCAGCCTTTTTTCCCGGCGGGAATCGGGCATGTTATAGTCGTTTTAACACGGTTGGCCTGTGCCCGACCGCCCCTTCCCCCCCATATGAGCGGAGTGCAGCGATGCGTGGACACGGTTACCTGGCATTTATCGTCGGGATTTGCATGACCGTGTGGATCGCCTTGCTGGTGATGGATGTGCAGGACCGGCAAATCAGCAGCAATTTCCAGCGCGACAGCGACAAGATCGCGCGCGACACCAGCGTGCGCCTGCAAACCTATTTCGACATCCTGCTCGGCATCAAGGGCCTGTACGCGATCAACGGCGAGGTCGACCGGGCGCAACTGGCGCGCTTCATCGCCGAGTTGAAGCTGAAGCGGCGCTATCCGGGCTTCCAGGCGATCCAGTTCGTGCGCCGCGTGCCGGCCGCGCAGCTCGAGGCCTTCGCCGATTCGGTGCGCGCCGACGCCAGCGTCGCGCCGGGCGGCTATCCGCAGTTCCGGGTGCATCCGGCGCAGGCCGCCGAGGAGCATTACGTGATCGCGTTTTCCGACCCGATGGACGGCAACGAGAGCGCCTTCGGCCTCGACCTGGCGGCCCTGCCGGCCCATCTGCGCGCCCTCGAGCAGGGCCGCGACAGCGGCGAGATCGTCGCCACCGGGCGCGTCGCGCTGGTGCAGGACGCCAGCGGCCAGGCCGGCTTCGTGGCCCGCGTGCCGATCTACGCCAAGGACCTGCCGCTGGACACGCCGGCGCAGCGGCGCGCCGCGCTGACGGGCTTCGTCGCCATCGTCTTCCGCGTCAAGCATCTGATGGCCGAGGTCGTCGACGGGCGCATCCTGGCCGACCTGGGCCTGCGCATCGCCGACCGCGGCCACCGCGGCGACGCCATCGGGCCGGCCGCGCCCCTCTACGACAGCGCCGCAGCGGCCGGCGCCGCGGGGCGCGGCGCGGCGCTGCCGCTGTTGACGACGCGCGCCAACATCGACGTCGGCCAGCGCCGCTGGGAGTTGACGTTCACCGGCTACGACGGCAAGCGCTACGGCCGCAAGCGCGGCGTGATCGCCCTGATCGGCGCCGCCGGCCTGCTCATCAGCGGCCTGATCGCGGCGCTGATGCGCACCGCGCAGCGGCGCCGCGCGCTGGCCGGGCAGTTGCGCGTGACGCTCGACGAGCAGCGCGCCATCCAGGACAGCGCGATCGTCGGCATCGGCCTGTTCCGCGCCGGCGTCATCCTGCACTGCAACCGCGGCCTGGAGGAGATGATGGGTTACGGGCCGGGCGAATTGAACGGCCTGCCGAGCAGCGCGCTGCTGCCGCGCGCGGCCCTGGCGCAGGCCGATCCCTTCAGCTGCGACGCCAGCGGCCAGCGCCTGCGCAGCGAGCTGCAACTGGTCTGCAAGGACGGCGCGCCGCTCTGGTGCATGAGCAACGGCAGGGCGCTCGACGCGGCCGACGCGGCCAAGGGCTGCATCTGGGTGATCCACGACGTCAGCGACCGCAAGCGGGCCGAGGCGGCGCTGCAGGACGCCCGCCACGGGCTCGAGCACAGCTTGGCGGAGCTCGAGCAGCAGACCGCCAAGGTGGAGGACGCGCGCCACGACATGACGCAGGTGCTGGCCACGCTGCGCCAGGCGCAGACGAATCTGATCACCTCGGAGAAGATGGCCTCGCTCGGTTCCCTGGTGGCCGGCATCGCCCACGAATTGAACACGCCGATCGGCAACAGCCTGTTGACGGCGACGGCGCTGCAGGAGATCGTCGAGGAGTTCGAGCGCGGTTTCGCCGCCGGCGGCGTGAAGCGCTCGACGTTGCTGGCCTATCTGGCCGACTGCAGGCAGGCTTGCTCGATCATGACGGCCTCGCTGGCCCGCGCGGCCGAGCTGATCACCTCCTTCAAGCAGGTCGCCGTCGACCAGACCAGCGACCGGCGCCGCCCCTTCGCGCTCGACGACGTGTTGCACGACACGCTGGCGACCTACGCGGCGCAACTGCGCCGCGCCAATGTCCAGGTGCGCCTGGAGGCGCCGCGCGGCCTGCGCTTCGTCTCCTATCCGGGCAGCGTCGGCCAGGTGCTGGCCAATCTGCTCAACAACGCGCTGCTGCACGCCTTCGAGGGCCGCGCGGGCGGCCTGATCACGATCAGCGCGCGCGCCGTCGACGGCGCGCGCGTGGCGCTGGTGTTCAGCGACGACGGCGTCGGCATGGCGCCGAAGACCCTGCACCAGGTGTTCGATCCCTTCTTCAGCACCAAGATGGGGCAGGGCGGTTCGGGGCTGGGCATGAACATCGTCTACAACATCGTCACCGGCATGCTGCGCGGCGAGATCGCCATCGACTCGGCGCCCGGCAGCGGCACGCGCATCACGCTGACCCTGCCCACCAGCGTGCCCGAGCCGGGCCCGGACGCGAGCGAGGATCTGTTGCTGCTGCAGCGCGCCTGAGTTCCTCCGGCCGGCGCCCTCAGACGATCCAGGCGCCGTCGCGGTAGACCAGTTCGTCGTCCAGGTAGACGCCCTCGGTGACGGCGAAGACATCGACGTGGAAGCGCGTGTCCTTGCGCTTGAATTGCGGCTTGGCGTAGACGCCGTGCTTGGCGCCCAGCGACAGGTGGATGCCGCACATGCGCTCGTAGGTGCCGATGTCGTTGACCATCTGCTCGCGCGAGAAGGCGCGGTTCATGCCGAAGCCCAGTTCGCGCACCCACACCTCGCCCTCGTGCGCGCGGATCTGCGCCAGCACGGCCTCGAACTCCGGCGTGGCGTCGATGACGGCGACGACGCGGCCCTTGTCGATCATCAGCGTGATCGGTTTCTCGGGCCGGTTGACCATGAAGCGGGTGTCGCCGAAGACGAAGATGCGCACGCAGCCGTTGACGGCCTCCAGGTCGCGCGCCTCGGTGAACACCTCGCCGATGGGGAACTGGCCGCCGACGTTCTTCATGCCGCTGTAGTCGCCCACGTTCAGCTTGGCCTCCTCGAAGGGGCCGGCGAACACGAGTTGCTCGCCGCCGCTGTCGAGCATGCCGTGGCGGGCGCGGTCGATGCGCGTCTTCAACGCCTGGCCGACGCCGCGGTAGTAGGCCGGGTCGTAGGCCAGCCCGGCGATGTAGTGCAGGCCCTGCACGCCCGGCATGCGGCCCAGGTGGACGTGTTCGATGACCTTCAGGCCGCGCTTGAAGAGTTCGATGCGGATGCGGAAGGCCTCGAGGCGGAAGCTGGTGGACTGGATCAGCACCACCAGGCTGCCCGGCGCCAGCGGCGCGAACGCGGCCAGCACGTCGTCGGCCGCCACTTCGCCGAAGTCGATGAAGGCGGCGTGCGGCAGGGCGCGCCGGTAGGCCTCGGTGAGCACGATGTTGAGCCAGCTGTCGGTGTCGTGCACCACCAGCGCGGTGTCTTCCGGGCGGTGTTCGATGGCCATGGCGAGCAGGTCGGCGACGTTGGCGGCGGCCATCCCGACGGCGGCGTCGGTGATGGCGTCGAGGCGGCTGGTGTCGGTGGCGGAGAGGGATGGGCTCATTGTTGTTTCTACACAGTACTTGAAGGGAGGCCCGCGCATTATAAAGCCCATTGGGTCCGGCAACTGGTATCCTATATTGCCAACGGACAAGTTTGCTTCCGGAAACGGGCCGGGCGGTGGTCTTGCGGCGGCCCGGGCGGCGCGGTATTATTTGCGGAAAAACCGGCCGGAAAAGAACGCTGCCGCGTCGTACGGCAGGGAATGGGGATGGCTGCAGAGCCGATTTAATCCGCCACGGGCGCGCCGCCGCAGCGCGCGGCGCGTGGCGCTAACATCAGAGTGGGATACGGCGATGAGCGTGATAGGACAAGATGTACCGATGGAGCGGCCGGACGCGGACGGCAGGGCGGCGCTGTTCGTGCCGGCCAATGGCGTCAAGGAGGATATCCTGCTGAGCATACGCAAGGGCGCGGCCATCGTCGGCTTCGCCAACCACGACCGCACCGTCACCGTCTACTACGAGAGCAACCGTTTCGACGACCCGGCGCTGGCGAAGTGGGAGCACAAGGCGCGCAAGGCCTACGACCGCCTGATTGACAACGCGCCCACCGTCTCGAAGCTGACGGCGGCGCCGGAAAGCTTCGAGCAGATCGGCTACATCAACGGCAAGGGCATCACGATACGCCGCATGGAAAGCCTGAAGCGCTGGCTGACGTATTCGGACGCCCTCGGCTCCTGCCCGGACGGCGAACTGGTGCCGCGCACCGTCATCGCCAAGGTCGACAACGGCACCAAGGCTTGAGGCCCGCGAGGCCGGCGGCGCAGCGGCGCGGCACGCCGTCCCGCTCCCCCTTATTTAATAATTATTGCCGTCCAGCATGTGCTATTCTGGATCGGGCCGGCGTCTCTTGCGCCGGCGCATAACACGGTCAGAAGACCGGGCATCAGCCATTTTCGAACCAGGGGAGACAAAGCAATGAAAAACGTATTCCAGATGCTGTTGGCGGCCATGTTCACCTTGAGCCTGACGGGCGTCGCGGCGGCGGCGGAGAAGCGCGGCACGGCCGACGAGGCCGTGGCGATGGTGAAGA
The DNA here is from genome assembly GCA_025356595.1 of Janthinobacterium sp. Classification (GTDB taxonomy): domain Bacteria; phylum Pseudomonadota; class Gammaproteobacteria; order Burkholderiales; family Burkholderiaceae_D; genus Janthinobacterium. The sequence continues at coordinate 7,861 of JANXSQ010000292.1, read as the reverse complement.
AGGCGGGCGCCTACCTGAAGGAACACGGCAAGGAGAAGTCCATCGCCGCCTTCAACGATCCGAAGGGCGAGTTCATCAAGGGCGACCTGTATGTGTTCATGTTCGGCATGACGGGCGAGAGCACCGGCGTGGCGCTGGCGCACGGCCAGAACGCCAAGATGGTCAACAAGAACCTGCTCGAACTGAACGCCGGCGGCGTGTATCCGATCAAGGAATTCCTGAAGTTGGCCAACAGCCCTGCCGGCAAGGGTTGGGTCACCTACCAGTGGCCGAACTCGATCAGCAAAAATCTGGAAGAGAAGAACACCTATGTCGAAAAATTCGGCGACGTGCTGATCGGCGTGGGCATCTACAAATAGCCGCGCGGCGTTTTTCCGCTCCGCCACGCCCGCCGCCAGCGGGCGTTTTTTTTGCCCCGCGCGGCGCCGCCGCGGCGCCGGCGCGGCCCGATTAAGTCATCCCGCCTCGCCTGAGTTGCGCTATTATTGGATTGGTAATGGCCCCGCCAGCCGGGCGCGGCGCGCGCGGGCCATCCCAGGAACGGGTATTTTGGATTTCAATTGAGCGGCGACATGGCAACTAGATGGGAAACGAGGGACAGCGTCTGGCTGGAGGATGAGGGCGGCCAGTTCGCCCTGGCCGCCAGCCGCGACATCGGCGCCGTCGACTGGCGCGCGCTGGCGCGCGGCCGCATTCCCGACGTGGCCTATCTGCTGGGCGCCGCGCTGCCGGGCGCCTGCGCGCACGGCGCCATCTTCCCCGAGGGTTTCGCCTTCTGTCCGCAGTGCGGCGCGGCCCTGCACAACAAGGCCGCGCCGGCGCTGCCGGCCTGGTGGGGCGCCAGCAACGCCGCGCTGCCCGACGGCGCCGCGCCGCTGCCCAAGTATGTGCCGCAGGGCCTGGCCATCAGCGCGCTGCCGCTGGCGCGGGCGCTGGAGACGCGCAAGGCCGAACCCTTCGTCGGCCAGACCGAGCGCAGGCTGCCCAAGCCGCCGAACGTGCCCTGCGTGTTCGCCGCCGCCGACTTCGGTTTCGCCGAGCAGCGCCTGCTGGCGCTGGCCTACAGCCGCGCCGTGCTGCAGTACTGGGATCCGCTGGCCGCCGCCTGGCAGTTGCTCAGCGGCGACGGGCAAGCCGCCGACCTGGCCTTCACCGCCTCCGCCTACGCCTGGCTGCCGACGCCGGGCGGGCGGCGCGGCGACGTCGCGCTGCTGCCCTCGGGCCAGGGCCTGGTGCGCCTGCGCATCGATCCGATCGGCGAGACCTACCACACGGAACTGGTCTTCGCGGCGCGCCTGGCCAGCGCGCCCGGCGCCGTGCTGCGCCACATCGCCTGCCTGTACGCGGAGGACGGCGTGGCCCTGTGGAGCGCCAGGGCCGACGCCAGCGAGGCGCAAACCTGGCCCTGTCCGGCCGGCGTGCCGGAGGCCGGCTGGTCGCGCCCGCTCAGCTACGACGACTGCCTGTTCTGGCTGCACGAAGCGGGCCAGTTGCGCTGGCAGCCGGGCCTGGAGCCGCAGTGGTTGGCCTGGCCGGAAGGCTGGACGCCGCGCCTCGAGTTCGGCGCCGTCACGCAGAGCCACGACGGGCGCCTGTGGCAGATCGGCAAGGACGCGCACGGCTACGCCTTCCTCGAACTGGGCCGCCGCGACGGCCAGCTGGAGCGCGTCGACGGCGCCCGTCCGGGCTTCGGCAAGTTCCTCTTCCAGCGCGGCCACCAGGTGCGCAACGATCCCTGGAACAGCCCGCGGGTCGACGACGTCAACAAGAACGACGCGCTGGTCCTGCCGCTGCTGGAGAACCTGGTGCCGGGGCGCGACGCGCCGAGCGGCCTGGTGCTGCGCATCGAACCCTTCACCGGCACGGTCGAGTCGGCGATGGGCGGCGCCGCCCTCAACCACAAGACCGTCGTCGAGTGGATCGGCGAGCGCAACGTGATCCTCGACGAGGTCATAGGCGGCATCGCCAGCCCGGCCGACTGCGTGCCCTTCGTGTACGACAATTGCCTGTGGTTGCATCATCCGAAATGGCACGAGATCCGCGGCTGGCAGTTGAAAGCCATGCCGTGAGGCGGGCGGCGCTGTGCGCGGCGGCCGCCCTGCTGGCCGCGCCGGCCCGGGCGGCGCCCGTCTCGCAGGTCTTCCTGGTGCAGAATTCCGGCTGGATGGAACCCTTCTTCAGCGACCCGGCCTCGCAGTACAAGGCGCTGGTGGCGGAGGTCGTGCTGGCCGCCGCGCGGCCCGGCGACGCGCTGCTGCTGGCCGCCTTCAACCAGAGCCTGCCGGGCGCGCCCTCGCCGCGCGCGCTGCTGGCCGAGACGGTGGCGCGGGACACGCAGCGGGCCCACGTGACGGCCGCCCTGAACGGGCTGGATACGGCGCAAAAGCCGGGCGGCGCGGCGCTGGCCGACACCGACCTGGGCGAGGCCGTCGGCGCCGCCATCGGCACGGCGCTGAACCATCGGGCCGGCCTGGTCTGGCTGTTCACCAACAATAAGAACAGCCCGAACAACGACCAGGCGACGGCGCGGCGCAACCGCGATTTCTACCAATTGATACACCAGGGCGCCGACATCACGAAGGCGCTGGCCTTCCCCCTGCGCATGCCGGTGAAGGGGGCGCGCTACAGCGCCAACGGCCTGATGGTCTACGTCTTCGCCATCCACGCCGAGGGCGCGCGCGAACTCGACGCGCTGCTGCGTTCGGGCCGCCTGCAAAAGGTCATCACCGAGGCGCCGGCGCGCCTGAAGCCGCTCGACCAGGACACCGTCACGCTGGCGCCGACCAAGGTCGAGGACGCGCCCGGCGTGGCCTTCTCGATGGGCGCCGACGGCATGCTGCGCGCCGACGTGCAGGCCGACGCGCGCGCGCCGACGGCGAAGATCCACTGGCGGCTGGTCAACGCGATGTATCCCTACACCATCGTCAGCGCCAGCCTGGCGGCGCGCTCGGTGCTGGCCGGCGAGGACCGCCCGATCGCCCTCGGCGTCGAGCGGGTCAGCGCGCTGGCGCCCGGCGCGAGCCTGCCGCTGGCCTCGCTGATGCAATTGCCGGTGGCGCGCCTGCCGGGCAAATGGTCGGGCGCGGCGATCGCGGCGGCCGGCTCGGCCGTCGTGCTGCTGGGCAGCATCGAGGTGCGCCTCGGCGAGCAGCGGCTGGAGCTGTCGCAAGGCTTCAGGCAACGCATGGCGGCGCTGTTTCCGGGCGACCCGCTGCCCGACATCTTCACCCCGCCCAGCCAGGTGCAGGGTTCGCGCGCGCTGCTGCCGATCGAGGTGCGCGTGCATTACGGCATGGCGCCGCTGCTGGCGCTGATCGGCGCCGGCTTCGCCCTGCTGGGCGCGCTGGCGGCGCTGGCCGTCGGCCTGACGCGCGGGCGCACGGTGCTGCTCACCGTGGAGGGCGAGCTGCGCACCGTCAGCACCCGGGCGGGCATGCGCCAGCCCATCTTCGACCAGGCCGGACGCCGGGTCGCCGAATTGCACACCACATTGTTCGGCCATACACTGACGGATTTGCGCGAAGGCGCGCAAGTGCGTCTGGGCCGCTGACCATCCCAGGAAAATCCATGTCGACACCGCACCCCGCCCATCCCCCGCAACTGGCCCAGGCCAACACCGACCCCGGCTTCAAGGTGCCCGGCGCGGCCCCGGCGAGCGCCGCGGCGAGCGCCCCGGCGAGCGCCCCGGCCAGCGCGCCGGCCGGCGTCGAAGTGGCGCCGCTGCCGGGCGCGCCCGTCACCGACACCAGCGCGCGCGAACTGGCCATCGGCAGCGGCGTTTTCCTGGTCCTGCTGGTCGTCTTCTTCTTCGTCCGGAACGCCTTTTCGCACCATCTGGTGCGCCGCCGCGTGGCCCCGGCGTCGGCCGAATCGGCCGCCTGGCTGCTCTTCGTCGGCCTGTCCTTCCTCAGCGCGGCGGCCGTGCTGGCGATGCTCAACGCCGGCAAATTCCTCACCTTCGCCGTCACCGGCACGCTGATCGTGGCCGGCATCCTGGCCCTGGTCGGCGCGCTGCTGGCCGGACGCCGCTAATCCCCCACGCGAAAGCACAGCCATGGCAGAATTCCCCAGCAACGGCGGCGACAAGAAAGCCGAATTGAAAGTCGACCTGCGTCCCACCCTGTTCATCGGCGCCGGCGGCACCGGCATGGAGGTGATGATGCGCATCCGCCGGCGCATCCTCGCGGCGGTGTGGAATCCGCAGCATCCGACGCGGGTCGAGGCGATCGGCCAGTTCCCCGTCGCGCGCTTCCTCCATTTCGACCTCGACAGCGGCGCCGTCATCGACGCCGGCAAGTCGCAGCGCACCGACCCCTGGTATGCGCTGGTCAAGCTGAGCGACGAGGAGCGCCTGGTCGAGCACATCGACCTGCCGCAGTACCACGAATCCGACGACAGCCTGGCGCGCTTCCCGCTGATCGAAAGCTGGATGCCGCTGCGGCCGAAGAAACTGCGCTCGCTGGGCATCGACCCGTCCAAGGGCGCCGGGCAGATCCGCGCCATCGCGCGCCTCTACCTGTTCGACAAATATCCGAAGCTGCGCAGCCGCATCAAGGGCGCGCTGAACTCGCTGGGCGGCAACGCCGGCGTCGAGCGCAAGGAGGATTACCAGCGCCTCGGCCTGCGCGTCGACACCTCGAAATTCCGCATCGTCGTGATCGCCTCCTGCGCCGGCGGCACCGGCGCCGGCAGCGCGCTCGACCTGGGCTGGATCGCCAAGGCGGTGGCCCGCGAGGAGGTGGCGGCCAGCCAGGTCGACCTGGTGATGTTCCTGCCCTCCGGCTACGCGCACGCCAACAAGGAGCGCACCGAGGCCAACGCCTACGCCACCCTGATGGAGCTGGAGACGGCGATGCGCGACATGAACGCGCAGGTGCGCTGGGCCGAGCCGGACAGCCTGACCGGCAAGGGCGCGCCCTTCGACGACGTGTATTTCGTCGACACGGCGAACCTGGCCAACAACGCCACCCAGGACATCCAGGACATCTACCAGATGGTGGCCGATACGCTCTTCGAGGACTTCGCCTCGGCCGATTTCGCCAACAGCAAACGCTCGATCGCCGTCAACCAGCAGCAGCACAAGCTGGGGCCGTTCAATCCGCGCGTGCCGGAGCAGCGCTTCGGCGACATGCGCCTGTCCTACTCGAAGGTGTATTCGGCCTTCGGCCAGGCCGTGCTGGACACCCAGCAAAGCCTGCGCGAGGACATCCGCGCCTATGAACTGGCGGCCCTGATGGTGAAGGCCTTCTTCGGCATCCTGGGCACGGACGGCAAGGCGGCGCGGCGCGCCGGCGACAGCGAGCGCGACGTCTTCATGCGCGAGCACATGGCGATGCTGGAGCATCCCTTCGACACCTTCCCCGACTTCAAGAAGGGCACGGTGGACCTGACGCCCTTCCAGGAATACGCGCTCACCGACCTGCTGTTGATGGACAAGGACGAGCGCTCGCTGCTCGAACGCGTCGAGAGCAAGGTGCAACTGGAGATGGACCGCATCATGGGCGCCTACGAGCTCACCGTGTGGCGCGAAAAAGTCGCCGAACTGCTGCCGCAACTCGAGCGCGACGCCATCCGCGAGGCCGGCGCCAGCGCCGAAACCAGCGAGGACCGCATCAAGCGCCACACCGCCGAGCTGCTGCAGCGCCTCAAGGGGCGCGCCCGCGAGCAGTTGTACGCGCTGCTCGACGACCGCAAGCAGGGCGGCCTGGAGTTCGTGCTCTCGCTGCTGGAGCAGATCAAGGCGCGCATCGGCCAGCGCGACCTGCTGACGGTGGAGCGCAACGGCAAGCGCTACCGCGACATCCGCGACGCGCTGCGCACGCGCCAGGTGGAGGAGTCGCTGAGCAATCTGGGCCAGGCGGCCGGCAAGATGTTCGGCCGCGACGCCCAGGCGCGCGAGGTGATGACGCATCTGAAGCGCGACATCGCCGACTATCTGCGTTTCCACATGCTGGCTGTGGCGGCCGGCCAGGCCGGCGAGCTTCTGCAGGCGCTGTCGCAGTGGTTGGGCGAGAGCAAATCGGTCGACGAGATGGGCCAGCCGGTGTGGAGCGGCGTGGCCGGCGAATTCCAGGAGGGCCGCCGCTGCGTCGAGGCGATGCTGGCGGCGGTCGAGCAGCGCATTGGCCAGTTGCGCGCCGACGCGCGCCACGAACACGCCACCTACATGAAGCTGGCCGGCGAGGCGCTGCCCGAGCCGGTCGCGCTGAGCGGCGACATCGGCGCCTGGAGCGAGGAAGTCCTGCTGGAGTTCGGCGGCTCGGCGCGCCTGTTCCCGCAACTGGGCGAGGAGGCGCTGCGCGCCAGCCTGTTGCTGAAGCTGTTCCGCCGCGCCCAGACCCAGTTGAGCGGCGAGCGCAGCGCCGCGGCGCCACTCGACCCGCTGCTGGAACGCCTGCAGGCCATGTCGCCGCAGGAGCGCCAGCGCCTCTTCGTCGAATGGATCAAGAGCGCGATGCCGTGGGTGAACGCGCGCTTCAGCGCCGAATTCACGCCGCGCGAAGACCAGTTCAAATGCTTCATCGGCGTCGGCGACGCGCAGGCCTGGGCCAAGATGGCGCAGGAGATCAAGGCCGCCGTGCCGGCCGGCCATTTCCACGGCGACCTGCTGCGCGTGGTGAGCTCCGGCATCCCCGGCAAGGCCGTCTGCTACATCGAACTGTCGGGCATACCGATGACGGTGCTGCGCGGCCTGTCGACCTGGCGCACCTCCTACCAGATCGAAAATCCGAAGATCCCCACCCACCTGCATTTCGACTCGACCCGCTTCCGCCACCCGATCGCGCCCTCGATGGACGAGTTGAACCGCCTGGCCGACGACTACGAAATCTTCCTGCAGGCGATCGCCCTGGGCGTCATCAAGCGCAAGCCCGACCTGGCCGACCGCGAGGCCCTGTTCCAGCCGCGCGGCCAGTACCTGTTCGAGGTCGAAGCCGGCGCCGGCGAGTGGCTGCAGATCGGCAACGAGTTCGCCATCCGCTCGAACGGCCTGCCGTCCTACTACCGCAACCAGGTGATGCTGGCGGCGCGGCAGCGCCTGGCGCGCATGGGCGCGCACCAGATGCTGCTGCTGGCGGCGCTGATGCGCCATTACCAGTTGCGCGTCTACCAGCCGAAGCTGGAGGTGGACGAGACGGGCGCCGAGCTGCCCTCGCCGTCGCTGCCGCACATCACGGCCAAGCGCCTGCACGAGGTCTACCTGAAACGGGCGCTGGCGATGGCCCCGGCGGCGGGCCTGGAGCGGGCGCTGGAACTGCTGCCGTTGTGGAGCGAGCAGGTCAGCGACTCGGCCGCCGACGCCTACGGCTGGGAGGTGCAGCAGGCCGTCGACAAGCGCGTCATCCAGGGCGTTTACCTGGCCGACGAGGCGCGCGCGGCGGCGCTGTTCGCGCCAAACGCGGCGCCGCTGCTCGCCGCCGCGCCGCGCCCGTCCGCCGGCGTCGCCTACAAGGTGTTCCTGAACAAGGTGCAGCGCGGCCCCTACTCCTTCGAGGAGATGGCGCTGCGCATAGGCCGCTGCGAGATAGCGGCCGACACCAGGGTCTGGGACATGCGCTGGACACCGCGCGTCGACCAGTGGCGACTGGCCGGCGAGATCACCGAGCTGGCGGGCTTGTTCGCGCAGGCGATTCCCGATCCCGACGACGACATTCCCGATCCGGAATAAAAACAGACAAGGTTCTTTGTGGTTGATGAAGTCATTTATTCTTGCGTCAATGAGCGTTGCGGCCGGACTTGGCCGCGGCAGGTGGCGTTCTGTCCGTACTGCGGCGCGCGCCAGGCGTTAGCGGCGCCGGCGCGGCCCGTGGTGGCCGCCGCGCCGGCGCCTATCATCGCGCCGTCCGCGCCGCCCGTCGCCGCG
>JANXSQ010000247.1 GCA_025356595.1 Janthinobacterium sp. | reverse complement strand
AGCAGCGCCGCCGCGGCAGCGACAGGCGCGGCGGCCACGCCGGCGTCCTGGCCCACGGCCCCGCCGGCGCAGGCCAGCGCGGCGACGGCGACCATCAGGCGGCTCGTCTTCATCCTCATTCTCCCGGAGAGTCGGCGCGGCCAAGGCGGCCCTCGCACAGCCTACGATTGTATTTGATGTCTTTTGAGTAATGCACATCCGAACGCCGGATTAGAGGAAATCCTCAGCGCTGCAGCGGCAGATAGCTTTGCTTCAACTGGCGCAGCACGAAGCTCGATTTGCTGTGGCGGATGCCGGGGATCTTGTAGAGGCGCTCGCGCAGCAGGCGTTCATAGTCGCGCGTGTCGCTGACGGCGATGCGCAGGTAGTAGTCGTAATCGCCCGACACCAGGAAGGCTTCCAGCACCTCCGGTATCAGCTCCAGCGCGTGGCCGAATTCGAACAGCGCCTGGTCGGAATGGTCGTCCAGCGTCACCTGCACGATCACCGTGTCGGCCAGCCCCACCTTGGCGGCGTTGACGCGCACCGTATACCCCTCGATGACGCCGCCCTCCTCCATGCGCTTGATGCGCGCCCAGCACGGCGAGGACGTCAACCCCACCTTGGCGCTCAACTCCTGCAGGCTGAGGCGCGCGTCGATTTGCAGCGCGCTCAGGATGGCGCGGTCGAATTTATCGAGTTTCATTCCGTGATTTCCATTTTCACAGCAAAATTTGCTGAATCAAGAGCATTCTACGAGAAATATGGAAGCCTTTCCTCTTTGATTTGCAACAGAATCAAGGCCATGAATACTTCCCTTCCCGCCGCCTACGCCGCGCCCCGCAACGGCGCCGCCGTCCTCATCGAAACCCTGCTCGCGCTGGGCGTCGACACCGTCTTCGGCTATCCCGGCGGCGCCGTGCTGCCGCTGTACGACGCGCTGCACGCCCAGCCGCGCCTGCGCCACGTGCTGGTGCGCCACGAACAGGCCGCGGTGCACGCGGCCGAGGGCTACGCCCGCAGCACCGGCCGGCCCGGCGTCGTCTTCGTCACCTCCGGCCCCGGCATGAGCAACACCACCACCGGCCTGCTCGACGCCTTCTGCGACTCGATCCCCGTCATCTGCGTCAGCGGCCAGGTGGCCACCGGCGTCATCGGCACCGCCGCCTTCCAGGAATGCGACGCGCTGGCCATCTCGCGCCCGGTGACCAAATGGAACCGCCAGATCCGCGACGCAGAGGACGTCGCCGCCACCGTCCACAGCGCCTTCCGCATGGCCACCGAAGGCCGCCCGGGACCGGTGCTGATCGACTTCCCGAAGGACCTGCAATTGAGCGATGTGCGCGGCGCGCCGGCGGCGCCCGCCACGGCCGGCGGCGCCGAACCCGACGCGGCGCCGGACGCCGACAGGATCGCCCAGGCGGCGCGCCTGATCGGCGCCGCGCGGCGGCCCGTGTTCTACGGCGGCGGCGGCTTGATCAACTCCGGCCCGGACGCCTGCGCCACCTTCCGCGCCGTGGTCGGCGCCAGCGGCGCGCCCTGCACGCTGACCTTGCTGGGACTGGGCGCCTTCCCCGGCTCGGACGGGCAATTCCTCGGCATGCTGGGCATGCACGGCACGCTGGAGGCGAATCTGGCGATGCACCACGCCGACCTGATCGTCTGCGTCGGCGCGCGCTTCGACGACCGCGTCACCGGCCGCCTCGACGCCTTCTGTCCGCACGCCGCCGTCATCCACATCGACATCGACCCGGCCTCGATCGGCAAGGTGGTCAAGGCCGATGTGGCGCTGCGCGGCGACTGCGGGCGCGTGCTGGCGGCGCTGCGGCTGGCGCTGCAGGCGACGCCGCCGGGGCCCGACCTGGCGCCGTGGTGGCGGCGCATCGAAGGCTGGCGCGCGCGCCGCTCGCTGGCCTTCGAGGACGGCCCCGGGCGCATCCTGCCGCAAGCCCTGATGAGCCGCCTGCAGGCGGCGCTGGCCGGCCGCGACGCCATCGTCTCGACCGACGTCGGCCAGCACCAGATGTGGGCCGCGCAATACCTGCGCTTCGAGCGCCCCCACCGCTGGCTGACCTCGGGCGGCGCCGGCACCATGGGTTACGGCCTGCCGGCGGCGATCGGCGCGCAGATCGCCCATCCGCAACACCTGGTGGTGTGCGTCAGCGGCGACGCCTCGATCCTGATGAACATCCAGGAAATGGCGACCGCCAGCCAGCACCGCGCACCGGTCAAGGTGGTGCTGTCGAACAATGGCTACATGGGCATGGTGCGCCAGTGGCAGGAGCTCAACCACGGCGGCCGCTACAGCCACAGCTACACCGAGGCCCTGCCCGATTTCGTCGCGCTGGCGCGCGCCTTCGGCTGGCAGGCGCGCTCGGTCGAGCGGCGCGAAGAGCTCGACGCGGCGCTGGCCGAATGCCTGGCCTCGAACGGCCCCTACTTCCTCGACGTGCGCGTGGCCGGCGAGGAAAACTGCTTCCCGATGATAGCGCCGGGCCGCGGCCACCACGAGATGCTGCTGGCCAAGGACCTCAGCTACAGCGAAGCGCCGCAGTGAATCCGGCCCGCGCGCGCCGCATGCTTTTCGCGCCGCGCGGGTGCTGCTAGGCCCAGACCCGGTACACCCAATAGCTCTCGTCGGCCAGTCCGGTGCGCGCGAATTCGGTCGGCGTGAGTCCCGTGATTTCCTTGATTTCACGGCTCAGGTGGGCCTGGTCGGCGTAGCCGCTGCGCGCCGCGATATCGCTCCACGAGACGGCCCCGCTCAACAGTTCGGCGCGCGTCTCGAGGAAGGACCGTTCGGCGCGCTGCATGCGCCGCAGCGTGCGCATCGGCTGTCCGGCCCAGGCCTTGACGCGCCGTTCGATATTGCGCGCGCCGCGCCCCCAGCCGGCCGCCGCCACCTGCACGCCGAGCCGGCGCACCCAGTCGCCAACCACGCCGCCGAGCGGCTCCTCGGCGCCGCGCGCCGACTGCCAGCGCGGCGCCAGGAACGATTCGATCAGGGCCACCCGCGCGGTGTCGTCGGGCGCCGCCAGCAGGGGCGCCGTCAGCGCCGCCCACGGCTCGCCCAGCGCGGCGTCGAGCGGCGCGAAGCGGCCCAGCCAGGCCGACATGTCCAGGCCGCACAGCTTGTGCAGCGCGGCCGGATACAGCATCACCGAGAAGGTCCGCACCGGGCCCGGGTTGTAGCTCAGCCAGGGGCGCGGCTGCGGCCCGACGAACACCGCGCGCGGCACCTTGATCTCCAGGCCCAGCCCCGGCCCGGCCAGCTCCGCCTCGCCCTCGATGAACCAGGTGATGCTGCACAGCGGGCTGGCGGGAAAGCGGTTCAGGCGCTGCGGCGGCGCCAGCGGCGCGCAATCGAAGGCGTTGCGCAGCAGGTAGGCGCGCACGCAGGAGGCCAGCGACAGGCGCGGCGCGATCAGGCGCGCGCCGGGAAGACGGGAATCGTTCATGCGCCAATTGTACCGGCATCGCGGCAGCGCCGACTATGTCGGAAACGTTCAAGACGGCGCGCCGCCGGCGCGCTACAGTGGCCGCGAGACTACGCCGCTTCCGGCCCGCCACCACAGGGAACCAGCATGAACATCGACTCAAGCAGCCTCGCCAAGCGCGCCGCCACGCCGCCGCGCCAGATCCACCAACTGCCCGCCCCCCCCGGCCTGCCTCTGCTGGGCAACGCGCTGCAGATACGCCCCAGCCGCGCCCACCTCGACGTCGAACGCTGGTGCGCCCGCTACGGCCCCCTGTTCCAGATCCGCCTGGGCCGCGCCAGGATACTCGTGGTGGCCGAGCACTCGCTCGTCGGCGCCATCCTGCGCGACCGCCCGGACGGCTTCCGCCGCCCCAGCCCGACGGCGGCCGCCGCGCAGGAACTGGGCGGCGCGACTGGCCTGTTCACGGCCGAGGGCGCCGAATGGCGGCGCCAGCGGCGCATGGTCATGCCGGCCTTCGCGCCGGCCGCCATCAAGGCCTATTTCCCCACGCTGGTGAAGGTCGCGCTGCGCCTGCGGGAGCGCTGGCGGGCGGCCGCCGCCGCCGGCGCGGCCATCGACCTCGACGCCGACCTGAAGCGCTACACGGTCGACATCATCGCCGGCCTGGCCTTCGGCACCGACGTCAACACCATCGAGGCGGGCGAGGACGTGATCCAGCGCCACATGGATGTCATCCTGCCCGGGCTGGCGCGGCGCGGCATGTCGCCCATTCCCTACTGGCGCTACCTGAAGCTGCCGGCCGACCGGCGCCTCGAGCGCAGCGCCGTCGCCCTGAACGCCGCCATCGCCGACCTGATCGCCGTGGCGCGCGCGCGCATGGCGGCCGAGCCGGAGCGGCGCGCCCATCCCGCCAACCTGCTCGAAGCGATGCTGGTGGCCGCCGAGGCGGACGGCGCCGACCCGCGCAGCGTCGACGGCAACGTGATGACCATGCTGCTGGCCGGCGAGGACACCACCGCCAACAGCATCGCCTGGACCCTGTATCTGCTGCAGCGCAATCCGGACGCGCTGCGCCGCGCGCGCGACGAGGTGCGCCGCCTGGCGCCCGAGACGGCCGGCTTCAGCGTCGAACAGATGGACGCGCTCGATTACCTGGGCGCCTGCGTCAGCGAGGCGATGCGGCTCAAGCCGGTGGCCCCCTTCATACCGCTGGAGGCGCTGCGCGACACGCTGGTGGGCGACGTCGTCGTGCCGGCCGGCAGCTTCGTCTGGTGCGTGATGCGGCACGACAGCGTCGCCGAGGCGCACGTCGCCAACGCCGCAGCCTTCGAGCCGCAGCGCTGGCTAGCGGACGGGGACGGCTTCGACAAGCGCATCGGCATGCCCTTCGGCGCCGGCCTGCGCACCTGCCCGGGGCGCTATCTGGCCCTGCTCGAAATCAAGGTCGCGCTGGCCATGCTGCTGGGCAGTTTCGAACTGGCCGGCGTCGACACGCCGGACGGCAAGGAGGCGCGCGAGGCCATGGGTTTCGTGATGTCGCCGGTCGGCCTGAGCCTGCGCCTGCGGCCGCGCTGAAACGGATCCGCGCCCGGAGCGCGGACGCCGATCCGCTCCCCCTGCCGTCTTAAACGCGCGGCAGGCGCCGCAGGCCCGCCTGCGCCGCCGGCGCCCCCAGCGCCTGGCGCTGGAAGAACTGGTGCACGCCCTTGCGCAGCTCGTCGACGTGCTCGAACTCGAGGTAGGTGACGTCGCACAGGTCGTCCAGTTCGCGCAGCAGCGTGGTCTTGATCGGCGCGTGCTTCCACACCAGGAACAGCAGCGGCGCGTTGCTGCCCTTGAAGACGTGGTAGCCCAGCTCGAAGGCGCTGCTCTCGCTCATGCCGACGCGGATGTTGATGAACAGCTCGGCCTGCTCCAGCAAGGCCAGGCGGTGCTCGCGGAAATGCTGCGGCGTGAACAACCGCCCGGTCTCGCGCTCGAAGGATTGCTTGAAGGTGCTGGCGCTTTCGGCGCGGATGCCGGTCAGGTACTGGAAGGTGTAGGGCGCGCCGTTGGCGCTGTCGATCAGCACCAGGATGTCGGCGATCATGCGCTGCTGTTCCTGGTCCGCTTCCGTGAAGGGCTGGCGGACGAACACCTTCAGCGGCGCCGCGCCGACGTCGCGCTGGCCGCGGCGCTGGGCGCGCCGGTCCGGCATCTCGAGCGCCGCCGCCTCGACGTCGAGGCGCTGCGGCACCAGCCGCCCGACGGCGCGCTGCGCCTCGAGCTGCGCCTCGCTGTCGGCGTCGGCCGGGCGCTGCGACTGCAGCGGATACAGGCCGAAGCTGTCGAGGTGGCGCACCGCCTCGCTGGCCGCGTCGGCGCCGGCGATGGTGCTGTAGAAGGCCGCGCCGGACTGCAGCGCGGCGACGCGGATGGGGCGCGAGGCCATGATGGCGGCACGTTTTTCGTCCACCGTCAGGATCACCATGGCGATGTCCTTCGCCGCCAGCAGTTCGAGCAGCCCGGCGTCCTCCAGCGCCAGCGCCGGGATGTCGGCGGCGTTGATGACGGCCGCCGTGACCTGGCTGGCGCACAGGGTGAAGCCGAGCGTGTGCAACTGGCGCGCCACCGCCACCGCGCGCGCCTGGTCGGCGCGCTTGACGCGCAGGTAGACGCGCCCGCCGCGCGGCAGGCGCACGCCGGCCGCCAGTTGCGCCTTGCAGTAGGCTTCGCCGAAGCTCATGCCGATGCCCATGACTTCGCCGGTCGACTTCATCTCCGGCCCCAGCAGGGTGTCGACGCCGGGGAATTTGGCGAAGGGGAAGACCGCCTCCTTGACGCTGACGTGGCGCGGCGCCACCTCCTCGAGGATGCCCTGCGCCTCCAGCGAGCGCCCGGTCATGCAGCGCGCGGCGATCTTCGCCAGCGCCAGGCCGGTGGCCTTGGAGACGAAGGGAATGGTGCGCGAGGCGCGCGGATTCACCTCGAGCACGTAGATCAGGTCCTGCACGCGCCCGTCCAGCTTGCACTGCCGGACGGCGAACTGCACGTTCATCAGCCCCACCACATGCAGGGCGCGCGCCATCAGCGCGCTCTGCCGCTTGATTTCCCCGACGGTCTCGGCCGACAGCGAGTACGGCGGCAGCGCGCAGGCCGAATCGCCCGAGTGCACGCCGGCCTGCTCGATGTGCTCCATGACGCCGCCGATGAAGGTGCGGTGGCCGTCGGCCAGGCAGTCGACGTCGACCTCGATGGCGTTCTCCAGGAAGCGCTCGAGCAGCACCGGCGCGTCGGGCGAGACGGCGGCGGCCTCGCGCATGTAGCGCTCCAGTTCGAGCGGCTCCTCGACGATCTCCATGCCGCGCCCGCCCAGCACGTAGGAGGGCCGCAGCACCAGCGGATAGCCGATCTCCTGCGCCAGGCGGCGCGCCTCGTCCTCGGTGCGGGCGATGCGGTTCTCCGGCTGGCGCAGGCCCAGCTTGCGCAGCAGTTGCTGGAAGCGCTCGCGGTCCTCGGCCGCGTCGATCATGTCGGGCGCGGTGCCGATGATGGGCACGCCGGCGCCGGCCAGCGCCAGCGCCAGCGCCAGCTTCAGCGGCGTCTGGCCGCCGTACTGGACGATGACGCCCTCGGGTCGCTCGAGGTGGACGATCTCCAGCACGTCCTCCAGGGTCAGCGACTCGAAGTAGAGGCGGTCGGAGGTGTCGAAATCGGTCGAGACGGTCTCCGGATTGCAGTTCACCATGATGGTTTCGTAGCCGTCCTCGCGCAGCGCCAGCGCCGCGTGCACGCAGCAGTAGTCGAACTCGATGCCCTGGCCGATGCGGTTCGGCCCGCCGCCCAGCACCATGATCTTGCGCCGCGCGCCGGGGCGCGCCTCGCACTCCGCGTCGTAGGTCGAGTACAGGTAGGCGGTGCCGCTGGCGAATTCGCCGGCGCAGCTGTCGACGCGCTTGTAGACCGGCCGCACGCCCAGCGCGTGGCGGTGGGCGCGCACCTCGGCCTCGCTGGTGTAGAGCAGCGTGGCCAGGCGCCGGTCGCCGAAGCCCTGCTGCTTGAGCTCGAACAGGGCGTCGCGGTCGAGCGCGCCCAGGGTCTGCGTCGCCAACCACAGCTCGCTGTGGATCAGGTCCTGCAACTGGGCCAGGAACCAGGGATCGATGCGGCTCAGTTGCTGCACCTGGGCCAGCGAATAGCCCTGCGCGAAGGCCTCGCCCAGATACCAGATGCGCTCCGGCCCGGCCGCCGCCAGCTCCTCGTCGATGACGGCGCGCCCGCTGCTGTTGCGGCGCAGGCCGTCGGCGCCCACCTCGAGGCCGCGCAGCGCCTTCTGGAAGGCCTCCTGGAAGGTGCGCCCGATCGCCATCACCTCGCCCACCGATTTCATCTGCGTCGTCAGGCGGTCGTCGGCGGCGGGGAATTTCTCGAAGGTGAAGCGGGGGATCTTCACCACCACATAGTCGATGGCCGGTTCGAAGGAGGCCGGCGTGGCGCCGCCGGTGATCTCGTTGCGCAGCTCGTCGAGGGTGTAGCCGACGGCCAGCTTGGCGGCCACCCGGGCGATCGGGAAACCGGTCGCCTTCGAGGCCAGCGCCGAGGAGCGCGAGACGCGCGGATTCATCTCGATGACGACCATGCGGCCGTCCTCCGGATGGACGGCGAACTGCACGTTCGAACCGCCCGTGTCGACGCCGATCTCGCGCAGCACGGCCAGCGCGGCGTTGCGCATGATCTGGTACTCCTTGTCCGTCAGCGTCTGCGCCGGCGCCACCGTGATCGAATCGCCCGTGTGCACACCCATCGGGTCGAGGTTCTCGATCGAGCAGACGATGATGCAGTTGTCCTTCTTGTCGCGCACCACCTCCATCTCGAACTCCTTCCAGCCCAGCAGCGACTCCTCGATCAGCAGCTCCGAGGTGGGCGACAGCTCCAGGCCGCGCGCGCAGATGGCCAGGAACTGCTCGATGTCGTAGGCGATGCCGCCGCCGCTGCCGCCCATCGTGAACGAGGGCCGGATGACGACCGGGAAGCCGAGCGCCTGCTGCGCCTCCCAGGCCTCGGCCATGTTGTGCGCCACGCCGGAGCGCGCCGAGGCCAGGCCGATCCTGGTCATGGCACGCTTGAACTTGGCGCGGTCCTCGGCCATGTCGATCGCCTCCGGCGTGGCGCCGATCAGCTCGACGCCGTACTCCTTGAGCACGCCGCGGCGGTGCAGCTCCAGTGCGCAGTTCAGCGCCGTCTGCCCGCCCATCGTCGCCAGCAGGGCGTCGGGGCGCTCGCGCTCGATGATGCGCGCCAGCACCGTCCAGTCGAGCGGCTCGATGTAGGTGGCGTCGGCCAGGTCCGGGTCGGTCATGATGGTGGCCGGATTGCTGTTGACCAGCACCACGCGGTAACCCTCCTCGCGCAGGGCCTTGCAGGCCTGCACGCCGGAATAGTCGAATTCGCAGGCCTGGCCGATGACGATGGGGCCGGCGCCGATCAGCAGGATGGTGCTCAGGTCTGTACGCTTAGGCATTTTTATACCTCTCCATCAGGGTCACGAAACGGTCGAACAAATGGCCGATGTCCCGCGGTCCGGGGGCGCCCTCGGGGTGGCCCTGGAAGGAGAACGCCGGCCGGTCGGTGCGCGCGAAACCCTGCAGCGTACCGTCGAACAGCGACAAATGGGTGACCCGGCAATTGGCCGGCAGCGACTCGAGCTCCACCGCGAAGCCGTGGTTCTGCGCGGTGATCATGACCTGGCCGCTGTCGAGGTCCTGCACCGGATGGTTGGCGCCGTGGTGGCCGAACTTCATCTTGCGCGTGCGCCCGCCCGAGGCCAGCGCCATGATCTGGTGGCCGAAGCAGATGCCGAAGGTGGGCACGCCGTGCTCGATGAGTTCGCGGCAGGCGTCGATGGCGTAGCCGCAGGGGGCCGGATCGCCCGGGCCGTTGCCGAGGAAGACGCCGTCCGGGTGGTGGGCCAGGACCTGCGCCGCCGAACTGTGCGCCGGCAGCACGGTGACCCGGCAGCCGCGCCCGGCCAGCATGCGCAGGATGTTGCGCTTGACGCCGTAGTCGATCGCCACCACGCGGCAGCGCGGCGCCTCCACGCGGCCGTGGCCGCGCCCCAACTGCCATTCCGTCTCGCGCCACTCGTAGGGCTCGCGCGTGCTCACCTCGCGCACCAGATCGAGGCCGGCCAGGCCGGCGAAGGAGCGCGCCAGCGTCAGCGCGTGGCCGGCCTGGTCGGTGCCGGCGACGATGGCGCCGCTCTGCGCGCCCCGTTCGCGCAGCAAACGGGTCAGCTGGCGCGTGTCGACGCCGGCGATGGCGACGATGTTCTCGTCCTTCAGATAGTCCGACAGCGAGCGGGTGGCGCGGAAATTCGACGCCAGCAAGGGCAGGTTCTTGATCACCAGCCCGGCCGCGGCGATGCCGCCCGACTCGGCGTCCTCCTCGTTGACGCCGGTGTTGCCGATGTGCGGACAGGTCAGCGTGACGATCTGCCGGCTGTAGCTGGGGTCGGTCAGGATTTCCTGGTAACCCGTCATCGCAGTGTTGAACACCACCTCGCCGAAGGTGTGTCCGGGGGCGCCGATCGACACGCCGCGGAACACCGGGCCGTCGGCGAAGGCCAGGATGGCCGGCGCGAAGGCGCGCCGCGAATGGGGGGGGGCTGAGGGGCATGGCGACTCCTTCGGGTTGGGCTGGGGGACTGCGGCGGGGACGCGGCGGCGCGCCACCGCGGGACAGGGAGGCGCCCGGCCTCAGGTGCGCCCGGCGCGGCGCGCCGG
>JANXSQ010000244.1 GCA_025356595.1 Janthinobacterium sp. | reverse complement strand
CGCCCGGCCGGGCCGAGGCGGCGCCACGCGCGGCGCGCCTGCCACGCCAGGCGCGCCGCCAGTTTGCCGGGGGCGGCGCCCTTGTTCATTGTCGCCATTGCGCCTCCAGTTGAAAACGGTAGGGATGATCGGGGGCGTTCGGATTCATTTCGTGCTTGACCAGGTAAACGGACTTGAACAGCGTCTGCTGGTTCAGGAAGGCCAGGTAGTTGAGCATGTCCTGCGCCGTCTCGGCCTCCGCCGCGATCTTCAGCGCGCCGGCCGCGCGCGCGCCGTCCTCGGGCGTGTTCTGGCCGTTCAGGTCCAGCCCGAGCAGGGCGACGCGCACGTCGCGCGGCGCCTGCACGGTCTTGATCAGGCGCGTGATCGGCAGGTTCAACTGGCGCACCGCGTCGGCCACCATTTTCAGTTGCGCGTCCCGCTCGCGCTGCTGGTTGGGCGCCAGCGCCGCGCGCGGGGCCGGGCGCGGCTGCAGTTGCGCCAGGCGCGCCTCCAGGTGGCGCACGGCCTGCGCCTGCGCCAGCCAGTGCGCGCCGGCGGGCAGCAGCAGCAGCGCGCCGGCGGCCAGCAGCGCCAGGCGCCAGCCGGAGCAGCGCGCCGCGCGCGGCAGGAAATTGAGTTCGCTCAGGCCCATGCGGATTGCCTCATCAGGTGCACCGGCCCGTGCCGCGTTAGCGCGGCGGCGGCGGGCCGGAAGGGCGCCGCCAGCTCGCCCTGCGGCGCGCCGCTCAGATCGACGACGGCGACCCCGGCCAGGCCTGCCAGTTCGGGCGCGCGCAGGCTCCAGCGCTGCCAGGCGCGCGCCAGTTCGGCGCGCCAGTCGGCCGGGCAGGACTGCGTCTGCAGCGCGACGATGCGTCCGGCGCCGACGGCCGCCAGCGTCAGGCGGTCCGGTTCGACCAGGGCGAAGGCCGGCGGCTTGCCGGCCGCGATGGCGCGCCAGGCCACCGTCAGCAGCGATTCGACGCCGTGGCAGGCGTGGCCGTGCGCGCCGGCCGTGTCCTGCAGGGCCTGCAGCAGGGCGGCGTCGACCGCGCCGACCAGGCGCGGCTGGCCGTAGGGCGCGTCGTCGCCGACGATGCGCCAGGCGCGCGCGGCGTCGCCGTACAGGGCCGCCATCTGCGCGTGCAGGAAGCGCGCCGCGCCGGCCTCGGACAGCAGGGCCTCGCTCCACGGCGCCAGCGCCGCCGGGCACCAGCGGCTGGCCAGGCTGATGCGCAGCGGCAGGGCGGCGCCGGGGCGGTCGCCGCGGCCGAGGAATTGCTCCAGCGCGGCCAGCGGCGCCTGCCAGTGGCCGGCGGGATTGTCGACGGCGATGCGGCCGGCGGCGCCCATGCGGCCGCCCTTGCGCAGCGCGTACACGAGCTCTTGCGGCGCCAGGTGCAGGCACAGGGTGTGGCCGGCGAGGCGTTCAATAAGTGACACGGTTCAGCTCCGTCAAAGTGGTTTCGCCCAGCCGCACCAGGTCCAGCGCGGCCTCGCGCGCCAGGCGGAAGCCCTGCGCGGCGGCCGCCTCCTTCATGCGGCTGACGGGGGCGCGGGTGCAGATCATTTCGCGCATCGCGTCGTCCAGGATCAGCACCTCGGCGACCGCCTTGCGGCCCTTGTAGCCGGTGCCGCGGCAGTGGCCGCAGCCCTTGCCGGCCATGAAGCGCCAGTCGCGCACGCGCTCGGCGCCCAGGCCGCTGTCGAGCAGTTCCTGGGCGTCCGGCGCGGCGTCGACGGCGCAGTGGGCGCAGTTCAGGCGCAGCAGGCGCTGGGCCACGATGCCGTTCAGTGCGGCGGCGAAGCTGTAGGCGTCCACGCCCATGTGCAGGAAGCGCCCGACGACGTCGAAGACATTGTTGGCGTGCACGGTGGTGAAGACCAGGTGGCCGGTCAGCGCGGCCTGCACGGCGATCTGCGCCGTCTCGTCGTCGCGGATTTCGCCGATCATGATCTTGTCCGGGTCGTGGCGCAGGATGGAGCGCAGGCCGCGCGCGAAAGTCAGGCCCTTCTTTTCGTTGACGGGGATCTGCAGCACGCGCGGCAGGCGGTATTCGACCGGGTCCTCGATGGTGACGATCTTGTCGCGCCCGGTGTTGATCTCGGTGATGGCGGCGTACAGGGTGGTGGTCTTGCCCGAGCCGGTAGGCCCGGTCACCAGCAGCATGCCGTGCGGCTTCGCGGCGAGGCGGCGGATCTGCTCGATGGCGTCGCCGTTCAGGCCCAGGCTTTCCAGGCGCAGGGCCTGCGCCGCCTCGCTCAGGGCGCGCCGGTCGAGCAGGCGCAGCACGGCGTCCTCGCCGAAGATGTTGGGCATGATGGAGACGCGGAAATCGATCTCGCTGCCCTTCACGCGCACCTTGAAGCGGCCGTCCTGCGGCACGCGCCGCTCGGCGATGTCGAGGTCGGCCATGACCTTGATGCGCGAGATGATCTGCTCGGCCAGCGCCAGGCCCTGCACCTGGCCGGCCTGCACCAGCACGCCGTCGACGCGGTACTTAATGATCAGGCTGGCGGCGTCGCATTCGAGGTGGATGTCGCTGGCCTGGAATTTCAGTGCGTCGTAGATGGTCGAGTTGACCAGCTTGACGACTGGACTGCTGTCGCCGCTGATCCGGATCAGGGAGATGTCCTCGACGCTCAGGTCGAGGTCGGGCGCGGCCTCGCCCTCGCCGTCCTGCTCCATCTGCTGCATCGCCTGTTGCGCGCTTTCCTGCTGCTGCAGGTAGGCGGCCAGGTCGTCCGGGTGCGCCAGCGCCACCGTGAAGGGCAGCTTGACGGCTTGCCCGGCCCACTCCAGCACGTCGGCGGCGAAGGGGTCGCCGATCAGCAGCACGGGCGCGGCGGCGCCGCCGTCGAGCAGGACGCAGTCGCGCTGGGCGCAGTCGGTGTAGGGCAGCAGGGAGAAGGCCGGACTGGCCGCGCGCAACTGCGCCATGCTCCAGGCGGGATAGTGGAACAGCTCCGCCAGCGCGCGCGTGAACGCTTCCGCTGCCAGGCCGCTCGCCTCTTGCAGCAGGGGCAGCAGGGGCCGGCCCTGGGCCAGCGCGGCGGCGCGCCCGCGCAGCAGGGCGGCGGCGTCCAGCGGCTGGGCGGCCGGCGCGAGCGGGCTCACGACAGGCTCCCGGCCAGCTCGAAGATGGGCATGTACATCAGCACCACGACGCCGCCGATGACGACGCCGATCAACATCATCAGCAGCGGTTCGAGCAGGCGCGAGGCCCAGTCGACCCAGCGGGCGAATTCCTCGTCGTGGAACTTGGCCGAGCGCTCCAGCATGTCGCCCAGGCGGCCGGTGTTCTCGCCCACCTTGAGCAGCGACTGGGCCACCGGCGTGGCCAGGCCGGCCTGTTCCAGCGCGGCCGAGAAGGGCAGGCCCTCCTGCACGGCGCGGCGCGCCTGCGCCAGTTGCGCCTGCTGGCCGGGCAGCAGCATGGGCGCCACCATGGCCAGCGCCTTGGACAGGGCGATGCCGGCGTGCAGCAGCAGGCTGAGGGCGCGGTAGAAGCGCGCCAGGCGGAATTCGGCGGCCTTCTCGGCCAGCACGGGCAGGCGCAGCACGGCCAGGATCAAGGCCTGGCGCGTGCCGGCGTGGCTGGCGCAAAAGAGCAGCGCGCCGACGACGCCGGCCAGCGCCGCCAGGCAAGCGAAGGGATGCGCCGCCAGCGATTTGCCGAAGGCCAGCAGCATCTGCGACATCCAGGGGATCTCGCGCCCCGAGCTTTCGTAGACGACGCTGAATTTCGGCACCACGTAGCCGAGCAGGAACAGGGTCACCAGGGCGCCGACCAGCAGCAGCATGCTCGGATAGATGGCCGCCGAGATCAGCTTCTTGCGGATGGCGTCGAACTGCAACTGGTAGCCGGTGAAGCGGGCCAGCGCCTCCGGCAGATTGCCGGAGCGCTCGGCGGCGCGCACCGTGGCGACATAGATGGGCGGGAAGATGGCGGGGAAGCCGGCCAGGGTGTCGGAAAAGCTCTGGCCCTGGTGCAGGGTGAGGAGGATGGCCGCCAGCGTCGCCTTGGCGGCGCCGCGGCTTTCCTTGTTGTGCAGGGTGACGATCGCCTCGCTCAGGTTCAGGCCCGCCTCCAGCAGGGCCAGCAGCTCCTGGCTGAATTGCAGCAGCGGCAGGGCCGGGCCGCCCGCGCCCGCGCCAACGCCGGGCGCGGCGGCGGCGCCGGCGATGGAAAGCACGCGCCAGCCGCCGCGCGCGGCCTGGCGCAGGGCCTCGGCCTCGCTGGCGGCGTCGATGGCCAGCGCGCGTTTGCCGGCGGCGCCTTGTACCTGGAGGTGGAACTGCATCGCCGCGTCAGGCGAGGGGCCGCGCGGCGGTGAAGGAAAGGGGGAGCTGCTGGCGGGCGGTCGGTGTAGGCATCGGTCGGTAACAATCGAAAAGTGTTCTGAGGGGCCCGAGGGCCGCTGAATCCAACTCAAAGCGAAGGCCTGCGCAGGGGCCGGACCAACTGGGTCCGACCCCGCGACGGCGCCATCGTTTTGCACAAGCTCGCGGCCCTACCTTAGACCGCTATTGCGAAAAAATCAATCTTGATTCGCCGTTTGTTGTAAAACCTACTGCGCGATCAGGCTGACCTTGTCGACCACGAAGGAGGTTTGCAGCGACGAATCCTCGCTCATCGCGAACGAGATCTGCACCGTCTGCCCCTTGTAGGCGAGCAGGCTGAAGGTGCGCGTCTGGTAGCCGCCGGCCGGCGTCGCGTTGCTGTACGTGGCCAGGGTGCCGAGCACGCCGCCGGCGGCGTTCTTCACCGTCACCACCAGCTTGTCGTAGGCCGTCGTGCCGCTTTCCGCCGTGTCGATGTGCAGGGCGAAGCTCAGCGTGGCCGCCGTCGCCGCGGCGGGGATGGTCACGCTTTGCGACAGGGTTTCCGTCGTCGCCGTGCCGTTCCCGCCCAGCCAGGCGTACTTCGTGCCCTCGAAGGCGGTCTGGCCGGCGAAGGTGCCGATGGCGCCGGTGGTGCCGCTCCAGCCGGTGGCGCCGGCCTCGAAGCCGCCGTTGGTGATCAGCTCGTTGGCCGTGCCGCTCGCCACCGTCAGCGTGGCGTTGCCGGAGGTCGCCGTCACGGCCGGCGAGGCGGCGTCCGTCACGCTGGCCTTGAAGACGGCGCCCGAATCGGCCGTCTGCGCCGTGAAGCTGTAGCTGGCCGCGTTGGCGCCGCTGATCAGGGCGCCGTTGCGGTACCATTTGTAGCTGTACGGCGCGGTGCCGCCGCCGGCGCCGACGGCGAAGGAGGCGGAGGCGCCCGGCGCCACGCTGACGCTGGCCGGCTGGGTGGTGATGGCGAGCGCGCCGCCGCCGCCCACTTCGTCGACGTCGGCGCCGACGTTGATGGCGGCGTAGGCGCGCTGCACGGCCGTCGCCTCGGCGCTGCCGACGCCGTACAGTTCCTGGGCCGACTGCAGGACCTTGGCGCGCGCGTCGGCGTAGTTGGTCGAGGTGGTGAACTTGGTCGAGAGGGCCTTGAACCAGATGCGGTAGGCCTTGTCGCTGCCGATGCCGGTCATGGCCAGCGGGCTCTTGTTCAGGTAGGAGCTGTAGTAGTCGCTGCTCGCGGTGGCGTTCGAGCCCTGCGAGAGGAAGTAGAACATGCGGTTGTTCGGGCCGCTGCTGTAATGCACGTCGAGGTTCTTGATGGTGCTGCTCCAGGCGTTCGGGCTGCTGCCATCCTTGCTCGGCTTGTACATCCAGCGCAGCGGCTGGCCGTCCTTGGCGATCTCCTTGCCCATCATCCAGTCGTTGCCGCTGTTCGGGATGCTCGCGCCGGTGCCGCCGGCGCGCGCGTAGGCCTCGACCATTTCGCCGCCGATGTCGGAGTTCGACTCGTTCAGGCCGCCCGACTCGCCGCCGTAGTACAGATTCGAAGTGGCCGCCGTCACGCCGTGCGACATTTCGTGGCCGATCACGTCGATCGAGCCGAGGCTGTTGAAGGACGAGCCGTCGCCGATGTACATGCACTTGCAGGCGTCGTCGTAGTAGGCGTTGTCGTAGGCCGTGTTGACGTGGGCGGCGATGTAGGTGGCCGTGTTGTTGCCGTCCAGGCTGCTCCAGCCGAGCACGTTCTTCAGCATGTCGTAGGTGTTCATCAAGCCCCACATGGCGTTCACGGCCGCGGTCTGGCCGTTGGCGTTGGTGGTGCTGCCGCCGCTGATGTATTGCTGGCCGTCGCCCCAGACGTTGCTGGCGTTGCTGTAGATGCTGCCGGCGCTGGTGCCGTGGTTGGCGTTGGTGATGGCCATGGCGCCGTAGGTGCCGCCGGCGCCGCGCGAGGCGTCCTTCAGCGTGTAGGTGCTGCCGCTCAGGGTGGTGTTGATCGGCACGGCGCCGTTGTATTGGCTGTTGCCGGTGCCGACGACGGTTTGCAGGGCCTTGAACTGGGCCAGCACGCGGCCGTCCCTGGCGCTGACGAAGGTGTCGAAATAGATCGGCTTGGTGCCGCTGATCATGCGCGTCTGCACCAGGTAGGCGAGTTCGTAATGGTCGACGACCTCGACCAGGTCGAGCGCGTTCAGGGCCGCCTCCGACTTGTTCAGGGCGCCGTCCACGCGCTGCGATTTCATGACCGGATAGATCAGCAGTTCGGCCGACGGCGCGACGTGGTGCAGGCCGCGCGGGGCGACCGCCCGCACCACCAGGTCGATGGCGGCGACGCCGCCGATGGCCGGCGTGGTGTCGAGCTCGCGGCCGCTGGCCTTGGCGCTGTCGGTGCTGGCGGCGCTGCCGTTGCCCAGGCCGGCGCGGCGGTCCGACACCGATTCGCTGACGATGTCGCCGGCGCCGTTGGTGACGAGCACGGTTTCCGAGCCGAACACGCGCAAGCCCTTGAAGGTGTGCTGGGCGCGGCTGATGCGGGTGCCGGCGACGCCCGGATGCTGGGCCGCGATGGTGTAGGCGTGGCGGGCGTCGAGGCCGACGTTGCGACTGGATAATTTGGCGAGCAGACCGGCGTTCTCTTGTGGAGAAAGCTGGTTGACCGGCGCAGCCATCAACTGCTGGGCGGCGTGCGCCGAGACAGTGGCCATCACGGGTAAGGCGGCGATGGATGCGGCAAGGATAGTCTTACGTAAATTCATCTCTTCTCCATGGATATCGATTATGAACGTGGGGGACGGACTGGCCGCTGCTCTCCAGATGGCCACCCCGGGCCGCCGCCGCCCCTGCCGCACGGGCGGATTTTTACTGCGGCGACACCGAGTGAGGCGACACTATTCTTATCGGTGGAGGCAAGTCAAAATTCTTCGCAAATTCGTCGAAACGCGCTGCAATGTTAAGAATCAGACAGTCTTGTCTGAGGCGCCGATTCGGCCCCGGAGGCGCGGCTAATGTAAATTCGCTGGCGATGGCGCACGATAGAGCGAGGTTGTGCGGAATTGACACAGATCATGGCTTTTGCGCTTATTTTGTGTTCAAAGCAACACAATGCCCGTTTTTTCGGCAAATGATAGTTGCGTTTATTTAATGTTGCGATCTACACTAGGTCAACCCATCGCGCTCCGGCGCCGATGGGACAGATAAAAAGCGCACACGGCATGACCGTGAAAAAGCATCGCGCAGTGGCTTCAACAGGGAGAGACAAATGACTTCACGCACAGCTCCGTCGGCTCAATCCAGCATCGCGCGCGGCGTTCCGCCGGCGCCGCCGTTCCCGCTCACATAGCGCCGCCGCGCGGCCGCAGCAGCGAGTTGCCGCCTGCCTTGCCGGGCGGCGCAGCCGATCCACAGACCTCATTGCCGGAGTCCCCGTCCGCCGTGTCGCGCCAGCTTGCGCGCCGCGCCCGGACGATAGAAAACTATGCAGTCGATTTCGACCAAAGTGGAGCAGATCGTCAGCGAATCGGCCTTCCTGAGCGAGGGGCTGGTGCGCGGCCTGATCAACCTGTCCGAGCTGGCGCGCCAGTTGCAGCCGCAGCTGGAGAGCGAATTAT
This sequence comes from Janthinobacterium sp., assembly GCA_025356595.1. Taxonomy (GTDB): domain Bacteria; phylum Pseudomonadota; class Gammaproteobacteria; order Burkholderiales; family Burkholderiaceae_D; genus Janthinobacterium. Next base: position 10,499 of record JANXSQ010000244.1, on the reverse strand, counting down.
GGAAGCCGGTCGGCCAGGCGGCCGTGGTGATGGCGCTGCGGCGCCTGTCCGAGCGCCTGCCGGCGCACCGCGGCGGCGACATCGTGCTGGGCCAGCGCAGCGCCGAGCTGACCACGCGCGCCGAGCTGACCGTCTACACCTACCGCTATTCCGAGGACAGCTACGACTGCCAGCGCCAGTTGCTGGCGCTGGCCGCGCCGCAGCGCGGCGCCTTCATCACCGTCACGCGCGGCGTCAACGAGGTGATGGTCATCTGCAGCCGCGCGCTGACGACGGTGGTGGAGGAGGTGTTCAGCGGCGAGCGCCGGCTGGCGCGCCTGGAGCGCCTGACGGCGGTGACCCTGCACCTGGATCCGGCCAAGTGCGGCACGCCCGGCATCTACCACGCCATCCTGAAGAAGCTGGCCTGGGACAAGATCAACCTGGTCAACATGATCTGCACCTACACCGAGCTGACCATCCTGCTCGAGCAGTCGCAGACCGGCGCCGCCTTCGCCGTGTTGTCACGCATGATCGAGCACTGAGGGGCGCGGGCGCGCCCTCAGTCCCTCAGGCCATCCAGAAGAACACCGCCGTCATGCGCTTGTCCTCATGGTCGCAGCCGAAGTAGGAGGTGGCCGAGTGGACCATGTTGGCGCGGTACAGCAGGATGCGGTTGAAACGGTTGGCGATGGCGGTGTCCTCGCGCCAGGCCTGCGGCGGCAGGCTGCTCACGCCCAGGGCCTCGCGCAGATTGGCGTGCGGCGGGCCGCAGAAATTGCCGCCCAGGCTGCCGTCCGGATAGCACAGGCGGTAGAAGGAGGTGCCGGCGCCGGGCAGCGGGTCGGGCGACAGGTAGATCACGGCGGCGTAGCGGCACAGCTTGCGCGAATCGGTGTGCGGGCGCGGCCCCGATTCGGCCCCGCCCACCAGTTGCACGTAGTTGTGATTCAGGCTGCTGCCCTGCGGCGCGGCCTCCTGCCACAGGCGCGAGGCACCCGTCATCTTGCGCACCCAGGCCTCGACCAGGGCCAGCTCGGCGGGCAGCAGCGCGCCGGCGCTGCGCTTGCCCGGCCACGGTTCCTGCCGGTGGGGCGCGCCCAGCTCCCAGTCCTGCTTGGCGAAGCAGCGCGCCGCCACCTCGTCCGGATTGGCCAGGAAGTCGTCCTGCAACCAGTAGTCGCGGCCCAGTTGCGGCTTGCGCCAGGTCAGCGTGGGCAGGGCGGCGGCGGGGCGGCTCATCTTACTTCTTGTCCGTGTCGCTGGAAAAATTCAGCGCCGGCGCCTCGTCGTCCTTCTTCTCGTCCTTCGCACCGGGTGTGCCGTAGTCGGCCGGGGCCTCGATCTTGAGTTCGATCTGTTCCTTCATGTCGACCTTCTTCTCCACCGAGACGAGGTGCGGGAAGGCGATGATCAGCGCCACCATGATGACCTGGATGACGACGAAGGGAATGGCGCCCCAGTAGATGTCGGAGGTCTTCACTTCCTTCGGTGCCACCGAGCGCAGGTAGAACAGGGCGAAGCCGAAGGGCGGGTGCATGAAGGAGGTCTGCATGTTCACGCCCAGCAGCACGCCGAACCAGATCAGGTCGATGCCGAGCTTTTCCGCCACCGGCCCGACCAGCGGCACGAGGATGAAGGCCAGCTCGAAGAAGTCGAGGAAGAAGGCCAGCACGAAGAACATGATGTTGACGACGATCAGGAAGCCGGTGCTGCCGCCCGGCAGGCTGGAGAGCAGGTGCTCGACCCACAGATCGCCGTTCACGCCGCGGAACACCAGCGAGAACACGGTCGAGCCGATCAGGATGAAGATGACGAAGCAGGACAGGCGGGTGGTCGAGTTCATGGCCTGTTTCAGCAGGCTCCAGGACAGGCGCCCGTTGGCCATGGCCAGCAGGATGGCGCCCATGGCGCCCATGCCGCCGCCCTCGGTGGGCGTGGCCAGGCCGATGAAGATGGTGCCCAGCACCAGGAAGATCAGGGCCAGCGGCGGGATCATGACGAAGACGACGCGCTCGGCCATGCGCGAGAGCAGGCCCAGCTTCAGGTGGCGGTTGGCCAGCGCGAACAGGAAGGCGCCGACGATGCCGACGCCGCCCGAGAAAATGCCCAGCTCGTCGGCCGCCAGGGCCGGGTGGGCCGCGCCGTAGAAGTGGGCGAAGGCGTAGGAGGCGGCCACCGCGCCCACCACCAAGGCGAGCAGGGAGACGGCGCCGCTGTCGCCGTTCGGCTGGCGCAGGTTGCGCGCCTCCGGCGGCAGCGCCGGCACGTGGTGCGGTTTGAATATGGAGACGGCCAGCACATAGCCGGCGTACATCGCCGTCAGCAGCAGGCCGGGCACGAAGGCGGCCTTGTACATGTCGCCCACCGAGCGGCCCAGCTGGTCGGCCATGACGATCAGCACCAGCGAGGGCGGGATGATCTGCGCCAGCGTGCCGGAGGCGGCGATGACGCCCGAGGCGAGCTTCTTGTCGTAGCCGTAGCGCAGCATCACGGGCAGGGAAATGAGGCCCATCGAAATCACCGAGGCGGCCACCACGCCGGTGGTGGCGGCCAGCAGGGCGCCGACGAAGATGACGGCGTAGGCGACGCCGCCGCGGATCGGCCCGAACAACTGGCCGATGGTGTCGAGCAGATCCTCGGCCATGCCGGAGCGCTCCAGGATCAGGCCCATGAAGGTGAAGAAGGGAATCGCCAGCAGCGTGTCGTTGGCCATGATGCCGAAGATGCGGTTCGGCAGCGCCTGCAGCAATTCCGGTTTCAGCAGGCCCAGTTCGATGCCGACGAAGCCGAAGAACAGGCCGTTGGCGGCCAGGGAGAAGGCCACCGGGAAGCCCGATAGCAGGAAGATGACGAGGGCCCCGAACATGATCGGGGCCAGGTTTGTCGCGATGAATAATTCCATGTCTGTGCGCCGCTTCTTATTTGTGTGATCAGTGGATTACAGCTTGTTGGCGGCCTTGATGGCCTCGATCTCTTCTTCCGGCGTGGCGGCGTGCCTGGCGAACTCGTGGCCGTCGATCTCGCCGCGCAGGAAGGCGACGCGCTTGATGATTTCCGAGAGGCCCTGCAGCACCAGCAGCAGGAAGCCGAGCGGCACCAGCAGCTTGGCCGGCCAGACGATCAGGCCGCCCGCGTTGCTCGACATCTCGGCGCTGCGGATGGAGAGCAGGGCGAAGGGCACGCCGTAGTAGAGGATGATCAGGCAGATGGGCAGCAGGAAGAGCAGGAAGCCGAACAGGTCGATCCACACCTGGGTGCGTTTCGAGAAGCGCCCGGCGATGACGTCGATGCGCACGTGCTCGTCGCGCTTCAGGGTGTGCGAGGAGGCCAGCATGAAGATGGCGGCGAACAGGTACCACTGGATTTCCAGCCAGCCGTTGGAGCTGTAGTTGAAGATGTAGCGGATCAGGGCGTTGCCGGTGCAGATGACGACGGCGGCCAGCAGCGCCCAACTGACGGCGCCGGCGATTTTCTCGTTGAGCGTGTCGATGGCGCGCGAAATGGGCATGAACATGGTGTCTCCTCTATCCTCGAAATGACGCTACTTTGGCGTCCGGGTGGGGTCGATGCCGAACGGGCCCGAAGGCCCGTTCCTGTTGCGCTTACTTGGCCAGTTGCGACCTCACGCGGGCGATGGCCGCCTGCACCTGGCGCGGCGCGGTGCCGCCGACGTGGTCGCGCGCGGCGACCGAGCCCTCCAGCGTCAGCACGGCGAAGACGTCGTCGCCGATCAGGTCCGAGAAGGCGCGCAACTGATCGAGCGACAGGTCGGCCAGGTCGCAGCCGCTGTCGACGCAGGCGCGCACGGCGCGCGCCACGGCCTCATGGGCGTCGCGGAAGGGCAGGCCCTTCTTGACCAGGTAGTCGGCCAGGTCGGTCGCCGTGGCGTAGCCCTGCAGGGCGGCGGCGCGCATGGCCTCCGGCTTGACGCTGATGCCGCCGGCCATGTCGGCGAAGATGCGCAGGGTGTCGAGCAGGGTGTCGACGGTGTCGAACAGCGGCTCCTTGTCCTCCTGGTTGTCCTTGTTGTAGGCCAGCGGCTGGCCCTTCATCAGGGTCAGCAGGCCGATCAGGTGGCCGTAGACGCGGCCGGTCTTGCCGCGCGCCAGTTCCGGCACGTCGGGGTTTTTCTTTTGCGGCATAATCGACGAGCCGGTGCAGAAGCGGTCGGCGATGTCGATGAAGCCGACGCGCGGGCTCATCCAGATCACCAGCTCCTCGGCCATGCGCGAGACGTGCATCATCACCAGCGCGCCGGCGGCGCAGAACTCGATGGCGAAGTCGCGGTCGGAGACGGCGTCCAGGGAGTTGTGGCAGACGTCGTCGAAGCCCAGCGTTTTGGCGACGCGCGGGCGGTCGATCGGGAAGGTGGTGCCGGCCAGCGCGGCGGCGCCCAGCGGCAGGCGGTTGACGCGCTTGCGGCAGTCCAACATGCGTTCGGCGTCGCGGCCGAACATCTCGACATAGGCCAGCATGTGGTGGCCGAAGGTGATCGGCTGCGCCACCTGCATGTGGGTGAAGCCGGGCATGATGGTGTCGTAGTGCTGCTCGGCCAAGTCGGTCAGGGCGCCGCGCAGGCTGCCCAGCAGGGCGACGACGTCGTCGATGGCGGCGCGCACGTAGAGGCGGATGTCGGTGGCGACCTGGTCGTTGCGCGAGCGGCCCGTGTGCAGGCGCTTGCCGGCGTCGCCGACCAGTTCGGTCAGGCGCTTTTCGATGTTCAGGTGGACGTCTTCCAGGTCGAGCAGCCACTCGAACTGGCCGGCGCCGATTTCCTGGGTGATTTGCGCCATGCCGCGCTGGATTTCGCTGTGGTCGAAGGCGCTGATGATGCCCTGCGCGTGCAGCATTTCGGCGTGGGCCAGCGAGCCTTCGATGTCGAACAGCGCCAGGCGCTTATCGAAAAACACCGAGGCGGTGTAGCGTTTGACGAGGTCCGAGACGGGTTCGGAGAAACGCGCCGACCAGGCTTCGCTTTTTTTGGAGAGTTGTGCTGTCATAGAGTGGGTCCGGTTGTATTAAAACGATTATAAACAAGGAAAGGGCGCGGCAGGACATTTCGCCCATTTTACCGGCCGCGCGTGTGCACTCCCTGCAAACATTTCAATGGAAACAAGGCCTTGGAGGTCCAGCTTGCGGCCGCGTAAGCGGCGGTTTCGCGCCTCGACGGCCCCCGGGGCGGCGTTTTTCGGCGCCGATCGGCTTCAGCATGGGCTTTTTGTATTCTGTCCCGCCTTTTGCGCGTTTCGTCGCAAGCGGCTGGTTGCGCGGCCCGGTTTTGCTTAAAGTTCAAACATCGAAACACCAACCACCCAAAGGAAAAACATCATGAACATCGCTAAAAACATGGAAGCTCTTTTCGTCTCCGCCGCCATCCTGGTCGGCGCCACCACCATCGCCGTCGCCGCCGTGCCGCAGTCCCACGCCCCCGTCGCTGCGGTCGCCGGCGAAGCCGCCGCCGCGACACACATGCAGACCGTCGTCATCGTCGGCAAGCGTCTGAGCGCTGCGGAAAAAGCCGCCCTGTAAGCTGCACCGTCCGCAGTATGCTGGTGCGCCGGATGCTTCGCCTCTCCGGAGAGGTGGAAGAACAAGGTGACCGGAGTAGCAGGCAATATTACTGAATGACAGCCGCGTGGAAATCGTCGATTATTCTGCTTCGACCCCCTTCCTGCAGAGCGCGCGCCATGTCCGATTTTCATATCAGCACAGATCCAGCGGAACTCGACGTTCCCGCCATCCACCAATTTCTCAGTACCCAGTCGAGCTGGGCGACAGGCATGCCCATGGTCGTTCTGCGCCGCGCGCTGGCCCACTCCCTGTGTTTCGGCGGCTATGCCGACGGCCGCCAGGTGGCGTTCGCGCGCGTCGTCAGCGACTACGCCACCTTCGCCAACCTGGTCGACGTGTATGTGCTGCCGGAGTATCGCGGGCGCGGTTTCAGCAAGCGCCTGATGGCCGCCGTGTTCGCGCACGAGGATCTGCAGGGATTGCGCCGCTTCACGCTGGCCACCGGCGACGCCCACGGCCTGTACGCGCGGTTCGGCTTCAGCGCGCCGCTGCGCCCGCAGTCGCTGATGGAGCGCTATTTCCCGACCTTGTATACCGACGCGCCGGCGGCGTAATCCGCGCCGCGCGGCGGCCTCATTGCCACTGCGTCAGGCAGGGCGGTATCAGCAGCAGCAGCGCCAGCGCCAGATAGATCAGTTGCAGCGGCACCATCCAGCGGGCCCAGGTGATCCAGGGGATGCGCGCCAGCGCCAGCACGCCGACGGTGATGCCGGAGGTCGGAATCATTGGCGTGGTCAGTTCGCCGAACTGGTAGGCCAGCACGGCGGTCTGGCGCGTCACGCCGACCAGGTCGGACAGCGGCGCCATGATGGGCATGGTCAGCGCGGCCTGGCCGGTGCCGGAGTGGATGAAGAAGTTGATGACGCTCTGGATCAGGAACATCTTGTGCGCCGCGAAGACCGGGTGCGAGGAGGCCACCAGCGGCATCAGCGCGTGCAGGATGGTGTCGATGATGTGGGCGTCGCGCGCCAGGATCATGGTGCCGCGCGCCAGCGCGATGACCAGCGCGGTGGTGACGAGGTCGCGCGCACCCTGCTGGAAGGCGGCCACCAGTTGATCCGTGTCGAGCCGGCCGACCAGGCCGACGGCGAGCGCCATCGCCAGGAAGAGGGCGGCGATTTCGTTGATGTACCAGCCGAAGCCGACCACGCCGATCACCATCGTCGCCAGCGCGGCGCTGAACAGCGCCAGCACCAGCGCGTGGGTGCGCGTCATGCCCTCGAAGGCGGCGAAGTCCAGGGTGTGTTCGGCGCGCTTCTTCAGGTCGAGCGCGTAGGTCGGGCTTTTTTCGGGCGAATTCTTGACGCGCGCCGCGTACCACATCAGGAAGGCGACGGTGAGCAGGGTGGCCAGCGCCCACACCAGCAGGCGGTAGCCTATGCCGGAGAAGAGCGGCAGGCCGGCGATGCCCTGGGCGACGCCGACGTTGAAGGGGTTCAGGAAGGCGGCGGCGAAGCCGACCTGCGAGCCGAGGAAGGGGATGGAGACGCCGACGATGGAGTCGTAGCCCAGCGCCAGCGCCAGCGGCACGAAGATCAGGATGAAGGGAATGGCCTCCTCGCTCATGCCGAAGGTGGCGCCGCCCAGCGAGAACAGGGTGACGAAGACGGGGATGACGGCGCCGCGCACCAGCGCCGAGTGGGCGTGCGCCCGGGCGATGGATTTGATCAGGGCGTCGACGGCCTCGGTCTTTTGCAGCACGGCGAAGGCGCCGCCGACGATGAGCACGAAGCCGATGATCTGCGCCGCCTCGACGAAGCCCTTGATGGGCGCCATCAGCAGCGCCGCCAGGCCCTGCGGCGCGCTGGCGATGTAGTGGAAGGAGTCCGGGTCGATCAGGGCGCGGCCCTCGACCAGATGGGTCTCGTATTTCCCGCCCGGCACCAGCCAGGTCGCCAGCGCGATCATGGCCAGGATGGCGAACAGCAGCACGAAGGTGTTCGGCAGCTTCATGCGTCGCATCGGGTGTCCTTTTCTGAAGTCGCGCGGTCTTCCTCCGCCGCGCCGCGCATGCCGGCGGCGCCGCTCCTATTGGCTCAGCAGGGAGCCGCTGCGGTAGGCGGCCGCGCCGGCGATTTTGCCGACGCTCATGCCGCGCAGGACGTGGCGGTGCGCGGTGCGGGCGAAGAACACGCCGGCCACCGTGGTGCGCAGCGGCGTGCACTCGCCGCTGACCGGGTCGGTCAGCTCGGCCAGCGTGGCGCCGGCCTCGACGTGCTGGCCCAGTTCGGCCAGGAAGACCAGCACGCCGGCGTGCGGCGCCAGGATGGGTTCGACGCCCTCCAGCGGCGTCGCCGCGCACTGCGCCGGCGGCAGCGGCGCCGCTTCGGCGTCGATGACGCCGGCGTGGGCCAGGAAGCGCAGCAGGCCGGCGGCGTCGCGCCGCGCCAGCTCGTAGCCGACGTCCATTTCGCCGCGCAGTTCGACCGTCGTCGACAGGCAGGCGGGCGGAATCGGGAAGGCCGCGCCGAAGTGCGCCGCCAGGTCCCACCACAAGCGGCTGCAGGCTTCGTCGAAGGGCTCGCCGCCCGCCTCCAGCGCCAGCAGCACGGCGCGCGCGCCCATGATGGCGGCCAGCGGCGCGACCGCCTCGGCCAGCGGCGTGCCGGCGTAGATGTGCAGGGCCGCCTCGTTGTCGCAGTGCAGGTCGAGGACGATGTCGGCGTCGATGGCCAGGCCGAGCAGGATTTTCTTCAGGGCGTCGGCGTCGGTGGCCGGACGCCATTCGGCCACGCTGGCCAAGGCGTGGCGGCGGATGGTCGCCACGTTGGCGGCGGCGTCGCCGCCCAGTTGGCCGGCCAGCGACTGTTTCAGGTCCGTCGCCACGTGCTTGTAGGCGCGGTTGAAGTTGACGCCGGTGCTCAGGTCGAAGCGGCCGAAGGGCGCGCCGTGGATGGCTTGCGCCAGGCCGATCGGGTTCGCCGCCGGCACCAGGATGACTTCGCCGCGCAGCTTGCCGGCCGCCTCCAGCGCCAGCAGTTCGCGGCGCAGGAATTGCGCCACCAGCATGCCCGGCACCTCGTCGGCGTGCAGCGCGGCCTGGATGTAGACCTTCTTGCCTTCGCCCTTGGCGCCGAAATGGAAACTGCTCAAGGTGTAGGCTGCGCTGCCGTGCGGCGTGGAGATCGGCTGGTGGCGTGCTTGCATGGCGCTCGGCCGCCCCGGCATGGGGCGCGGTTGGTGGGTCTCGGGCCATTATGGGGCATTTTTTTCGCGCTGTAAATTTGTGAAAATTTATTTACCAGAATTGCGCGGAAAGCTCCGTCCTTTCGGGCGGGAATGGATAGCGCGGCGGCCGCAAGGCCGCCTTGCCTTAGTGCGTTCTGAGGCTAAACTGAAAACTGCATGTAACTCAAAACCCAATGTCCTTGCCCCTTAAAAAATCGCTCACGCATTCGACGCGGGTCCTGCGGCTCCGCCTCAAGGACAAGCACGCCGCGGCGCTGTCGGCGATGGCGCGGGACGTCAACTTCGTCTGGAACTACGCCAACGACCTGTCCTTCAAGGTCTGGCAGCGCGAACGCCGCTTCCTGAGCGAATACGACATCGACAAGTACACCTCCGGCGCGACCAAGGAGGGCTTGAACCTGCACTCGACAACGGTCCAGGCGATTTCGAAAGAACTCGTCACCCGGCGCCGCCAGTTCAAGAAGGTCAAGCTGCGCTGGCGCGTCTCGGGCGGCAGCCGGCGCAGCCTGGGCTGGATTCCATTCAAGGTCTCGGCGCTGCGCTACCGCAACGGGCAGCTGCTGCTGTCGGGCCTGGGCAAGCCGCTGTGCCTGTGGGACAGCTACGGCCTGTCGGCCTACCAGCTCGGCGCCGGCAACCTCAGCGAGGACGCGCGCGGCCGCTGGTACATCAACATCACGGTCAAGACCGGGAAGGCGCCGCGCTCCGCCGGCAAAGCCGCCGTCGGCATCGACCTGGGCCTGAAGGATTTCGCGGCCACGTCCGGCGGCGTAAAAATTGCCGCCGAGCAGTTCTACCGCGGCCTCGAGCCGGCGCTCGCGGTGGCCCAGCGCGCCGGCAAGACCCGACGCGCGCGGGCGATACACGCCAAAATCGGCAACCGCAGGAAGGACTTCCTGCACAAACTCAGCACCCGTCTCGTCGCCGAGCACGGGGCTATCTTCGTAGGCGACGCGAACGCGAGCGGCCTGACAAAGACACGGATGGCGAAATCCGTGCTCGACGCCGGTTGGTCGACGTTCCGAACCATGCTGCAATACAAGAGCGATGACGCTGGCGTGTGGTTCGAGGAAGTCAACGAAGCCTATTCAACCCAAACCTGTTCTGCGTGCGACGCGCGCAGCGGCCCGCGAGGGCTGCAGGGCCTTGGAATAAGAGAATGGACTTGCCCGGCATGCGGCGTGGTGCACGACCGCGACGTTAACTCGGCAATCATCATTCTCGCGCGCGGGCATGCGCGTCTCGCGGGAGGAATCCCCTTCCTTTCCGCGTAAGCGGCAGCCGCAAGGCTGAGGTGGGGGAGGATGTCAAATAAAGCGATTGAGCTTTCGATTCGATCTGGTTAGAGTGGGGTAAATATCAATGTTCAGGACGGCAGTATCTGTCAATTTATCGGCAGCTATCTTCACGAAAGGGCGCGCCTTGAAAACAGACAGAATGCCGCCGCGGACGGCCCCGCCGGAGCTGGCGCTGGCGCGCTCGGCGCCGGGCGTGGCCCTGCTGAAGATGCTGGCCGGGGGCTCGGCCGCCAACCGTAGTATCGCCGACTATCTGCTGCGCCACCATGCGGGCGCGACGGCGCTGGGCATCGCCGAGCTGGCCGGGCTGTGCCGGGTGTCGACGGCCAGCATCAGCCGCTTCGCCCGCGACGCCGGCTTCAAGAACTACGCGGCCATGCGCGGCGCCGTCGCGGCCGCGCTGCAGGCGGCGCTGCAGCCGGCGGAAAAGCTGCGCGGCGCCCTGTGCCGGCGCGCCGC
>JANXSQ010000243.1 GCA_025356595.1 Janthinobacterium sp. | reverse complement strand
AACTTTGCCTAACATTTCCATGGTGATCACCTATTAATTCTCCCGCCTAATGATTAGGCAGGAGTAGTAGAACACCTGGGTCAGTTTTCGGTCGGCGCGAGGCCTATAGGTGGGTCAATTTTCGGTCGGCGCCAACAAGTGGCCGCCTGAAGGGCAAACAGGCCGCCGAACGGGCCGAGTATTACATCGACAAAGTGGGCCTGTCGAAATTCATCGACAGCTTCCCGCACATGCTGTCGGGCGGCATGAAGCAACGCGTCTCGATCGCGCGCGGCATGGCGATGGAGCCGGCGGTGCTGTTGATGGACGAGCCCTTCGCCGCGCTCGACGCGCTGACCCGCCGCAAGATGCAGGACGAATTGCTGCGCCTGTGGAGCGACACCAGATTCACCGTGCTGTTCGTCACCCACTCGATCGAGGAGGCCATCCGCATCGGCACGCGCATTCTCCTGCTGTCGCCGCATCCGGGACAGGTGAAGGCGGAACTGAACAGCATTCCGGCCGAAGAGATGGGCAGCAGCAGCCAGGCCATGCTGGAAACCCGCATCAACGACTTGTTGTTCGCACACTAGGAGACATCGAACATGAACGCCATCTTAAAACCCAGCGCGCACGACAAGGTCGGCACGGCCGAGGCCGGCCAGCCTTTCTTCCGTCCCGAGATCGTTCGCGAACCCGTGCACCATGACTTCAGCCAGGTGCAACGGCCGCTGTCGATCTTTGAAAGCCTTTACCGTCACAGCGGCCTGCGCAAAGTAGTCATCCTGCTTGCCCTGGCCCTGGTGTGGGAAATTTACGGCCGTTGGCTGAACAACGCGCTGCTGTTCCCCAGCTTCGGCGAAACCGTGCAAGCCTTCGTTTCGGGCATCGCCAGCGGCGTGCTGATCGAGCGCGCCGGCGTGTCGATGCAAACCTTGCTGATCGGCTACGGCATCGGCATCGTGCTGGCGACCATCCTGACGACCGTGGCGATCAGCTCGCGCATCGGCACCGATTTCCTCGAAACATTGACCTCAATGTTCAATCCGCTACCCGCGATCGCCCTGCTGCCGCTGGCCCTGATCTGGTTCGGCCTGGGCACGGGCAGTATCATCTTCGTGCTGGTGCACTCGGTGCTGTGGGCGGTGGCGCTGAACACCCACGCCGGCTTCCGCGGCGTGTCCAGCACCATGCGCATGGTCGGCCAGAATTATGGCTTGAAAGGATTCAAACTGGTTCGCCTGATCCTGATTCCCGCCGCGTTCGGCAGCATCCTGACTGGTTTGAAAGTTGGCTGGGCATTTGCCTGGCGCACGCTGATCGCCGCCGAACTGGTGTTCGGAGTGTCGTCCGGCAGCGGCGGGCTGGGCTGGTTCATCTTCGAGAACCGCAATCAGCTGGAAACCGCCAATGTGTTCGCAGGCCTGTTCTTTGTGATCCTGATCGGACTGTGCGTGGAGAATTTCATCTTCGCGACGATCGAGAAACGCACCATTCGCCGCTGGGGCATGCAAAATCATTGAGCCGACCGCGCTCATTCAACACCGCCGTTCAAGCAAAAACTAAATCAGGAGACACCATGTATCAAAAAACCATGCTCAAATTCGCCCTCGCAAGCGCCGTCGCCCTTGCGCTCGTCAGCGGCAAGGCCAACGCGGAGGCGTCCACCGTGCGCCTGTCGCACGGCTACGGCATGCTGTACTTGCCGCTGATGGTCATCCGCGACCAGCAGCTGATCGAAAAGAACGCCAAGAAACTGGGCCTGGGCGACGTCAAGACGACCTGGGCCACCCTGGACGGCGGCAACGTCATCAACGACGCTATGCTTTCCGGCAACCTGGATATCGCCGGCACCGGCGCCCCGGGATTCATCACGCTGTGGTCGAAGGCGAACGGCATTCCGCGCTCGGAAGTGATCGGCCTGGGCGCATTGAGTACCGCGGCCCTGTGGCTGAACACGAACAACCCGAACGTAAAATCGCTCAAGGATTTCACGCCGAAGGACAAGATCGCCATCCCGGGCATCAAGACCTCGCTGTCGGCCGTCGTGTTGCAAATGGCCGTGGCCAAGACCTTTGGCGTGGCCAACTACACCAAGCTCGACCCGCTGACGGTCAGCCTCGGCCACCCGGAGGCCGTCGGTGCGCTGTTGTCGCACAAGACCGAGATCACCGCGCACTTCACCTCGCCGCCCTTCTCGTACCAGGAGGCGAAGGATCCGAAGATCACCCGCGTGATCAGCTCGTCCGAAACGCTGGGCAACATCACCCTCGACGTCGTCTTCGCGCTGAAGCAATTCACCGCACAAAATCCCAAGCTGACGCAGGCCTTCATCGCCGCACAGGAAGAGGCCAATGCCTACATCGCCAAGGACCGCAAAGGCGCAGCCGAAACCTTTTTGCGCGTGTCGAAACTGAAGCTGACGCAGGGTGAGGTCGAGAAAATGCTGGCCGATCCCGATACCCAGTTCTCCAGCACGCCGGTGGGCATCATGCAATTTGTCGAGTTCATGAGCCTGGCGAACACCATCAAGACCCGTCCAAAGACGTGGAGCGAACTGTTCGTTGACAGTGTCAAAGCGCGCAAGGGGAGCTGATTTAGCCAGGTCGGCTGCGTGGTCGGCTAACCGTCGGGCATCGCCGGCGGGCGTGTCGTCGGCGTCACGGCAGATAAATCGCGCTTCATTGTCGCCACAGGCGTCATCCACGCGGAAGGGCCGCGCTGTATGAACAAGCCGCGCACCATCTCACCTTCGCTTCGACGCGGCCAGTCGGCCGCGTCTTTTTTCAGGCGAAATTTCTTGATGGTGCTGGGCCATCCTGCCTTGCGACACTACGGAAACGAAAAAAGGACTTAGATTTTCACCTAAGTCCTTGAATTCATTGGTGGGCCTCCCGTGAGTCGAACACGGCACCAACGGATTATGAGTCCGCTGCTCTAACCAAGCATGAGCTAGAGGCCCAGTTTACCGCCTGTACGCCGGGGCCGGCGAAACCCGCCCGCGCGCACATCGTGCATAAACGAAGTGGCGAGGATAGGGGTATCGCGGCAACTAGTCAAGGCTTAGTTACCTTCCAAGAAGCTTTTCAGCTTGTCGGAGCGGGATGGGTGGCGCAGCTTGCGCAGGGCCTTCGCCTCGATCTGGCGGATGCGCTCGCGCGTGACGTCGAATTGCTTGCCGACCTCCTCCAGCGTGTGGTCGGTGGACATCTCGATGCCGAAGCGCATGCGCAGTACTTTCGCCTCGCGCGGCGTCAACGAATCGAGCACGTCCTTGACGACGCCGCGCATCGAGGCGTGCAGCGCCGCGTCGGCCGGCGCCAGCGTGTTGTTGTCCTCGATGAAGTCGCCCAAATGGGAGTCGTCGTCGTCGCCGATCGGCGTCTCCATCGAGATCGGTTCCTTGGCGATCTTCATGATCTTGCGGATCTTGTCCTCGGGCATCTCCATCTTGATCGCCAAGGTGGCCGGATCGGGCTCGGCGCCCGTTTCCTGCAGGATCTGGCGCGAGATCCGGTTCATCTTGTTGATCGTCTCGATCATGTGCACCGGAATGCGGATGGTGCGCGCCTGGTCGGCGATGGAGCGGGTGATGGCCTGGCGTATCCACCACGTGGCGTAGGTCGAGAACTTGTAGCCGCGGCGGTATTCGAACTTGTCGACCGCCTTCATCAGGCCGATGTTGCCTTCCTGGATCAGGTCGAGGAACTGCAAGCCGCGGTTGGTGTATTTCTTCGCGATGGAAATGACCAGGCGCAGGTTGGCCTCGGTCATTTCGCGCTTCGCCTTGCGCGCCTTCATTTCGCCGGCCGCCATCTGGCGGTTGATGTTGCGCAAGTCCGGCAGCGGCAGCACGACGCGCGCCTGCAGGTCGATCAGGCGCTGCTGCAGCTCCTTGACGGTGGGGATGTTGCGCCCCAGGATGGCGCTGTAGGCGTGCCCGGCGTTGACTTCGCCGTCGACCCAGCGCAGATTCGTTTCGTTGCCCGGGAAGACCTTGATGAAGTGGGCGCGCGGCATGCCGCATTTGTTCACGGCCACGTCGAGGATCTGCTTTTCGATGTGGCGCACCTCGTCGACCTGGCCGCGCAGGGTGTCGCACAGCTTTTCGACGACCTTGGCCGTGAAGCGGATGCCCAGCAGTTCCTGGGAGATCGCCTCCTGCGCCTTGACGTAGGCTTTCGAGCTGTAGCCGTCCTTCTCGAAGGCCTTGCGCATCTTGTCGAACTGCTGCGAGATGACGGCGAATTTCTCCAGCGCGGTGCGCTTCAGCGTCTCCAGCTGCTCGGCCGAGAAGCCGGCCGCGCCCGAGGCGTTGCTTTCCTCTTCCTCGCTCTCTTCCTCGCCCTCCTCCTCGCCCTCCTCCTCGTCGTCCTCGGACGGCGCGGCGGCGGCGGGCGCCGGCGCCACGTCCTCGCTATGGTCGACCAGGCCGTCGACGATCTCGTCGATCTTGCTCTCGTCCTTGGCGATGCGGTCGGCCGCCGCGATGATCTCGGCGATCGTCACGGGACAGGCGGAAATAGCCTGTATCATGTCCTTCAGGCCGTCCTCGATGCGCTTGGCGATCTCGATCTCGCCCTCGCGCGTCAGCAGTTCGACCGAGCCCATTTCGCGCATGTACATGCGCACCGGGTCGGTGGTGCGGCCGAAGTCGGAATCGACCGTCGACAGGGCCGCCTCGGCGGCCGCCTCGGCCTCGTCGTCGCTGGTGACGGTCGCCACGTTGTCCGACAGCAGCAGCGTCTCGGCGTCCGGCGCGTGCTCGTAGACGGCGATGCCCATGTCGTTGAAGGTGCCGATGATGCCCTCGATCGCTTCCGGATCGACGATGTTTTCGGGCAGGTGGTCGTTGATCTCGGCGTAGGTGAGGAAGCCGCGCTCCTTGCCGAACTTGATCAGGGTCTTCAGTTTCTGCCGGCGCCGCTCCAGCTCTTCCTCGCTGGCCTCGGTGTCGGACGAGAAGGCGTCCTTCAGCAGGGCGCGCTCCTTGGCCTTGCGGTCCTTCGCCTTGGCCTTGTCGACCGCCTTCAGCTCGGCCCGCTCGACGGCGTTCAGGGCCGCCACTTCGTCGTTCTCGGGCTGGAATTCCTTCGGCTTGCGCCCGCGCCTGCCCGGCACTTTCACCGAGGGCAGCACGTAGCCGGACGTGTCGATGGCGGCGAGCGCGGCCGCGTCGGTGGTCTGGCTGACGAGCGGCACGGTGGTGCTGCGCGCTTCCGGCAGGTCGAGCGCCTGGTCGGCTTTCACGTTCGCTTTGCTGGGCTTCGCAGCCGCTTTGGGTTCGGGTTTCTTGATTGGCACAGGCGCTTTCGATTACACGACGACTTGCTTTACGGTGGATTAGGATTAGTTTGCTGCCGGCCCCAGCGGGACCACCATCTCCGAACCCGCCGACCGCGCGAGTCCGACACTGCCTACATTACTTGCACCTCGTTAGCCGCGATCCGCGCGCGCCGCCCCGCGCGCCCGGCCGTTGTCGACGGGGCAATGGGGCATGCGACTGCATCTGGGGGCGAACGCCAAAAATGACAACGGCTGATGGCATGCTTGCCACCGGCGCGGACCACGCCGCGCCGCCGAAACCACTAGCTGGCCCTAGCCGCCGACGCCGTCCATACGCGCCGATCAAGAGCCTAACTTACTGAAAACAAACACTATTTCCGAAACGGGACTACCTTGCCATAGCATAGAATACTTAGCATTTAATTATAGCACGCCAAAAACCTTTTTCCAGCCCGGGGCCGCCCGGGCCGGGCCGCGCCATTTCCGGCCCCGCCAAGCCCTTCCCCGCACGGCTTAACGGTTGGCCAGTTCGGCCTCGCCCTCGCGCAGCAATTGATCTTGCTTCGACGTAATTTCGCGGTAGCGTACACCAATTTCGTCGGAAGACAAACCGGCCGCGAACAATTGGCTCAACTCCAGCTTCAGCGCGTCCAGTTTCAACTGGCGGATCGCGCCCACCATCCACACCCGGTCGCTGTCGGCGTCCGATTCCGGGCTGGCGGCGATCTCGCCGATGATGGCGTCGTATTCGCCGCCCTGCGACTTGAGTTGCTGGGCCAGCGCGGCGAAGCTGCCGTGCTCGCCCAGCTCCCGGCCCGCCGCCACCAAGTGCGCCAGGCGCTCGGCGCCGTCGGCGCCGAAGAAGCCGAAGGCGGCCAGGCCGGCCGCGTCGATCTCCATGCCCAGGGGCGGATGGGCGACCAGGATGCGGATGATCTGCAACTCCAGCCCGACCGGCATCGGCCGGCCCGAGCGGGGCGGCGCGCGGCGCAGCACGGCGACCGGCTTGGCCAGCTCGAACAGGGCCTCGATCTCGGCCGGCGTGGTCTGCGTCAGCGAGGCCAGGCCGCGCACGATCTGCAGGCGCAGCGCCGACGGCGTCATCGCCTGCAGCATGGGCTTGGCGTCGAACTGGACGCGCGCGCGCCCCTCCGGCTCGGACAGGTCGTGCTCGCCCGAGGCCTCGCGCAGCAGGAATTGCGACAGCGGCATCGCCTCGTGCACCTGCTGCTCGAAGCCCTCGGCGCCGTAGGCGCGGATGTAGCTGTCCGGATCGTGCTCGGTGGGCAGGAAGAGGAATTTGATGGTCTTGTTGTCGGTCACGTGCGGCAGGCTGGCCTCGAGCGCGCGGCGGGCGGCGCGCCGGCCCGCCTTGTCGCCGTCGAAGCTGAAGATGACGTTGTCGGTCTGGCGCAGCAGCTTTTGCACGTGCGCCGCCGTGCAGGCCGTGCCCAGGGTGGCGACCGCCTGCGGGAAGCCCATCTGCGCCAGCGCGACGACGTCCATATAGCCCTCGGTGACGAGCACGTAGCCGGCGTCGCGGATGGCCTGGCGCGCCTCGAACAGGCCGTACAACTCGAAGCCCTTGGAGAACAGCGGCGTTTCCGGCGAGTTCAGGTATTTCGGCTCGCCATGGTCGAGCACGCGCCCGCCGAAGGCGATGACCTGGCCCTTGGTGTTGCGGATCGGGAACATGATGCGCTCGCGGAAGCGGTCATAGCGCTTGCGGTTGCCGCCGTCCTCGTCGACCTTGTCGATCACCAGGCCGGCCTCGGCCAGCGCCACCGCCTCGTAGTCGGGGAACACGGAGCGCAGATTGTCCCAGCCCGGCGGCGCGAAGCCCATGCCGAAGCGGGCCGCGATCTCGCCCGTCAGGCCGCGGTTCTTCAGGTAGGCGATGGCCTCGCCGGCGTGGCGCAGCTGGCCGCGGTAATAGTCGCAGGCCTGCGTCATGGCGTCCGACAGCGCCATGCTCTGCGCCTGGATCTGCGCCCGCTGCGCCGGCGGGATCTTATCGTCCGCCTCCGGCACCACCATGCCGACGTTCTGCGCCAGGTCCTTGACGGCGTCGACGAAGCCCATGCCGGAGTACTCGATCAGGAAGCCGATCGAGGTGCCGTGCGCGCCGCAGCCGAAGCAGTGGTAGAACTGCTTGGTCGGGCTGACCGTGAAGCTGGGGGATTTTTCGCTGTGGAAGGGGCACAGGCCCATGAAGTTGGCGCCCCCCTTTTTCAGCTGGACGTAGCGCCCCACGACGTCGACGATATCGACGCGGTTGAGCAAATCGGCAATGAAGGATTGTGGAATCACGGGGCTCGGCGGTCTTGTTTTGGATCAGACTATACCGCCGCGCGCGCTCCGGTGTTGATGCGGCTCAGGCGCGGCGGCGGAACGGCTCGGCGCGGCGGTTCAGGCCGGGCTGAGGGCTTTCTTGACCAGCGCCGAGACGACGGTCATGTCGGCGCGCCCGGCCAGCTTCGGCTTGACGATGGCCATCACCTTGCCCATGTCCTGGGGACCGGCGGCGCCCGAGGCGGCGACGGCGGCGGCCACCTCGGCGGCCACCTCCTCGTCCGACAGGCCGGCCGGCATGTAGCCGACCAGGAAGGCCAGTTCGGCTTTTTCGATGTCGGCCAGGTCGGCGCGTCCGCCGGCCTCGAACTGGCTGATCGAATCCTTGCGCTGCTTGATCATCTTCTCGACGATGGCGACGGTCTGCTCGTCCGTCACCTCGATGCGCTCGTCGACTTCCTTGCGCTTGATTTCGGCCAGCAGCAGACGGATCGTGCCCAGCTTGACCGTTTCCTTGGCGCGCATGGCGGCCTTCATGTCTTCCGTGACTTGCTCTCTCAAACCCATGACGTGCTCCAATATGACGTTATAAATGGAAAAACCCGCCGCGGCGAACCGGAGCGGGCATGCGACCCATCCGGACGAATACATCCGGATGAAACAGCAGATAACCCCTGGCGACCAAAGCGCCTACAACCCGGGCTAGTGCTGAATGAACAGTCTTAGAATAATTTTTTAGGCAATTGCTGGCTGCGAATGCGCTTGTAGTGGCGCTTAACGGCGGCTGCCAGCTTGCGCTTGCGCTCAGCTGTTGGCTTTTCGTAGAATTCGCGTGCGCGCAATTCGGTCAGCAGACCAGTTTTTTCAATAGTGCGCTTGAAGCGACGCATTGCGACTTCGAACGGCTCGTTTTCTTTAAGGCGAATAGTGGTCATGTAAAAATTCAAACCGTTGATTTATAGGAAGAGGTAGATAGTAGCACCTCGCGGCTAAAAAGGGAAGCCCCGATGCGTCCGCGTGCGCGCGCGTTGCGAAACCGCACGCGCCGCCGCGGCCTACTGCAGGGCCAGCCCGGCGGCCACGCCGGAGGCCCACGCCCACTGGAAATTATAGCCGCCCAGCCAGCCCGTCACGTCGACCGCCTCGCCGATGAAGTACAGGCCCGGCACCTTGGCCGCCATCATGGTCTGCTGCGACAACTCGCGCGTGTCGATGCCGCCGCCCGTCACCTCGGCCTTGCGGTAGCCCTCGGAGCCGCTGGGCACGATGGCCCAGGCGTTGACGGCCAAACCCAGCTTGCGCAACTGCGCGTCCGGCAAGTCCGCCAGGCGGGCGTCGGCGGCCAGGCCGGTGGCGCTCAGCAAGCCCTCGGCCAGGCGCACCGGCAACCACTGCGACAGGACGTTGCCGAGCTGCTTCTTGATGCTGCCCTTGCCCTCGATCAGGGTCTGCGCGACATCCATGTCCGGCAACAGGTTGACGACGATGGGCTCGCCCGGCTGCCAGAAACTGGAAATCTGCAGGATCGCCGGGCCGGACAGGCCGCGGTGGGTGAACAGCAAATCCTCGCGGAAGCGCCCGCCCGCGGCGTTCCTGCCCTTCATGCTGCCGGTCGCCACCTCGACTTCGAGGGCGATGCCGGCCAGCGGCGCGAACGGCGCCCAGGCCGCGTCGTCGAAGGTCAGCGGCACCAGGGCCGGGCGCGGCGCCACCATCGCCAGCTCGAACTGGCCGGCCAGGCGGTAGGCGAAGTCGCTCGCGCCTACCTTCGGAATCGACAGGCCGCCGCTGGCGATGACGACGCTGCCGACTTCGATCTCGCCGCTGTCGGTCTGCAACAGGAAGGCGCCGTCGGCGTCGCGGGCGATCGACTCGACCTTGCACGGCATGCGCCAATGCACGTTCGCGGCGGCGCACTCGTCCTTGAGCATCTGGATGATCTGCTCGGCCGACTCGTCGCAGAACAACTGGCCCTTGTGCTTCTCGTGGTAGGAAATGCGGTGCTTCTTGACCAGGGCAAGGAAATCCTGCGGCGTGTAGCGCGACAGCGCGCTCTTGCAGAAATGCGGATTCTGCGACAGGAAATTATTCGGTCCCGCGTTCACGTTGGTGAAATTGCAGCGCCCGCCGCCGGAAATGCGGATCTTCTCGGCCAGCTTCTCGGCGTGGTCGATCAAGACCACGCGCTTGCCGCCCTGGGCCGCCACGGCCGCGCACATCATCCCGGCCGCGCCGGCGCCGATCACTGCCACATCAAATAATTTAGCCATAAAAATTCCGGTCCCGCCTGATTTCAAAGCGCCATTGTAAACGCCGGCCCGGAGCGGCGCCGACTATTCAGGCGGCGCGCAGGTTCGCGGCGGCGCGCAGGCATTGCGCCACCTGCTCGGCGATGGAGGCCGGCACCGGCGTGTCGCCGCGCAGCACCGACGCTATCCAGGCCGCCGTGGTGGCGGCGTCGCGCTCGGCCGGCAGCTCCGGCAGCGTCTGCACGATGCCCTGCTTTTCCACCAGAACGGTGCGCGCGCCGCCGTGGAACCAGTCGATTTGCTGGGCTTTATTGGCGTTGGCCACCGTCTCGCCCTCGGTGCCGCGCATCAGGAAGGCGTCGCCGCGCTCGCGCGGCGCGGCCGTCGTGAAGTACTCGCCCAGCATTTCCAGGTATTCGGGATGGGTGTAGGAGACCAGCCGCAGCGCCGGCCCGGCGAAGGGCTGCATGATCTTGACCAGGGTGTGGGTCGAATTGCGCACGCCCAGCACGCGGCGCAGCGCCAGCAGGCGCGCCAGCGGCGGCGCCAGCGCGTCGACGCCGATGAAGGCCGGCCGGCCCTGCGCCAGCTCGGCCTCCGCCTCGGCGTGATCGTTCGCCGCGCGCAGCCCCAGCGCGCGGAACACCTCGGCCGTCGTCACGCGGCCGGGGTCGCTGTCGACGCCGTGCACCAGCACCGGCGCGCCGGCGCGCGCCAGCAGCAGCGCCAGCAGCGCCGTCAGGTTGGCCATCTTGCGCGCGCCGTTGTAGCTGGGGATGACGATGGGCGCATAGGCCCCGGCCGGCGCCGCCAGCGGCGCGAAGCACGCTTCGGCGGCGTCCAGGAAGCCGGCGATTTCCTCCACCGACTCGCCCTTGATGCGCATGGCCAGCATGATGCCGCCCAGCTCGAGGTCGGAGACGCGGCCGGCCAGCATGGCCTGGTACAGATCGTGGGCGTCGGCGCGCGTCATGCTGCGCGCGCCGTTTTTGCCGCGGCCGATCTCTTTGATGAAGCGCGCGGCGGGGAAGGGTTGCGACGAACCTGGGGTGGCGATAGTAGTCATACCCTTAGTTTATAGGATTTGGCGCGTCCTTTCAGTCCGCTTGTGGCTTTTGCGCCGCCCGGGACGCCGAAAAAAATTCCAGGCCGGCGGGCGCGTTTTGGCGCCCCCGCCCTGGGCGCCGCGTGCAAGCCCGTGCAACACCGCATCTCCCCGCTATTTCACCACAATAACAGGAGCTCACCATGCCTTTCACTTCCTCCCGAAACGCGCTCGGCGCGGCGCTGCTGGGCGCCTTGCTGGCCGGCGCCTGCGCCGCGCCGGCCTTCGCGTCCAGCCACCGCGAGGCGCCCTTCATCACGCGCAGCCCGAAGGTCGACGGCACCGATTTCTACATGTTCCGCAGCTATGAGCCGGGGCGCGACAAGTTCGTCACGCTGATCGCCAACTACGTGCCGCTGCAGGACGCCTACGGCGGCCCGAATTTCTTCGCCCTCGATCCGGACGCGCTGTATGAAATCCACATCGACAACAACGGCGACGCCAAGGAGGACCTGACGTTCCAGTTCCGCTTCACCAACACCAACAAGGACGGCAAGTTCAGCGTCGGCGGCAAGCAGGTGGCGATTCCGCTGGTGATCAACGGCGGCGCCATCAACAGCGTCAATCCGCCCGGCATCAATGTGCGCGAAACCTACACCGTCACCGTGGTGCGCGGCGACCGCCGCCACGGCAGCCGCGCCGCCGTCAGCAACGCCGACGGCGGCGCCACGGTGTTCGACAAGCCGATCGACAACATCGGCAACAAGGCCATCCCCGACTACGCCGGCTACGCCGCCAAGCACGTCTACAACATCAACATTCCCGGCTGCGGCACGCCGGCGCGCATGTTCGTCGGCCAGCGCAAGGATTCCTTCGCCGTCAACCTGGGCGAAACCTTCGACCTGATCAACATCAAGGCGCCCGCCGTGGAGTTCAATGCGAACGCCGAGAAGGCCGCCCGCGACGACCTGGCCGACAAGAACGTCACCTCGATCGAACTGGAGGTGGCCAGCGCCTGCCTGAGCGCCGGCGCCGAGCCCGTCATCGGCGGCTGGACCACGGCCAGCCTGCGCCAGGGGCGCCTGCTCAATCCGACGCCGAAGAACGCCGCCGACGCCTCGCGCGAGGGCGGCGCCTGGGTCCAGGTGTCGCGCCTGGGCATGCCGCTGGTGAACGAACTGGTCATCGGCCTGAAGGACAAGGACCGCTTCAACCACAGCGCGCCGTCCGGCGACGGCCAGTTCGCCGACTATGTCACCAATCCGACCCTGCCGGCCCTGGTCGAAGTGCTGTTCGGCGCCGCCGGGGCGAAGGCGCCGACGAACTTCCCCCGCAATGACCTGGTCGCCGTCTTCCTGACCGGCATCCAGGGCGTCAACCAGCCGCAGCAGGTGAAGGCGTCCGAAATGCTGCGCCTGAACACCAGCGTCGCGCCGGTGGCGATGGGCGCGCAGAAGCGCCTCGGCGTCATCGACGGCGACGCCGCCGGCTTCCCGAACGGGCGCCGGCCCGGCGACGATGTCGTCGACATCGCGCTGCGCGTCGTCATGGGCAAGCTGTGCATGCTCGGCATCGCCTGCGCGCCCGGCGACGCGCCGGCCGGCGCGCTGCGCTTCACCGACGGCGCGTACCTGGACGACAGTTTCTTCAACGCCGCCTTCCCGTATCTGAAAACGCCGCTGGCCGGCTCGCCGCAGCAATAGGCTGCCCCCCGACAAGGAGAACGAGATGAAAAAACTGTGCCTGCTGCTCGCCGTTCTACTCAGCGCTTGCGGCGGCGGTGGCGGTGGCGGTGGCGGCGGCGGCGATGAGGGCGACGGCGGCCACGGCGCGCCGGCGCCGAACGCCTTCGTCGCCGCCGTCCAGGCGCTGGTCGCCACCAGCAGCGACGACGCCGACCCGATCGACCCCGACAGCGTCGCCTTGACGGCGCCGGACAACACCGACCCGCTGCCGCTGAACTAGCGCAATCCAGGGGCGCGCAACGGGGGCACAGGCTCCCCCCCGCCGCGCGCCGCCAGTTTTCCCAACCCGGACGCCCTCACCGAGCCGAGTCCCGCCATGCAGAAAAATTCTTGCCGCCGCGCGCAGGCCGCCTGCGCCTTGGCGCTGGCCGCCGCCGCCGCGTGCGCCAGTCCCTACACGCCGGCCAGCGGCGCCGAGGTGGTCGAACTGCTGCCGCGCCGCGCCGACCCGCTGCAACTGCAGTTGCGCGCCCTGCGCGGCGAACTGAGCGCCCATCCGCGCGACCTGGCCCTGGCCACGCGCCTGGCGCAGCGCTACATCGCCGCCGCCCGCGGCGAGAGCGACCCGCGCTACCTCGGCTACGCCCAGGCGGCGCTGGCGCCGTGGTGGTCCTTGCCGGCGCCGCCGCCGGCGGTGCGCCTGCTGCGCGCCACCGTCCTGCAGAGCCTGCACCAGTTCGACGCCGCCCTGCGCGACCTCGACGCCGTCCTCGCCGCCCAGCCCGGCAACGCCCAGGCCTGGCTGACGCGCGCCACCGTGCAAACGGTGCGCGGCGACTACGCCGGCGCCACCGCCGCCTGCGCGCGCCTGTCGGCCCTGGCCGACGAACTGGTCAGCACCGCCTGCCTGTGCGCCGTCGCCGCCGTCACCGGCCGCGCCGCCAAGGCCGAAGCCCTGCTCGAACTGACGCTGCGCCGCGGCGCCGGCGCGCCCGCCGAGATCCGCCTGTGGGTGCTGACCCAGTTGGCGGAAATGGCCGCCCGGCGCGGCGACGCGGCCAACGCGGCGGCGCGTTTCGAGCTGACCCTGGCCCTCGACGGGCGCGACAGCTATCTGCTGGGCGCCTACGCCGATTTCCTGCTCGAACAGGGCCGCGGCGCCGACGCGCTGCGCCTGCTGCGCGGCCAGGGCCGCGTCGACGCCCTGCTGCTGCGCCAGGCGCTGGCCCTGCGGCAGGAGGGCGCGGCGGGACCGGCGCTGGCCGCCGCCGCGGCCGAGCTGGGCGCCCGTTTCGCGGCCGCCGCGCAGCGCGGCGACAGCGTGCACCGGCGCGAACAGGCCCGCTTCGAACTCCATCTGCGCCGCGACGCGCGCGCCGCGCTGGCGCTGGCGCAGTCGAACTGGGCCGTGCAGAAGGAGCCGGCCGACATGCGCATCGTCCTCGAGGCGGCGCTGCAGGCGCGCGACGCGGCCGCCGCCGCGCCCGTGCTGCGCTGGATCGCCGAGCACCGCGTCGAAGACCTGGCGCTGGCCCGGCTGGCCCGGCAACTGCGGCAACTGTCATGAGGCGCCGCCGCGCCCTTTTACTCTGTCTGCTGTGCTGCCTGGCGGCGCCGGCCCGCGCGCACAAGCCCAGCGACAGCTACCTGACCCTGACGGTGGCCGGCCGCCACATCGAGGGCCAGTGGGACATCGCCCTGCGCGACCTCGATTTCGCCATCGGCCTGGACGGCGACGGCGACGGCCGCCTGACCTGGGACGAGATCCGCTCCCGCCACGCGGCCATCGCCGCCTACGCGCTGGGCCGGCTCGAGCTGGCCAGCGGCGGCGCCGCCTGCCCGCTGCGTCCGGGCGCGCAACTCCTCGCCCGCCACACGGACGGCGCCTACAGCGTGCTGCGCTTCCAGGCCGACTGCCCGGCGCCCATCGCCGCCCTCGACATCGACTACCGCCTGTTCGCCGACCTCGATCCGCAGCACAGGGGCCTGTTGCAACTGCGCCACACCGACCAGAGCGCGACGGCCATCCTGGGCCCGGAACAGCCGCGCCAGCGCCTCGTCGTGGCCGCGCCGGACCGCCTCGGCCAGTTCGGCGCCTACCTCAGGCACGGCGTCTGGCACATCTGGATCGGCCTCGACCACATCCTATTCCTGCTCTCACTGCTGCTGCCGGCCGTGCTGCCGGCCGCCGCGGCGCGCGGCGCCGACAGCCTGCGCGCCGCCTTCGTCGACGTCCTCAAGGTGGTCAGCGCCTTCACGCTGGCGCATTCGGTCACGCTCAGCCTGGCCAGCCTGGGCCTGGTCGCCCTGCCCTCGCGCTGGGTCGAATCGGCCATCGCCGCCTCGGTCGCGCTGGCCGCGCTGAACAACCTGCTGCCGCTGTTCCGCCGGCGCCGCCCGGCCGTCGCCTTCGCCTTCGGCCTGATCCACGGCTTCGGCTTCGCCGCCGTGCTGGCCGACCTGGGCCTACCGCCCGGCGCGCTGGCGGCCAGCCTGCTGGGCTTCAACCTTGGCGTGGAAATCGGCCAACTGGCCATCGTCGCCGCCTTCCTGCCGCTGACCTTCCTGCTGCGCCGCAGCTGGTTCTACCGCCAGTTGCTGGGCGGCGGTTCGGCGCTGATCGCCATGCTGGCCGGCGTCTGGCTGCTCGAGCGCGCGTTCGACCTGAAACTGGCGCCGTTTTAATCGAACAGGCCTTTTCTGCGCTTTGCAATAAGATCCATCCTAGCGCTTACGAGAACGAAACCACCATGCACAATACACAACCAACCGTCGGTATCAATGTCAGCAAACTCAAGCTCGACGTCGCCCTGCTGGCGCGCGGCGAAATCCAGAACAAGGTGGTCGAAAACGACCTGGCCGGCTTCCGCTGGCTGCGCGACTGGCTGACCCGCCACGAGGTCAGCGTGGCCGGCTTGCCGGTGTGCATGGCGGCCACCGGCCCCTACAGCGAACCGGCGGCGCGCGCGCTGACGGCCATGGGCATGCTCGTCAGCGACGTCGACCCGGCCAGCGTGCAGGCCTTCGCCGCCGCCGCGCCGGGCGCGCCGGACCGCGGCGACGCGGTGCTGCTGGCGCGCTTTTGCGCCGCCATGCGGCCGGCGCCGTGGGTGCCGCCGCCGGCCGCCGCGCACGCCCTGCACACCGGGCTGGCGCAGTTGCACGCACTGCGCGCGCTGCGCCTGCGCGAGGCGGCCAAGCAGGGCGCCCAGCGCCTGGCCGGGCAGGAGGCGCTGGCCGGCCACGCCGGGCGCCTCATCGCCCTGCTCGACGGCCAGTTGCGCGGACTCGAACGCGACATCGACGCCCTCCTGCACCGCCACCCGGCGCTGGCGCGCAATCTCGAACTGGCGCGCCGCGCGCCGGCCGCGGGCGGCG
>JANXSQ010000237.1 GCA_025356595.1 Janthinobacterium sp. | reverse complement strand
ACGGAAACCAATATCCTGATGCGCCATCTCACGACCGCGGAAACGCAGCGTGATCTTGGTTTTGTCGCCTTCATCGAGGAACTTGATGAGGTTACGCAACTTGATATTGTAATCGCCATCATCGGTGCCCGGACGGAATTTGACTTCCTTCACGAGGATGATCTTTTGCTTCAATTTCGCTTCGTGAGCCTTTTTTTGCTCCGAATACTTGAATTTGCCGTAGTCCATCAAACGACAGACCGGCGGCTGCGCGGTAGGCGCGATTTCCACCAGATCGACGTTCGCTTCTTCCGCCAGGCGGAAGGCTTCGGCCAAAGTCACGATCCCGAGTGCCTCGTTATCGACCCCACTTAAACGCATTTCAGGGGCAGTGATTTCGCCATTGATGCGATGCGACTTGTCAGTAGCTATTGTAGTTTCCTTTAAATATCTTGTAGGACGGCAGTGCTGCGAGTTTCCTCGTCAGGCTTTGTTGTCGACTTCCATCTGGAGTCGCTCAACCAGGGCTTCGATGGACATGACGCCCAAATCGATATTACCCCGCGCCCGCACGGCCACGGTGTTGGCATCCCGTTCTTTGTCGCCGATCACGAGGATGTAAGGCAGTTTTTGTACGGAATGTTCGCGTATTTTATAGGTAATCTTCTCGTTACGCAAATCAGCGTGCACGCGGAAGCCCTTTTTACGCAATTGTGTGGCTAAATTCTGCGCGTATTCGGACTGCGCGTCGGAGATGTTCAGCACCGCCACCTGCACCGGCGCCAGCCACAGCGGCATGGCCCCGGCGTAATGCTCGATCAGGATGCCGATGAAGCGCTCCAGCGAGCCGACGATGGCCCGGTGCAGCATGATCGGCACCTGGCGGGTGTTGTCGATGGCGACATATTCGGCACCCAGACGGCCCGGCATCGAAGGGTCGATCTGCATCGTGCCGACCTGCCAAGCGCGGCCCAGACTGTCCTTCAGGTGGTATTCGATTTTCGGGCCGTAGAAGGCGCCCTCGCCCGGCAATTCCGTCCAGGCCACGCCGCAGGCGCGCAGGGCCGAGCGCAGCGATTCCTCGGCGATGTCCCAACCCTCTTCGCTGCCGATGCGACTGTCGGGACGCAGGGCCAGCTTGACGTCGATGTTGGTGAAGCCGAAGGCCGTGTAGACCGCCATCGCCTGGCCGTGGAAATCCGTCACCTCGGCCGTGATCTGCTCTTCGGTGCAGAAGATGTGACCGTCGTCCTGGGTGAAGCCGCGCACGCGCATCATGCCGTGCAGCGCGCCGGACGGCTCGTTGCGGTGGCATTGGCCGAATTCGCCGTAGCGCAAAGGCAGGTCGCGGTAGCTGCGCATGCCGTTGTTATAGATCTGGATATGGCCGGGGCAATTCATCGGCTTCAGCGCGTAGGAGCGGTTTTCCGACTCCGTGACGAACATGTTCTCGCGATAGTTGTCCCAGTGGCCGGTCTTCTCCCACAGGCCGCGGTCGAGGATCTGCGGCGCCTTCACTTCCTGGTAACCGTTGACCTGGTAGACGTTGCGCATGTATTGCTCGACCTGCTGCCAGATCGACCAACCCTTCGGATGCCAGAAAATCAGACCCGGCGCCTCGTCCTGGAAGTGGAAGAAGTCGAGTTGCTTGCCCAGCTTGCGGTGGTCGCGCTTTTCCGCCTCCTCCAGCATGAACAGGTATTGCTCCTGGTCTTCCTTCTTCGCCCAGGCCGTGCCGTAGATGCGCTGCAGCATCTCGTTCTTCGAGTCGCCGCGCCAGTAGGCGCCGGCCAGCTTCATCAGCTTGAACACCTTCAGCTTGCCGGTCGAGGGCACGTGCGGGCCGCGGCACAAGTCGGTGAACTTGCCTTCGGCGTACAGCGAAACGTCCTGATCGGCAGGAATCGAACCGATGATCTCGGCCTTGTAGTTTTCGCCCAGATTCTTGAAGTAGGCGACGGCCTCGTCGCGGCCCAGCACCGTGCGGGTGATCGGCTCGTCCTTCTTCGCCAGTTCCTGCATTTTCTTTTCGATCAGCGCCAGATCCTCGGGCGTGAACGGCCGCTTGTAGGCGAAATCGTAGTAGAAGCCGTTGTCGATGACGGGGCCGATGGTCACCTGCGCGTCGGGGAACAACTCCTTGACGGCGTAGGCCAGCAAATGGGCGGTCGAGTGGCGGATCACCTCCAGGCCGTCGGCGTCCTTGTCGGTGATGATGGCCAGCGCCGCGTCCTGCTCGATCAGGAAGGAAGTGTCGACCAGCTTGCCGTCGACCTTGCCGGCCAGCGCGGCCTTGGCCAGGCCGGCGCCGATATTGGCCGCCACTTGGGCAACGGTGACCGGGCCGTCGAACTGACGCGCGGAACCATCGGGAAGTCGGACTGTAAGCATATTGATCTCCATGTCGGCACGGGCGCCGGGTAGCTGAAATGTGTGGCGAGGAACGCGAACGAAACAATTTGAACATTTTGAACCGGGCGCCCCGCGGCGCTGCCGGCGGCGATCGCCAAAATGTCCAACCCGTCCCACCCGCGCGCCCAAAGCGCAAAACGAAAACGCGAACGAAAAAAAACGCGGACTAGCCGCGTTTTTCTCTTCTTGACAAGCAAAGAAAACCCATTCGACTAGCGTCACTCCCAAATCTTGGTAGTAGTTCGCGGTGTCATAACCGGTTCCTTTTCTCACTTCTTACATATTCTGGTGGGCGGTGAGGAATTCGAATCCCCGACCCCTTGGATGTCGACCAAGTATTCTAACCAGCTGAACTAACCGCCCGATAAATTTTCATGCCTGCTACAACCGCGACAGTAGTTCGCGCCGACTGAGCGACTTAAACTACAGTATAACAATATTCTGGTGGGCGGTGAGGAATTCGAATCCCCGACCCCTTGGATGTCGACCAAGTATTCTAACCAGCTGAACTAACCGCCCGATAAACTCTGCAACACGGCAACTTTCAAAGCTCGCCTGCGGCGATAAAGCCGACTTTTTACTGCACACAACTGTGTTCTGGTGGGCGGTGAGGAATTCGAATCCCCGACCCCTTGGATGTCGACCAAGTATTCTAACCAGCTGAACTAACCGCCCGAAGGCCAGAATTATAGAGAGGGCGCGCAACAAACACAAGGCCTCTTTTGCAGGAAACCTTTACTTGATTGAAAAAATACCGGGCGGACAGGATTTCACTCGCCCGTCACCAGATACACCGCGCTGCCGCCGTCGCCGTTCACGGCCGTGACACTGCGCCGCGGCAAGCGCCGGCCGTCCTGTTGCTGGTCCTTGTCGCCGAAGTTCGCCAGCAGGCGCGTGCCGTCGCCGAAGCGCGTCTCCTGCAGCAGTCGGTCGGCCGACAGATAGTTGAAGCCGCTCAGCGGCTCCGTCGCCAGGCGCTGGTGCAGGGGGCGGAAAAAGGCGTCCTGGCGCTTCATGACAGGCAGGCGCTGCTCCAGCGTCTCGGCGCTCAGGTGGTAGAGCGGCGGCACGTTGTAGAGCAGTTGCGCCAACTCGCCGTCGCCGTGGGCGTTGCTGAACTTCAGGCTATCGAACAACCAGTGGTGGCCGCTGATGACGGAACCGTGGAACACCGCCTGGTACAGGGGCAGGCGCGTGGCCGGATTGAAATGGATGGCGCGCAGATTGTCCTTCAGCGGCACTTGCTTGAAAAACACCGTCGGCTGGGCGGACGGATACCAGCCGCCGAGGAAATACGGCGAGTTCTTATCCCTCTGCATCTCCTTGTCGCCCCAGCCTATCACCGGGGTCTGCATGCCGTGCGCGAACAGGATGCCCTGCGCGGTCGGGCCGTTGCCGTCCTCGGAACCGGTGGGCAGCTTGAGCGCATCGGAAATCCAGCGCGAGGCCTCCATGCCGCCGGCCGCGCTCTGCGCCTGCGTCAGCGGCGCCTCGGCGCGGTAGCTGTCGAACACCATGCCGGTGGCGTAGGCGTCCAGGAACCAACTGTTGAAGCCGGCCTTCGCCGCCACCGCCCTGACGCGCGCCTGCAGGACCGGACGGACGCAGTTCGGGTCGGTGTAGCGGCCCGATTTCTGGAAGCCGGACTTGAACATGCCGCCCTTGAGGATGATGGCGCAATCGCGGTAGACCTTCTCGCCCAAGTGGGCGGTGGCCCAGTCGGGATTGCCGCCCGGCTTGAGCGCCGTCTCGTAGGAATCGTAGGGCGCCACCAGATAGCCGGCCTCGACGCCGGCGGCCACCGCCTCCGGATGCCACAGGCCGCCCTCCCAGCCCTCCCCCAGGCCTATCCACAGGCGCGGCAGGCCGGCCTTGCGGAGTTTCTTCATGGTCACCACCGACACGCCGCCGCCCCAGGCGGCCGGGTCGGCCGTCAGCGTGCGCGCGAAAGCGCGCGCCACCTCGCCGCGCAACTCGCCGTAACGGCCGGCCAGCACCTCGGCCTCGGGCGCGGCGCCCTGCCAACTCTCGCGCGCCACGCTGTTCAAGGCGCCGTTGACGGCGTCGATCAGCACGCGCTGCTGATAGCGCTCCGGCACGCCGCGCGCGGCGGCCAGCGCGGCGCCGGCCTCATGCTCGCGCTCGATGTAGGCGCGCAGGCGGCCCGGCAGGCTGGCCTCGCCGCGCAGCACGGCCAGGAAGCCCGGCCAATCCCGCACGTCGGCCGGCGCCAGCAAACCGCCGCCCCACAGATAGGCATGCGCGGCGCCGAGCAGCCTGGCGCCGTCCGGCGAGCGGCCGATCTTCTCCTTCAAGGTCTCATACTTGCCCTCCGCCACCAGCCATTCGCGATAGCGCTTGGCCCCCGCCAGCGGATCTGCGCCGCCCAGATGCAGCAGCAGCGACATCGGCGCGGCCGGCGCCAGCGAGACGAACTCGTGGCTCAGGGCCAGACTCAGGCCGTCGCCGTCGCGCGCCAGCTTGAGCTTATTGTTGAAGGGATTCGTCAGCACCCAGGACAGCGACACGGCGCCGTGATCGAGCCCCCACAGCGGCAGGCTCAGGTCCTGCGAGGTATTCAACTCGCCCAGGTCGAGCAGGAATTTTTGCCAGGCCTTGTCGCCGGCCGGCACGTAATGCCCCTCCGCCAGCGGCAGGATCAGGCCGCGCCCCATCGCGGCGGCGCTCTGGCGCAGGAAAGGCAACTCGCCGGCGCCCTTGGCGTGAATGACCAGCAACAGATCGCGATCCCTGAGCTCGACCTCGAAGCGATACGCGCCGCCGCTCCACTGCCACTGCAGGCGCGTCAGACTTTGCTGCAGGACACTCACCGCATGCTTGCCGACGCCATCCGAGACGACGATCGCGGCCACGCCGGTCGGCTGCACGCGCAGCGCCAGCGTGGCCGGATCGACGTCGATGCGCCACAGCGGATTCTCCAGCGCGGCCGAGTGCGCCAACAGCGGACAGGCCAACAGGAAAAGAGACAGGGCGCGCAGCATAGACAAAATGGAATCCTTGAGAATCGTAAAGAGGACGAAATCGCCTTCGGCGGCGGCGCATTATACTGCCGCGCCGCGCGCCGCCATCCGGCGGCCGGCACCATCGATCATCATTCCCGGCGGCTTGAGCGGCGTCAACCGAACTTACATTGTGAAACCAATGGAATGGAATAGGCGAGCGCGGGGCGAATCGCCTGCGCGTAAAAATCGGGGTCAGGTCTTGTTTGTTGCGCGCCAAAAAATCGGGGTCAGGTCTTGCTTGTTGCGTTTTAATGCAACAAGCAAGACCTGACCCCGATCCGTGTGCGGCGGCGCAGTTAGCTGCGGCGCGCTTCGAGTACGCCGCTGACGTCGCTGATGACGGTGAGCGCCTTCAGCAGTTGCGCCGTGGAGCCGATTTCGGCCGTGAAGGTCATGCGCGCCTGCCCCTTCGCGCTCTGCGTGTTGACGCCGATGACGTTGATTTTTTCGCGCGAGAAGATCTCCGAGATGTCGCGCAGCAGGCCCTGCCGGTCGCCCGCCAGGATGAAGATGTCGACCGGGTAGACGGTGTCGTGGCCGGCCCGCCCCCATTCGGTGACGATGACGCGCTCGGGCGCCTTGGCGCGCATTTCGGCGAAGTTCTTGCAGGTCGTGCGGTGGATGGAGACGCCTTTGCCGCGCGTGACGAAGCCGACGATGCCGTCCGGCGGCGCCGGCTTGCAGCATTTGGCCAGCGCCGTCATCAAGCCTTCGGTGCCGACCACCAGCACGCCCGACTTGGCGCCCTGCTCGACGCTGGAGGCGCGGCTCTTGCCCAGCACCACGGCGTCCTCCGGTTCGGCCACCTCGCCCGTGTCGTGCAGCGCCTGTTCGACGTGGCGCAGGCTGAATTCCTCCTTGCCCACCGACAGGAACAGCTCGTCGACCTTGGCGAAGCCGAGCTTTTGCGCCAGCGCCTCCAGGTTGACGGCCGTCTTGCCCTCGCGCTGCAGCGATTTCTCCACCATGGCGCGGCCGTGCGCCAGGGTTTCCTGCATGTCGATGGCGTGGAACCAGGCGCGCACCTTGGAGCGGGTGCGCGTGCTGGCGCAGTAGCCGGCGCTGAGCCAGTCGCGCGACGGCCCGGCGCCGCCCGGCGCGCCCTTGGCCGTGATGATTTCGCAGGTCTGGCCGTTCTTCAGCTGCGTGTTCAGCGGCACCATGACGCCGTCCACGCGAGCGCCGCGGCAGCGGTGGCCGACGTCGCTGTGCAGGTGGTAGGCGAAGTCGATCGGCGTCGCGCCCACCGGCAACTCGAGCACGCGGGCCTGCGGCGTGAGCACGAAGATGCGGTCGTCCAGGGTCGCCGATTTGAGCTTCTCGACCCATTCGCGCTGGATCTCCTCCTGGCCGACGACGGCGTCGGCGACGTCCGACTTCCACGCCAGCAGTTGCCGCAGCCAGGCGATTTTCTCGTCGTATTTCTGCCCCGAGAAGTTCGAACCGCCCTCCTCCTTGTAGCGCCAGTGCGCCGCCACGCCGTATTCGGCGAAGCTGTGCATTTCATTGGTGCGTATCTGCACCTCGAGCGGCCGGGCGTCGTCGGCCATCACCACCGTGTGCAGCGACTGGTAGCCGTTCGGTTTCGGACGCGAGATGTAGTCGTCGAATTCCTTCGGGATCGGCGTCCAGATGTTGTGCACCACGCCCAGCACCGTGTAGCAGGTCTTGACGTCGGCGACGATGACGCGGAAGGCGCGCACGTCGTACAGCTCGGTGAAGTCGAGCTCCTTGCCGCGCATCTTGTTCCAGATGCTGTAGATATGCTTGGGCCGGCCGAAGACCTCGGCCTGGATGCCGGCCTGCGCCAGCTCGGTCTGCAGGCGCAGGATGGCCGAGGCGACGAAGCCCTCGCGCATCATGCGCTTCTCCTCCAGCATCTTGGCGATGCGCTTGTAGGCGTCCGGCTCGATGAAGCGGAAGGACAGGTCCTCCAACTCCCATTTCAGTTGCCAGATGCCGAGGCGGTTCGCCAGCGGCGCGTACAGGTCCAGCGTTTCCTTGCCGTAGGCGCGCGTGCTCTCGTCGAAACGCTTGATCTCGGCGAAGTAGCGCAGCGTCGTCACGCACGAGGCCAGGCGCACCAGCACGACGCGCAAGTCGGTGGCCATGGCCAGCAGCATCTTGCGCAGCGTTTCCACCTGCGCCACGGCGAGCATGGCGGCGTTCTTGCCGCGCCCGCCGCCGCCCTGCTGGCCCTGGGTCAGTTCGCGCAGGCGTATCAGCTGGCGCACGCCGCCCACCAGGTCGCACACCTGCTGGCCGAAACGCGGCGCGATGCCGGCCGCCTGGGTCGGGTCGAGCAGGGTCAGCTCGAACATCAGGCCGGCGATGCGGGTTTCCGCGTCGCTGCGCAGGAAGGACAGGGTGTTGGCGACGCCGACGGAAAACTCCAGCGCCGTCTGGCCGCTGTCGCACAGGCGCTCGCCGTACACTTCGCTGGCGTGCTCGAAGGCGGCCAGCACGCGCGCGCTGTCGGCCTCGCTCAAGCCCTGCACCAGTTGCTCGGTGGTGGCGCTGTTGAGCGCCGAAATGAACACCATGGCGGCCCTTAGCGCTGCGCGGCGACGACGACGATTTCGACCAGGCAGGCGGGATCGGCCAGTTTCGCCTCCACCGTCGCGCGCGGCGGCGTGTGGCCGGCGGCGACCCAGTCGTCCCACACCTCGTTCATGCCGGCGAAGTGCTGCATGTCGGCGATGAAGATCTGGCAGTTCAGGATGCAGGTCTTGTCGCTGCCGGCCTCGGCCAGCAGGCGGTCGACGTGGGCCAGCACTTCGCGGGTCTGGCCGACGATGTCCTGCGCCGTGTCTTCGGCGATCTGACCCGCCAGATAGACGGTGTTGTTGTGGATTGCCACTTCGGACAAGCGTTTGCCTACGTACAGTCGTTTGATTTCCATGCGGTTCTTTTCCTTGTTGCGGGTGAAAGCTTTACTTAATTTACTTAATTTACTTACTTGCTCAGCAAAAATTCCTGGGCGATGGCGATCTGCTCGGCGTGAATAAACGTCGGCGCGTGGCCGCAATCGGCGATCTCGACCAGGCGCGCCTTCGGTCCGCGGCCGGCCATGACGGCCGCCGTTTCGCGCGACAACAGGTCGGAGTCGGCGCCGCGCACCAGCAGCGTCGGACAGGACACGGCGTCGTAGGCGGCCCACAGCGTGGCTTCGTCGGCGCGCGCCGATTCCGGCGTGGCCGAGCGGAACGGCAGGGCCAGGCCCATGTCGTAGTGGCGTATCCACTGGCCGTCCTTGTCCTGGCGCAGCACGTCGGCGGCCAGCTTGTGCCATTCCGCCTCCGTGTGCCGGCCGAAGGACAGCGAGACGTCGCGGATGAACTTGGCGGCCGCCTCGAAGGTCGGGAAGCGCAGATCCTGGCCGATGTAGTCGCCGATGCGCTGCAAGGCCTCGGGAGCCAAGGTGGGGCCGATGTCGTTCAAAATCAAGCGCTCGACCGGACTGTCGGGCAAGGAGGCCAGGCCCAGGCCGATCAGGCCGCCCATCGAGGTGCCGAACCAGGCCACGCTTTGCCGCTCGCCGTTGGCCAGCACGCGCGCCAGCAGGGTCACCATGTCGCTGACGTATTGGGGGATGCGGTACAACTGCGGGTTGCGCAACCAGCCGGAGCGGCCGCGGCCGACGATGTCGGGGCAGATCACGCGGTAGTCGCCGGCCAGCGCGCGCGCCAGGTTGTCGAAATCGTCCGACACCCGCGTCACGCCGTGGGCGCACACCAGCACGCGCGGATTGTCCGCCGCGCCCCATTCCTTGTAGGCCATGCGGTGCAGACCGGCGGGCGACAGGCATTGGACGGATTTTATTTTCGCTTCGATCATGCCGTTTCCTTGTGAGAGTCGTATTCGTCGCCAAATACTAAAGGTAAATTCCTGCAATGCGGATCACGACAGCCATTTTACCGGGCGTTGCGCTTAAAATCATAGGACAGCGTGACTTTAGGTAACATTTCAACATCTTTCATTCACTGAGGATTCCATGACCATGTTAAACGGCAAGACCGCACTTGTAACCGGCTCCACCTCCGGCATCGGCCTGGGCATCGCCCGCGCCCTGGCGGGCCAGGGCGCCAACATCCTGTTCAACGGCTTCGGCGACGCCGCCGAGATCGCCCGCTTGCAGCAGGACGTGGCCGAGGAGTTCGGCGTCAAGACCGCCCACCACAACGCCGACATGTCGAAACCGGCCGAAATCGAGGCCATGATCCAGTTCGCCGACGAGCAGTTCGGCGGCGTCGATGTGCTGGTCAACAACGCCGGCATCCAGTTCGTCGCCAACGTCGAGGATTTCCCGGTCGAGAAGTGGGACGCCATCCTGGCCATCAACCTGAGTTCGGCCTTCCACACCTCGCGCCTGCTGCTGCCGCAGATGCGCGCGCGCAACTGGGGCCGCATCATCAACCTGGCCTCGACACACGGCCTGGTGGCGTCGGCGCAGAAATCGGCCTATGTGGCCGCCAAGCACGGCCTGATCGGCCTGACCAAGGCGACGGCGCTGGAAACGGCGCAGACCGGCGTGACGGTGAACGCCATCTGCCCCGGCTTCGTGCTCACGCCGCTGGTGCAAAAGCAGGTCGACGCGCGCGCCGCCAAGGATGGCATCAGCAACGAGGCGGCGAAGAAGGCGCTGTTGTCGGACAAGCAACCCTCGGGCGAATTCGTCACGCCGGAGGAACTGGGCGCGCTGGCCGTCTTCATGTGCAGCGACGCCGCCAAGCAGGTGCGCGGCGTGGCCTGGAACATGGACGGCGGCTGGGTCGCGCAATAAGGGCGGCGCGGCGGGCCCGCTGAGCCCGGCGCGGCGCGCCCAGTTGCCGGCGCGCAACGCTGTGGTTATCCACAATTGTGCGCGCCGGCGCGGCGCGCAATCATGACGTCTCTAGCCGGAGACATCATGAAAAAACCATTCTATAAAATCCTCTACATCCAAGTCATCGCCGCCATCGTCTGTGGCGTGCTGCTCGGGGTCTTCTACCCCGCCAACGCCGTCGACATGAAACCGCTGGGCGACAGCTTCATCAAACTGATCAAGATGATCATCGCGCCGGTGATCTTCTGCACCGTCGTCTCCGGCATCGCCGGCATGCACGACATCAAGAAGATCGGCCGCGTCGGCGGCAAGGCCCTGCTCTACTTCGAAGTCGTCTCGACCTTCGCCCTGGCCATCGGCCTGATCGTCGCCAACGTGCTGAAACCGGGCGCCGGCTTCAACGCCAACCCGGCCACCCTCGACACCCGCGCCATCGCCCAGTTCACCGACAAGGCCAAGGTGCAGAGCACCACCGACTTCATCATGAACATCATCCCCAACACGGTGATCGACGCCTTCGCCAAGGGCGACATCCTGCAAGTGCTGCTGATCTCGATACTGTTCGGTTTCGCGCTGTCGGTGCTGGGCGAAAAGGGCCGCCCCGTGACGAAGCTGATCGACGAACTGGCGCAGGCCATCTTCGGCATGGTCAACATCATCATGAAAGTCGCCCCGATCGGCGCGTTCGGCGCCATGGCCTTCACCATCGGCAAGTTCGGCCTGGCCTCGCTGCTGCCGCTGGCCAAGCTGATGGGTTCCTTCTACCTGACCTGCTTCCTCTTCATCTTCGTCGTGCTGGGCACGATCGCCAAGCTGACCGGCTTTTCGATCGGCCGCTTCCTGCTCTACATCAAAGAGGAATTGCTGATCGTGCTCGGCACCAGCTCCTCGGAGAGCGCGCTGCCGGCCCTGATGACGAAGCTGGAAAAACTCGGCTGCTCGAAACCGGTGGTGGGCCTGGTCGTGCCGACCGGCTATTCCTTCAACCTCGACGGCACCAACATCTATATGACGATGGCGGCCCTGTTCGTGGCCCAGGCCACCAACACCGACCTGACGCTGATGCAGGAACTGACCATCCTCGGCGTGGCGATGCTGACCTCGAAGGGCGCCTCGGGCATCACCGGCGCCGGCTTCATCACCCTGGCCGCGACGCTGGCGGTGGTGCCGACCATCCCGGTGGCGGGCATGGCGCTGATCCTCGGCATCGACCGCTTCATGAGCGAATGCCGCGCCCTGACCAACTTCATCGGCAACGGCGTGGCCACCATCGTCGTCTCGCACTGGGAAAAAGAGCTCGACCACGATCAGTTGACGCGCGAACTGAGCAATCCCAGCCCGGCGGCGGTCGACAGCTATTCCATCCCCAAGGTGGCTTAGTCCTTGATCCGGCCGGTCCGGCCGGAGCATAAAAAAACGGCGGCGCAATGATTGCGCCGCCGTTTTTTTATTGCGCGCCGTTTTATGCCAGGGCGCTGAGGTCCAGTTCGGCGCCGGTGGCGGCGACGATTTCCTCCTTCGTCACGCCGGGCGCCAGCTCCAGCACCTTCAAGCCCTGCGGCGTCACTTCCACCACGCCCAGGTCGCTGATGATCAGGTCGACGACGCCGACGCCGGTCAGCGGCAGGTCACAGTGCTTGAGCAGCTTGTGCGAGGTGCTGCCGTCCTTGGCCGTGGCGACGTGCTCCATCAGCACGACAACGCGCTTCACGCCGGCCACCAGATCCATGGCGCCGCCCATACCCTTGACCATCTTGCCGGGGATCATCCAGTTCGCCAGATCGCCCTTTTCCGACACCTGCATGGCGCCCAGGATGGCCAGGTTGATCTTGCCGCCGCGGATCATGCCGAAGGAATCGGCCGAGCTGAAGTAGGCCGCGCCGGGCAAGGCCGTGACGGTCTGCTTGCCGGCGTTGATCAGGTCGGCGTCCACCTCGGCGTCGGTGGGGAAAGGACCGATGCCCAGCAAGCCGTTTTCCGACTGCAGGAACACCTCCATATTGTCCGGCACATAATTCGCCACCAGGGTCGGCAAGCCGATGCCCAGGTTCACATAGTAGCCATCCTGCAGCTCCCGCGCCGCGCGCGCGGCCATTTCATCACGAGTCCATGCCATAGTAATCTCCGTATTTCTTGTCGGGCGGTTTAAGCGGCGCGCACGGTGCGCTGTTCGATGCGCTTTTCCGGCTGCGCGTTGACAACGATGCGGTGCACGAAAATGCTCGGCGTGTGCACGTCGTCGGGATCGATTTCGCCGATCTCCACCAGTTTCTCCACTTCGACGATGGTGATCTTGCCGGCCATCGCCACGTTCGGATTGAAGTTGCGCGCCGTCTTGCGGTACACCAGATTGCCGGCCCGGTCGGCCATATAGGCTTTCACCAGCGACACGTCGGCCACCAGGCTGCGCTCCATCACATACTGCTCGCCGTCGAATTCGCGGATTTCCTTGCCCTCGGCGACAATGGTGCCCACGCCGGTCTTGGTGAAGAAGGCCGGGATGCCGGCGCCGCCGGCGCGCAGTTTTTCGGCCAGCGTGCCCTGCGGTGTGAATTCCAGCTCCAGTTCGCCGGCCAGGTACTGGCGCGCGAACTCCTTGTTCTCGCCCACGTAGGAGGCGATCATCTTCTTGATCTGGCGGGTCGTCAGCAACTGGCCCAGGCCGAAGCCGTCGACGCCGGCGTTGTTGGAGATGGCGGTCAGATTGGTGACGCCGGAGTCGCGCAGGGCGCCGATCAGCGCCTCGGGAATGCCGCACAGGCCGAAGCCGCCGACGGCGATGGTCTGGCCATCATGGACGATGCCGGCCAGGGCGGCGGCGGCGTCAGGATAAACTTTATTCATACGTGTCCCTCTTCTTTTGTTAAGCTGTAGCGCGTCTCTGCGTCCAGTAGCGCGTATCAGCATAAAATACGCTTGGGAAAAGCACAATACCGTAGAACTACCTGTACCTTACCTTATATCAGAATTGATTTCGCGCCAGATGAATCTTCCGCAAGCCATCGATTACGAAACCATTTTCCTGCACGCGCCGGTCGGCATGTGCATTTCGGAAAACCGCGTCATCCAGACCTGCAACGAGGCGCTGGCGGCCATGTTCGGCTACGCCCGCGCCGCGCTGGTCGGAGAATCGTTCCGGGTACTGTACCCGACGATGGATGAATTCCTGCGCACGGGCGACCGCATCATTCCGATCATGAACGCCAAGGGGCGCTATTCGGACGAGCGCATCATGCGCCGCGCCAGCGAGGAATTGTTCTGGTGCCACGTCAGCGGCCATGCGCTGGTGGCCAATCAGCCGCTGGGCGCGGGCATCTGGACCTTCGAGGATGTCAGCGAGAAGCGCCCGGTGACGGCGCAACTGACGCCGCGCGAGCGCGAGATCGCCGCCCTGCTGGTGGAGGGCAAGACCAGCAAGCTGATCGCGCGCCAGATCGACCTGAGCCCGCGCACGGTGGAGATGCACCGCGCCAAGCTGATGCGCAAATTCGCCGCCGCCACCTCTTCGGAGCTGGTGCACAAGCTGGTCGGCCTGCAGTCGCCGCGCTGAGGACGGGCGGCGCGCGGCGGGAAATTACAGCGCCGTCATGCCGCCGTCGGCCGAGATGATGGCGCCGTTGATGAAGTGCGAATCCTCGCCGGCCAGCAACAGCAGCAGGCCGTCGAGGTCTTCCGGCTTGCCGGGGCGCTTGTGCGGCAGCATTTCGATCAGTTTCTTGCCCTGCTCGCTGGCGAAATAATCCTCGTTGATCTCGGTCGAGATGTAGCCCGGGCAGATGGCGTTGGTGTTGATGCCGTACTTGCCCCACTCCACCGCCATGGCCTTGGTCATGTGCACCATGCCGGCCTTGCTCATGCAGTAGACGCCGATCTGCGGCAGCACGTGCAAGCCCGCCATCGAGGCGATGTTGATGATGCGGTGTTGTTTTTTCGGGTCGCCCTTGGCGCGCGCGATCATGCGCTTGGCCGCTTCCTGGGCGACGAAGAAGGAGCCGCGCAGATTGGTGTCCATGACGAAGGCGTAATCCTCGGGCGTGACGTCGACCAGGCGTTGCGTGGTGGAGACACCGGAATTGTTGACGAGAATGTCGATCGGGCCCGCCTCCGTCTCTGCGTGGGCGATGGCCGACTTGATGCTGGCGTAGTCGGTGACGTCGAGCGCGACGACGTGCGCGGCGCCGCCGTCGGCCTCGATTTCGGCGCGCAATTCCTTCAGGCGCTCGGTGCGGCGCGAGGCCAGCACCACTTGCGCGCCGGCCTGGGCCAGCACTTTCGCGAAGCGCGCGCCCAGTCCGCTGGACGCGCCGGTGATCAGGGCGATCTTGCCCTCAAAGTTCACTTCTATGCCCACGAGTTACCCCTTGTGTTGTTTTTCGGTCAATGCGATACCTGCCGGCACCGGTGCGGCAGCGCCGCCATGCCTGTGCCACAGTAGCCGTAATCATTACACAAAATGTCAGGATTAGATTGCGGCGTCTAATAATGTCCCTCAAAATGGCGCCAAAGTTGCAATCCGCGCCAAAAACAAGCACACTCGTGCTTAAATTTACCCTCACCAGACGAGACCATGACACAGCCTAATAATATTGTTGAACAATACGGCCCCCGCGACACGATGGAGTACGACGTCGTCGTCGTCGGCGGTGGCCCCGCCGGCCTGGCCGCGGCCATCAAACTGAAGCAACTGGCGGCCGAAAAAGGCCAGGAAGTGTCGGTCTGCGTGCTGGAAAAAGGCGGCGAACTGGGCGCGCACATCCTGTCGGGCGCCATCATGGACCCGAAGGCCTTGACCGAATTGATCCCGAACTGGAAGGAACTGGGCGCGCCGCTGCACACCGAAGTGATGGAAGACCGCATCCTGTTCCTGACCGAAACGAAGGCCCTGCGCACGCCGAACTTCGCCGTGCCGGCCTGTTTCGAGAACCACGGCAACTACATCGTTTCCCTGGGCAATGTGGTGCGCTGGATGGGCCAGCAGGCCGAGGCGCTGGGCGTGGAGATCTTCCCCGGCTTCCCGGCCGCCGAAATCCTCTACAACGAGGATGGTTCCGTGAAGGGCGTGGCGACCGGCAACATGGGCGTCAAGCGCGACGGCCAACCGGGCGCCGATTTCCAGCTGGGCATGGAGCTGCACGCCAAGTACACCCTGTTCGCCGAGGGCGCGCGCGGCCACCTGGGCAAGCAGTTGATGAGCAAGTACGACTTGAACAAGGGCAAGGACCCGCAATCCTACGGCATCGGCATCAAGGAATTGTGGGAAATCGATCCGGCCAAACACCAGGCGGGCCTGGTCATACACTCGACCGGCTGGCCGCTCGACAGCAAGACCTACGGCGGCTCCTTCCTCTACCACATGGAAAACAACCAGGTGATGGTGGGCTACGTGGTCGGCCTGAACTATGAAAACCCCTACATGTCGCCGTACGAGGAATTCCAGCGCTACAAGACGCACCCGGCCATCAGCACCTTCTTCGAGGGCGGCAAGCGCATCTCCTACGGCGCGCGGGCCATCACGGCCGGCGGCCTGCAGTCGCTGCCGAAGCTGGTCTTCCCGGGCGGCGCCCTGATCGGCTGCGAGGCCGGCTTCCTCAACATGAGCCGCATCAAGGGCAGCCACGCGGCGATCAAGAGCGGCATGCTGGCCGCCGGCGCCGCCTTCGAGGCGCTGGGCGAGAGCCGCCAGCACGACGAGTTGGGCGCCTACCCGACCGCCTTCGAGCAATCCTGGTTGCACGAGGAATTGCACGTCGCGCGCAACGTCAAGCCCTGGTTGTCGAAGGGCTTATACCTGGGCAGCGTGATGACGGCCATCGACCAGATGATCTTCCGCGGCAAGGCGCCGTGGACCCTGCGCCACAGCCACGGCGACCACGAATGCCTGAAGCCGGCGGCCCAGTGCAAGCCCATCGTCTATCCCAAGCCGGACGGCAAGCTGACCTTCGACAAGATGTCCTCGGTGTTCATTTCCAACACCAACCACGCCGAAGACCAGCCCATCCACCTGACCCTGAAGAACCCCAGCGTGCCGGTGGACGTCAACCTGAGCATCTACGCGGGGCCGGAGGCGCGCTACTGCCCGGCCGGCGTGTACGAGTTCGTCAAGACGGACGAGGGCAAGGAGCGCCTGCAGATCAACGCGCAAAACTGCGTGCACTGTAAAACCTGCGACATCAAGGATCCGACGCAAAACATCGTCTGGGTCACGCCGGAGGGCGGCGGCGGACCGAACTATCCGAATATGTAAGGGTGGCGAACGCGGGCTCCGGGCCCGCGCCCTTGCGCGGGCGGCGCGCACGCCCGCGTTGTTATTGCGATAATTATTGCGATAAATCAAGTATTTCCATAAGGAATTTAATATCCGCCGCCGCTTGGTCGCCTCAAGCTGGTAGAGCGGGAATCCTTTTGCTTCAAACCGAACACTGCGCCGGGCGCCCCATGCTAAGCCTTCACACCAACATCGCC
Source organism: Janthinobacterium sp. (assembly GCA_025356595.1). GTDB lineage: Bacteria > Pseudomonadota > Gammaproteobacteria > Burkholderiales > Burkholderiaceae_D > Janthinobacterium. The sequence continues at coordinate 18,397 of JANXSQ010000237.1, read as the reverse complement.
GCCCTCGCCGCCCAAAATTCCCTTTCCCACACCCAAAACAACCTGTCCACGTCGATGACGCGCCTGGGCACCGGCTACCGCATCAACTCCGCCATGGACGACGCCGCCGGTCTGCAGATCGCCACCCGCCTGCGCGCCCAGACCAGCGGCATGGCGGTGGCCATGCGCAACACCCAGAACGGCATGTCGATGCTGCAGACCGCCGACGGCGCGCTGGCCGAAAGCAGCAGCATTCTCATCCGCATGAAGGATCTGGCCACGCAGGCCGCCGACGCCTCCGCGACGGCGCAGGACAAGATGGCCATGCAGTCCGAGTACGGCGCGCTGAGCCATGAACTGAGTAATATTTCCGGGAACACCAGCTATGGCGGCGCCAAGCTGCTGCTCGGCGCCACCGCCGCCGAACAGGCCGCCGCCGCCGCCGCCGCGGCCACCGCCGGCGCCGCCCTGGCCACCGCCAACACCGCCCTGGGCGCGGCCGTCGCCACCGACGCCGGCGGCTCCACCCCAGCCACCCAGGCGGCCGTGGCCGCCGCCGCGGCCGTCGCCGCCGCCGCCAACGACACCTCGCTGGCGGCGCAGCTCTATTCCGCAGCAGCAGCCGCCACCATCAACGGCAAATTCTCCGCCTCGGTGAATTTCCAGATCGGCGCCGCGGCCAGCGAGATCATGGCCTTCGACCTTTCGCCCAAGCTCAGCGCGATGCACGCCGCCCTGCACGGCGCGGCGCAGACCTACAACTCCTTCGGCTTCGCCAGCGACGCCATCGGCAGCGAGCTGACGCTCGCCGGCTCGGCCTCGACCAGCATCGACGCGCTGGAACAGACGATCGCCTCCGTCGCCGCCGTGCGCTCGGAACTGGGCGCCGCCGCCAACCGCCTCGGCCATGCGCACGATAATCTGGACAACGTGAGCGTCAACACTAAGGCCGCCATCGGCCGCATCGTCGATACCGATTACGCCCAGGAAAGCGCGGCGATGACGTCGAGCCAGATGCTGCTGCAGGCGGGCACCAGCATGCTGCAGCGCGGCAACAGCATGTCCGGCATGATCCTCACCCTGCTGCAGAGCTAAACGCCCAGCCTTTTTAATTTATTTTTAAAAATTTCTTCAAAGCATTTAATAAGTTCCGCGCGATGGTCGTCTTGTACTTGGGAGAGCGCAAACAAACGCTGCTCCGAATCGAACCCACCCTACCAGGAGTTATCTCATGCTGAGCCTTCACACCAACAACGCCGCCCTGTCCGCACAATCGTCCATCGCCAAGACTCAGCAAACGCTGTCGACCTCGATGACGCGCCTGAGCACCGGCTTCCGCATCAACTCCTCGATGGACGACGCCGCCGGCCTGCAGATCGCAACGCGTCTGAAAGCACAGACCAGCGGCATGGGCATGGCCATGTTGAACACCCAAAAAAGTACCTCGATGCTGCAGACCGCCGACGGCGCGCTGAACGAAGTAAGCAACATGCTGGTGCGCATGAAGGATCTGGCAACCCAGGGCGCCGATGCGTCCTCGACCCAGGCCGATCGGGACGCCATGCAATCCGAATTCGACGCGCTGGGCACCGAGTTGAACAACGTCATGAACAACACCACCTTCGGCGGCGCCGCATTGCTGAAAGGGGGCACCTTGGCTTCCGCGATGACATTCCAGATCGGCGCCAGCTCAAGCGAAACCATGAGCGTCGACCTGTCGACCCAAGTCGGCACCACGCTCGAAGCCAGCCTGACCGCCGCGTCGACAAACTACCTGGCACCTAACGTCGCCGGTACCGAGTTGAGCACCTCTGGCGCTTCCGCATCGCTCATGATCGACAAACTGAAAACCGCCATCAACGATGTCAGCACGGTCCGTTCGAGCATCGGCGCAACCGCCAACCGCCTGGACCACATCAACACCAACTTGATGAACATCAGCAACAACACCAAGGCCGCCACCGGCCGCATCATGGACGCCGACTTCGCCACAGAAAGCTCGACCATGACCTCCAGCCAGATGCTGCTGCAAGCCGGCACCGCGATGCTGAAACAAAGCAACAGCATGTCCTCGATGGTCATGTCCCTGCTGCAATAATGGTTCACTTTTCCTGACCCTGCGGGGTCGGGAAAAACCAGGGCCAACCGCAACGCCGGTTGGCTTTTTTTTTACCCCTGCCACATGGGAGCAACCCGATGGCAATAGACCGACTTCCCCCGGCGATCAACCTGGCGCCCTTGATCACCCAACGCCTCGACGTCAGCAACGCCACCCCGCTGGCCGCCGACATCGTCCGCCCTCTCGTGGCCCTGGGCCCCTATATGGCCGCCGCGCCCGATGCCGGCGCCGGCGCCGCGCGCGCCCAGGAACAAGCCTTCGCCAGCCTGGCCGCCACGCTGGGTCCCGACGCGACGCCGCACGACAGCAGCGCCATGCAGGAAAACCAATTATTTTTCAGTCGCCAACTGGTCTGGCAAGTGCCCAATCCGGCCACGCTGGCCGCCTCCTGGCGGGTCATGGTGAAAACCTATGGCGAGCAGTACGCCGCGCTGCAGGAGCAGGCGCGCGGCCAACATGTGCCCGGCAACATCCTGATGGCCGAGCAAAACCAGGCGACGCTGCGCGAAGGCGCCCGTCCGCCGCTGGCGATGGACGCCGAGGCCTGGCGCTTCGCCGTCTACGGCTGGGGCGGCCAAAGATTGATGCTGCGCGTGCTGGCCAGCGATCCCGACGAGGAAGAAACGGCGCCGAAACGGCGCCGCGGCAAGGTCGCGCTGCGCCTGGAGTTGATGCTGCCCGAGCGGGGCCGCGTGCTGATCCAGATGGAGCCCGTCGCCGACGGCATCCTGCTCGAACTGGCGGCCAGCGAAACGGACGCCCTGCTGCATCTGCGCCGCCTGTTGCCGCAACTGGCCGAGGTGATCGCCCGGGCCGGCTTGCGCGTGGTGCGCTGCCGCGTCAATCAAGAGTTGCACGGCGGCCGCATCCACAGTAACTTTCCCATGCAGGCGGCGGCATCGCTGTCCCTGCCAGTGTTCCGCGCCATGGCCGAGGTGGCCCTGCTGCTGACGCAAGCGCCCCAGCTCGACGAGCAAGAGGACGCCGTGGCCGCGCTCGATCAGGATCAGGTCGCATTCGTGCAGGAACAAAGTTTGCAGTTGCAGCAGGCGCCGCTGGCGCTCGAGCCCGATCTGGCGCCCGACGCGGAACTGGAGGAGTCCTTCCAGTTCGAGCTGGAGCTGGAGCTGGAGGAGCCCGCGCAGCACGACGGCGCGGCGCAGCCGGCGTCCATGGAACAGCCGGGATCCGCCGCCCAGGCGTAGCCGGACGGCGGACGGGAGCGAGCGGGAGCGGGATCCGCCGCCCTGCCCCGCGCGCCGCCTAGCCGACGGTGCCGATGATGCTCACTTCGCGGTTTTCCGGAATTTCATTGTAGGACAGCACGTGCAGGCCGGGCGCGAACAGGCGCGCGTAACGCGCCAGCAGCGGGCGGATCTGCGGCAGCACCAGCAGCAGCGGCGGCGTCGCCTGCTGCTTCATCTGTTCGCGCGCCACCGGCATGTTCAGCTGCAACTGCGAGAGCAAATGCGGATCGATCGGATAGTTGTCCAACACCACCTTGCCGCTCTGGCGGGCCTGGTTCAGCGATCCCAGCAGCATGTTCTCCAGCTCGCCGCCCAGGTTGAAGGCCTGCATCTCGACGCGCTGGCCGAACAGGCCGCTGACGATCTGCCGGCGCAGCGCGCAGCGCACCTCGGCCGCCAGCAGGATGGGATCCTTGGTGCTCTCGGCGCTGTCGAGCAGGGTCGTGGCGATCGGCACGATATCCTTCAGCGAGACGTTCTCGGCCAGCAGCACGCGGAACACGCGCAGCAACTGGGTGTGGGTGAGCGCCTTGTCGAGGGCGCCGGCCAACTTCGGCGACAGGGCTGTCAGGCGCTCCATCAGGGCCGGCACGTCTTCGTGGCAGAACAGTTCCGGCAGATACTCGCGCACCATTTTCGAGACGTGCGTGGCGATCACGCTGGGCGCCTCGATGACCTGATAGCCCAGGCCCAGGGCATGCGCCTTCTCGCCCATTTCGATCCAGGTCACCGGCATGCCGTAGGCCGGTTCGATGCCGGGGATGCCGTCCAGCTGACCGTACACGGTGGGCGACGGGATCGCCATCAGGCGGTCCGCCAGCACCTCGGCCTGGGCCACCACGCTGCCGCTGAGGACGATCGCGTACTGCGAGGGCTTCAGCGCCAAGTCGTCGCGCACGTTGATGGGCGGCAGCAACAAGCCCATCGCCTCGCTGAGGCTCTGGCGCACGCCCTTGATGCGCTTGTTCAGCGGCTCGCCCTGGGTCTTGTCGATCATGCCCACCAGCTTGTAGCCCAGCGTCACCGACATCGCCTGCACGGCCGGCAATTGATTCCAGTCCAGTTCCGGCAGGCGGTTCTCGTTCAGGGCCGCCTCGATGGCCTCCATATTGCTCGGCGCCGGGCCCCTCACCTGCTTGCTCAGGCGCCAGGCGACGAAGCCCAGCACGGCCGCGAAGGTCATGAACATCAGCCACGGCATGCCCGGGATCAACGCCAGCGCCACCATCATGCCGGAGGCGCTGAAGATCACCGTCGGCGAGGTCAGCACCTGGCCGGCCACCTGTTGTTCGAAGTCGCCCGAATCGCTGATGCGGGTGACCAGGATCGCCGCCGCGGCCGACAGCAACAGCGCCGGAATCTGCGCCACCAGGCCATCGCCGATGGTCAGCAGGGCGTACTGGCGGAAGGCGTCGCCGAAGGACAGGTCGTGCATCAGCGCGCCGATGGCGACGCCGCCGACCATGTTGATGATCAGGATCAGGATGCTGGCGACGGCGTCGCCGCGCACGAACTTCGAGGCGCCGTCCATGGCGCCGTAGAAGTCGGCCTCGGCGGCCACGTCGAGGCGCCGCATCTGGGCCTTCTCCTGGTTGATCAGGCCGGCGTTCAGGTCGGCGTCGATGGCCATCTGCTTGCCCGGCAGGGCGTCCAGGGTGAAGCGCGCCGAGACCTCGGAGATCCGTTCGGCGCCCTTGGTGACGACGGCGAAGTTGATGATCATCAAGATCACGAAGACCACGATGCCGACCACGAAATTGCCGCCGATGACGACGTTACCGAAGGCCTCGATGACCTGGCCGGCCGCGCCCGTGCCCGTATGGCCGTGCAGCAGCACGACGCGGGTCGAGGCCACGTTCAGCGTCAGGCGCATCATCGTCGTCGCCAGGATCACCGTCGGGAACACCGAGAAGTCCAGCGGCCGCTTGGCCGAGACGCTGACCAGGATGACGATCAGGGCCAGCACGATGTTGAAGGTAAACAGCACATCGAGCAGCACCGGCGGCAGCGGCAGGATGATCATCGCCAGAATCACCAGCAGGAACAGTGGCGTAGCGAACTTGTGGCGGCGCAGTTCGGCGACCACGCGGTTCAGGAAATTCATGTCGGCGAAACCTCACTCAGGTGGGATGGAACGACCACCCCGTTGGGAAATTGTGGCTGGGCAGCGCGCTGCCCAGAACGGAAAGCTTTTAATTGCAGCACATAGTTCAGCACCTGCGACACCGCCTGGTAGAGCTGGACGGGAATCTGCTGCTGCACCTGGCTGGTGTTGTAGATGGCCCGCGCCAGCGGCGCCAGTTCGAGCGTCTCGACGCCGTGCTCGCGCGCCACCTGGCGGATGTACAGGGCCATTTCGTCGACGCCCTTGGCGACGACGAAGGGCGCCTCGGCGCGGCCGGCGTCGTACTTCAGCGCGACGGCGTAATGCTCGGGATTGACGATGACGACGTCGGCCGTCGGCACCGTCTTGCGCACGCTGCGCCGGCCGATCTGCTGCTGTAGCTGGCGGATGCGCTGGCGCACCTCGGGCCGGCCCTCGCTGCTCTTGTGCTCCTCCTTCAAGTCCTGCTTGCTCATGCGCTGGCCCTTGGCGAAGAAGAAGGCCTGGGCCGGCACGTCGATCAGCGCGAAGAAGATAAACACGGCGCACAGCGACATCAGGCCGTCCATCATCAGCGCCGCGCCCTGGGTCATCGCCTGCAGCATGGGTTGATGCTGCAGGTCGACGTACCCGCTCAGCGAGGAGCGGCTGACGTGCACCAGCACCCAGCCCAGCACGCCGGCCTTGGCGATCGAGGTCATCAATTCGAAGGCGTGCTTCGGCTGCAGCAGCCGGCCGAGGTTCTTGGCCGGGCTGAGGCGCTCGAACTTGGGCGCCCAGTTCTTCGTGCTGATCACCCAGCCGCCGGGAACCATCGAGCCCAGCATGATGGAGAACGGCACCACGAACAGCGGCAGCAGCATCTTCACCAACAGGCCGACGGCGCTGATGAAGATGCCCGACAGGGCGTTCTCCAGCGCGCCCTCGCTGCTGAGCGCGACGAAACTCATGGCGAACAACTCCCGGAAGTCCTGCAGATAGCCCGGCACCAGCCAGACCAGCAGCTTCAGGCTGACCAGGATGCCGATCGCCGTCGACAGGTCGCGCGAGCGCACCACCTGGCCCTCTTCGCGCGACTTGCGCAGCTTCTGCTGGGAAGCCTTTTCGGTCTTGTCGCCGGTGCTCGAATCAGCCATGGCCGGCCACCCGCATCTGCTGCTGCAACATCTCCAGCACGCGATTGGTCATCGAGATATAGTGTTCGGGCACGAAACGCACGATCTGGCTCAACATCAACAGACCGAACAGGGTGATCACCGAGAAGCCCAGCGAAAACAGATTCAGCGACGGCGCCACGCGGTTCAGGAAGCCGAAGCCGAGTTGCACCACCAGCGTGGAAAAGACGATCGGGATGGCCAGCAACATCGCCGCAGCGAAAATCCAGGAAACGTTGTAGGCCACCGTCTGCAGCAGCAGCGGTCCGTAGCCCTGCCCCAGCGGCCAGGCCCGGAAGCTGGCGCCGACCACGCCGGCCAGCACCAGGTGGCCGTCGATGGCGAAGAAGACGATGATGCTGAGAATCGACATCAGGGCCGACACGACGTCCGAGGAGTTGCCGTTGACGGGATCGTTCATGACGGCCATCGACAGACCCATCTGGCTCGACACCAGGTAGCCCAGCACGGCGATCACGGACATGGCGAAATGGAAGGCCAAGCCCATCACGCCGCCGATCACCGCCTGTTCGACGGTGGCGGCGACGGCGTGCAGGGAAAACGGGTCGATGGGGGCCATGCCCTTGCTCATCGGCAGCATCAGGATCGCCAGCACCAGCGAAATCAGCACGCGCACCGTCACCGGCGTCATGGAGTCGCCGATCACCGGCGCCGCCGTCAGCATCGCCAGGATGCGGCAGAACGGCCACCACAAGGCCGTCAGTGTCGGCAGCAGCTGGGTGATCACCTCTTCCATGGATGCGCCGCGCTAGCCGACCAGGGTGGCCGCGCGCTGGAAAATGGAGACGCAGAAATCCATCAGGTAGCCGGTCATCCAGCGCCCCATGAGTATCATCGCCAGCAGCGTCACCAGCAGGCGCGGCAGGAAGCTCATGGTCTGCTCGTTGATTTGCGTGGCCGCCTGCACCAGCGCCACCAGCAGGCCGGTGATCAGGCCGGGCACCACCAGCACGACGGCCAGCAGCATGACCAGGCGCAGGGCCTCGACGACCAGATCGACGGCGACATCGGGGGTCAGCATCAGTAGGCCTGCACGCTGGTGACGAGGGTGTTCACGGTCAGGGTCCAGCCGTCGACGAGGACGAACAGCAGCAGCTTGAAGGGCAGGGAAATCACCAGCGGCGAGAGCATCATCATACCCATCGCCATCAACACCGAGGACACCACCAGATCGATGACCAGGAAGGGAATGAAAAGCAGGCAGCCGATCTGGAAGGCGGTCTTGAGCTCGCTGAGCACGAAGGCGGCCAGTTTCACCGTGAACGCGTGCTCGGCCGGCTTGGTGGCCGCCGGTTCGCCGGCCAGGTGGGCGATCTGCGCCAGCGCGGCCTTGCTGGTCTGCGCCAGCATGAAGCGCGAGAGCGGCTTCTCGGCGATCTTCAGCGCCTCCTCCAGGCCTATTTTGTCCTTGTCGTAGGGCACGAAGGCCTCGCTCCAGATCTGGTCGCCGATGGGGCGCATCACCAGCAGCGTCAGGATCAGCGCGACGCCCGTGACGATGCGGCTGGGCAAGCCCTGCTGCAGGCCCAGGGCCTGGCGCAGCAGGGACAGCACGATGACGAAACGGGTGAAGCTGGTCATCATCATGACCATCACGGGCAGCAGCCCGAGCAGCGTCATGACGACCAGGATCTGCGTCTTCACCGTCAGATCGGTCTTCGCGCCGGGCACGATGCCGGCCAGCAGATCGACGGCGCCGGCCGGGGCGGCCAGGCACAGCAAGGCCGCCGCCAGGGCCACCGCGCCGACAACGCGGCGCCGCGCGGCGCCGCACAACACCAGCGTCATGAGGTCATCATGTCGAGGTTCAGGCCGTCCAGGTCGATGACCTTCAAGCCGTAGTTCTCGCCGGCGACGACCACTTCGGCGCGGCCGATCGGCGTGCCGTTGACCTTGATGACCAGCGGCTCGCCGGCCAGCATGTCGAGTTCGATGACGCTGTCCGGGCCGATGGCCATCAGCTCCTGCAGCGAGATGCGGGCCGAGCCCACCTCCAGCGTCAGCGTGACGGGGATCTTGCGCATCATCTGCGGAATGTCGCGCCGCGTGCGCGCGCTCGAGACGTCGCTGATGTCGCTGACCTGATCGATGATCATGTCGTCGGCGAGATCGCCCAGCATCCCCTCACTCTGGTTGGTTTCGTTCATATTCATAATTATTCGACATCTTCAAATGAGGTTAAACAGAGCTTGCCCTTGTGCTCGGACACGGCGGCCGTGAACAGGCGCGAATCGGCCAGCATCACGTCGGTGCGGTTCAGGCTGACCGGAATGACGTCGCCGACGCGCAGGTCGAACAAGGCGCCCAACTGCACTTCCTTGCTGACCAGGCGCCCCTCCAGCGTCACCTGCAGGCGCGAGGCCAGCGGACGCACGCTTTTCAGCGCCTTCTTGGCCTGCTCGCGCTCGGGCAGCAGGCCGTGCAGGACATCGGCCATGCCGGCCTTGTCGAGCGAAAACCAGAACTGGCCGCGCGCGCCGGCGGCCACGTCGCTGACGCTGACGCTGACGATCCAGCCGCCGCGCACCGGATGCACGCCCGGCTGGGCGCGCAGTTCGCCCATCGCCCCGGGGGCCGCCTTGGCCACCGCGGCGAGGTTGCTGCGCACCCGCGTCAACAGGGCGGCGACCAGTTGCTGCCCCAGCGCGACGGCCAGGCGCTCCTCGGTGGCGGTGACGCGCACCGTGGCCGGATCGACCGCCTCGGGCGCCTTCGCGCCGCTGCGCCCGTAACGGAAATTGAGCACGCCGAGCAGCACCTGGCGCTCCAGCGAAAACCCCACCTGGCCGGCGGCGCCGGAGAAGCTCAGCCAGCGGCCCTGCGGCTCCTCGGCCTCGACGCGGCTGAAGGCCACGGCGTCGACCTGATAGGCGCCCCAGTAGCGGCGGCTCATCGGCAGGCGCATCGCCGTGGCCAGATCCTCGCGCAACTGGGCGGCGAAAATGTGCAGCAAATGAACCGGCCGGCCCAACAGACAGGAATCGAGTATTTGATGCTGCACAGCTTGATCTGTCTTAGTAATATTCGTCATGTAATAGTCATGTCAGATCATGTCGGTCGCGATGTCATTATTACGGATCCCGCGCGCTTTGGCCAGCCGTCCAACCGCGGCGGCTGCGCCTATTTTTGCATCGTAACTTAAAGTCCGATGATCTCGGAAGTAAACGATACATCAATTTGACAAATATTGCCACGAATCAATATCTCAGCAGTAAAACACCCTTTACAAGATAGTTGCCAAGAGGTAAGCTTGCGCGTATAAAAATCCGATTCTCGCAAGCGCAAGTTGTTTCTCATATTCCGGTTTTAATTGCTGATTTTAAAGTGAATTTTTATCGCCGGGCATGTGCGCCGGGTTTATCATGGGCATGTCTTTGGTGACAGCGAAAGTTTCTCTTCGCCCACGGCGAACTTGCTTGAGAAATCTCCTGGCGCGGTCGGCCCGGCCACCGATAGTGAAGCACGGTGACGGCCGCGCGACGGGTCGGAAATCAATCAACGCTGTTATCTGCCCGTCCCGGCGCCCATATGGCCGGCGGGACAACAGAAGCGGCACCCCATATGCAGCCTAGGCGGCAACTACATAGAGGTGACAAGATGGGCAATGAAATCGCGGGCTTGATCAAAGCGGATCTGGCGGCCTTAAGCAACGACGCCCACAGCCTGGCGACGCAGCAGGTGGCGCCGGCGGCGCAACTCGACGGCGCCGTCCCGTCCGGCTTCTCCTTCGCGCAAACCATGCAGGACGCCGTCGGCAAGGTCAACAACGACGACCGCATGGCGGCCGAACGCATGGCCGACGTCGACAGCGGCAAGAGCGACGACCTGGTCGGCGCCATGCTGTCGAGCCAGCAGGCGAGCCTGTCCTTTTCGATGTTGATGCAGGTGCGCAACAAAGTGATGGGCGCCGTTGACGAACTCATCAAGTTGCCCCTGTAAGCCGGCGCGAAAGAGCATTCCGTGATCACACCCCTCAAGTCCTTATTCGCCCGCTGGCGCGCGGCCGGCCTGCCGGCCGCCTCGCCGGCCCTGCTGAAAACCCTCCTGCCCCTGATGGTGCTGGCCATCGGCGTCACCGCCATGGTGCTGATGTATTTCTGGCGCGATCAATCGAGCTACAAGCCGGTCTTCGGCAACCGCGAAAAAGTGGCGGTGACGGAGATGATGGGCGTGCTCGACACCGAGCGCGTGCCCTACCGCCTGCATCCCGACAGCGGCCAGGTGCTGGTGCCCGAAGCGATGCTGGGCAAGGTGCGCATGCTGCTGGCCGCCAAGGGCGTCACGGCGCAACTGCCGGCCGGCCTGGAATTGATGGACAAGAACGACCCGCTGGGCGTGTCGCAGTTCGTCCAGGACGTGCGCTTCCGCCGCGGCCTCGAGGGCGAGCTGGCGCAGAGCATCATGAGCCTGGACTCGATCGCCTCGGCGCGCGTCCACCTGGCCATCGCCAAATCGACCTCCTTCGTCTCCAGCGACGGCGACAAGTCCTCGGCCTCGGTGGTGCTGGCAATGAAGCCGGGGCGCACCCTGGCGCCCGAGCAGATCGCCGCCGTCATCAACATGGTGGCCGGCAGCGTGGCCAGCCTGGCGCCGCAGCGCGTCAGCCTGGTCGACCAGGCGGGCAACTACCTGTCCTCCCACATCGACCTGACGGACGGCTTCGACGCCGGCAACAACGGCAATGAAAACGCCAAGCACATCCAGGACGAGATCCGCCGCAACGTGCGCGAGCTGCTCGGCCCGGTCATCGGCGAGGATAACTTCAAGGTCAGCGTCACGGCCGCCGTCGACAACGACAAGATCGAGGAGACGCTGGAGAAATACGGCGAGGCGCCGAAGGTCACCAGCGAGGCCACCCGCGAGGAGCAGGACCGCAACCGCAACCCGATGGGCATTCCCGGCTCGCTGAGCAACCGGCCGCCGGCCGCCGCCGTGCCCACGCCGACCTCCGCGGCCGGCGGCGCGCCCGGCGCCGACAGCAAGACGGCCGACGACGGCAGCGCGCGCAAGAACGCCACCTCGCGCCAGTTCGCCTACGACCGCAGCATCACCCAGATCAAGCGCAGCCGCGGCCGCCTGCAGAAGCTCAGCGTCGCCGTGGTGCTCAACAACGGCGCCGCGCCGGCGCCGAAAAGTGGATGGAACGCAACGGAATTGGCGAACATGGACAAGATGCTGCGCAGCGGCCTGGGCATCAGCGCCGAGCGCGGCGACGTGCTGGCCGTGTCGGCCCTGGCCTTCCCCGCCAAGGCCCCCGTGGCCCAGTGGTGGGAGGAGCGCGACAACGTCGTCGACATGAGCAGTTGGGCCATGTACCTGGTCGGCGCCCTGCTGGGCTTTTTCCTGATCGTGCGGCCGCTGCTGCGCTTGTTGACAGTGCGCCTGAGCCCGCCCATGATGCAGCAGATGGACGCCCAACTGGCGGCCGCCGGCGCCCACGCCGGCGCCAACCCGGCCGGCGCCAACGCCGCCGCCCTGGGCGCGCCCGGGACGGCCGGCGCGCCGCAGTTGCCGGGCATGGCCGCAGCGGGCAACCCGATGCCGGTGGTGCCGCTGCTGGAGAATTACGATCTGCCCCCGCCCGGTTCGGCCGTCGACGTCATGGTCGACCACCTGAAGGTGCTGGCGGAAAAGGAACCCGAACGGGTCGCGGAAGTCGTCAAACAATGGATGCAGAAAAATGGCCGAACTCAATAACCCCTCCGACCGCGGCGACGACGAGAGCGGCGCCCTGACGCCGGTCGAGCAGGCGGCCATCGTGCTGCTGAGCATAGGCGAGGAGCCGGCCGCGGCCGTGCTGCGCTGCCTGTCGCGCGAGGAATTGCTGGAGGTGACGCAGGTGATGTCGCGCATGAGCGGCATCAAGGTCGAATCCGTCAAGACCGCGATGCAAACCTTCTTCGACGACTACCGCCAGCAGAGCGGCGTGCACGGCGCCTCGCGCACCTATCTGAAGCGCTCGCTCGACCTGGCGCTGGGCAGCGACATCGCCAACAGCGTCCTGAACAACATTTACGGCGACGCCATCCGCCCCAAGATGGCGCGCCTGCAGTGGGCCTCGCCGAAATGGCTGGCCGAGTACATCGTCAACGAGCACGTGCAGATGCAGGCCGTGTTCCTGGCCTTCCTGCCGCCGGCCCTGGCCGGCCAGATCCTCGACGCCCTGCCCCTCGAGGGCCGCGACCTGGTGCTGCTGAACCTGGCGCGCCTGGACGAGATCGACCGCGACCTGCTGATCGAGCTCGACGAGCTGGTGGGCCGCTGCCTGGGCACGCTGGATACGCAAAGCACCAGCGTCGAGGGCATCCGCCAGGTCGCCGAGATCCTCAACCGCATGCCCGGCAACCGCGCCGCCCTGGTCGAGCTGCTGCGCGCCCACGACCCCGAGGTGGTCTCCGAGATCGAGATGAGCATGTACGACTTCTTCATCCTGTCGCGCCAGAGCGACGTGGCGATCACCCGCATCCTCGAGGACGTGCCGCTCGAACTGTGGGCCATCGCCCTGAAGGGCGCCGAGCCGGCCGTGCGCGACGCCATCCTGAAGACGATGCCGAAGCGCCAGGCGCAAAGCTTCGAGGACATGATGCGCCGCTCCGGCCCCGTGCCGCTGTCGCGCATCGAACAGACGCGCCAGGAGATCATGGCCACCGTCAAGGGCCTGGCCGACGCCGGCGAGATCGAGGTACAACTGTTCGCCGAGGCGGTGATCGAATGAAACACTCTTTCCGCTCCTACCGCTTCCCGCCCCTGTCGCAGTTCATCGCCGCCGGCCAGCGCTCCGAGGACGCCGACGGCCAGTGGCAAGCCTCGGTCTCGGAGGGGTTCGAGCAGGGCCAGCGCGACGGCTACGAGGTCGGCCTGGTGCGCGGCCAGCAGGACGGCTACGACGCCGGGCGCAGCGACGGCAGCGCGCAGGGCCGCGAGGAGGGCCGCAACGAGACCCTGGTCGCGCTGGACCGCCTGGCGCGCCCGGTCGACGCCATCCTGAAGAATCTGAAGAAGGTGCGCGCCGACTACCGCGCCGCGCAGCGCAAGGAGGTCGTCGACCTGGTGGCCAAGGTGGCGCGCCAGGTGATCCGCGCCGAACTGGCGCTGCAGCCGGTGCAACTGCTGGCCCTGGTCGACGAGACGCTGGCCTCGATGCCGCCGACGCGCGAGGAGATCGACGTCTTCCTCAATCCGGAGGAACTGAAACGCATCAGCGAACTCGATCCGAAGCGCGCCAAGCGCTGGAACCTGATCGCCGACGCCCGCCTCGACGCCGGCGAATGCCGCATCAAGGCCGGCGACAACGAAGTCGACGCCGGCTGCCACCAGCGCCTGGCGGCCTGCATGGACCAGGTGAGCAGCCACCTGCAACTGGCCTCCGACCACGCCGACGAGGAAGTGACGACATGATCGCCGACACGCTGCGCAATCTGGAGATCGGCGCCGTGCCGGTCGCCACGCCGACCGGGCGACTGGTGGGCGCCTCCGGATTGCTGCTCGAAAGCGCGGGCTGCCGCCTGCACACGGGCCAGCGTTGTCAGATCGAAACCGTGTCCGGCGAATGGCTGGACGCCCAGGTGGTCGGCTTCCGCGACAAGCTGTCCTTCCTGATGCCCTTCAAGAAGGCCAGCGGCATGACCACCGGCGCGCGCGTGCTGCCCCTGCCCGACAAGGCCCTGCTGCAGATCGGCCCGTCCTGGCTGGGCCGCATGGTGAACGGCCTGGGCGAACCGATCGACGGCCTGGGCCGGCTGGGCGGCGAGCACGTGCTGGAGGCGACGCCGCCGCGCGTCCACCCCCTGAAGAAACAACCGGTCAACGAACCGCTCGACGTCGGCGTGCGCGCCATCAACGCCATGCTCACTCTGGGCAAGGGCCAGCGCGTCGGCCTGATGGCCGGCAGCGGCGTCGGCAAGAGCGTCCTGCTGGGCATCATCACGCGCCAGACCGTGGCCGACGTCGTCGTCGTCGGCCTGATCGGCGAACGCTCGCGCGAGGTGCGCGAATTCGTCGAAATGTCGCTCGGCCCGGAGGGCTTGAAGAAGGCCGTGCTGGTCATCGCGCCGGCCGACGAGTCGCCCCTGATGCGCATCATGGCCACCGAGCTGTGCCACTCGATCGCCGCCCACTTCCGCGACCAGGGCAAGCACGTGCTGCTGCTGGTGGATTCGCTGACCCGCTACGCGATGGCGCTGCGCGAGGTGGCGCTGGCCCTGGGCGAACCGCCGGCCACGCGCGGCTATCCGCCCTCGGTCTTCTCGGCCCTGCCGCAACTGGTCGAGAGCGCCGGCAACGGCGAACACGAGGACGGCAGCATGAGCGCTATCTACACCGTGCTGGCCGAGGGCGACGACCAGCAGGATCCGGTCGTCGACACCGCCCGCGCCATCCTCGACGGCCACATCGTGCTGACGCGCGAACTGGCCGAGCGCGGCCATTATCCGGCCATCGACATCGCCGCCTCGATCAGCCGCTGCATGGCCCAGGTCATCGACCAGCCGCACCTGCTGGCGGCGCGCGCCCTGAAGGCGTCGATGGCGCGCCACGCCCGCGTGCGCGACCTGATTCCGCTGGGCGCCTATGTGCCCGGCGCCGACCCGGTCACCGACCACGCCGTGCAACTGCATCCGGCCATCGAGGCTTTCCTGTGCCAGGGAACGAAGGAAGAAGCGCCCCTGGAACCCTGCGTAGTCCAACTTGAAAAGATGATGGCATGACAACCTCGCATACGATCAGAAATCTGACCACCCTGGTGAGCCTGCGCAACACCGAGGTCGAGCGCCTGCAGGGCGAGATGGCGGCCCAGACCAAAGTCAAGGAACGCTACCAAAAGAACCTCGAGCGCCTGACCGGACTCTACACTGGAAGCGGGGCCAGCGGCGCCCTGCCCCTGGCCCTGTCCGTCAACTGCGGCAACTACAAGCAGGCCGTGATGGAGATGGTCGACACGCACCGCGTCGACCTGCACCTGCACGAGGCCAATATGGCGCTGTCGCAGCGCGCCCTGAACGCGGCTTGGGCCCGGCGCGAGGTGCTCGACCAGGTCTTGACACAGAAACAGAAGGACGCCGACGGCGCCGCGCAACGGCAGGACAGCAAGCGGCAGGACGAACTGGCGACCCAGGTGTGGATGCGCGGGCAGGTGAAATAATGGCGTTGCGCAATATTTTTTGCGAAATTATTTCAGTTGAGCACATTTTTGGTCGCCCTGTACTAGGGTATCCACTGAGTTCCCCCATACTAGGAGTTTGACATGGCCAGCACCGCCCCCGTACCCTACAACGTCGACACGTCGGCGAAAGCGTGGACCGACAAATACAGCGTCGATCGGCAAACCCTCATCACCAACCAGACCGCCACGGCGACGGCCCGCGCCAAAGGCCTCACCTCGCTGAAGGCGGCCATCACGGCCTACCAGAGCAGCCTGAGCGCGATGTCGGTGAAGAAGACCGTGCTGGCCCAGGCGGCCACGTTCGACAACCCGTCGCTGGGCAGCGCCACGGCCGGCCCCACCGCCGTACCCGGCAACTACAGCTTCTTCGTCGACCACCTGGCCACCACCAACCAGGTCTCGATCAGCGGCCTGACCGGCGCGGCCACGCCGGCCGCCGGCACCGGTACGCTGTCGATCAAGGTCGGCTCGCAAGTCCCGTTCACCGTCGATTTGCAGGCCGCCGACACGGACGGCGCGGCCGGCCTGACGGCCAAGGAGATCGCCGCCGCCATCAACGCCGCGCCGCACGACAGCTCGAAGGTGACGGCCTCGGTCATCAACATCGGCGGCAGCGAACAACTGGTGCTGACCTCGGGCACGAGCGGCGCCGCCGGGAACATCTCCCTCTCGGCGCCGGACTTGCAGGCGGGCCACGACGACGCCTTGATCGCGGCGCTCGGCGCACCCCAGCAAGTGGTGCCGGCCCAGGACGCCCTCATCTGGCTCGGTGCGAAAGGCACCGGCATCGCCATCAACCAGAGCTCGAACACCTTTACCGGCATCACCGGCGTCAGCATGACCTTCACCAAGGCCCAGGCCGCCACCGACCCGCTGTTGAACGTCACGGTCGGCCTGGACGCCACCGGCACGACGGCCAATGCGCAAGGCTTCGTCGACTCCTACAACAAGCTCAAGAGCCTGCTCGACACGCTGACCGACCCGGGCGACCCGCAGAAGGGCACCGCCCCCGGCCCTTACTATGGCGACAGCGGCATGCGCGTGCTGGGCGAACAAATGGTCCGGACGCTGCGCGAAAGCAGCGTCGGCTCGCTGTCCACCTACGGCATCACGAGCAACCGCGACGGCGTGCTGACGCTGAACGCGGCCAAGCTGACCTCCGCGCTGGCGCGCAATCCGGCCGGACTCGACACGGCGATCGGCAGCAATCTGACGGGCGCCTCGAGCGGCGTCGTCGGCAAGCTCGACCAATACCTGAAATTGTGGACCAGCGCCGGCACCGGCCAACTGGCGCAGCGCGAGGCGTCGATGTCGAAACTGCAGACCTCGCTGGACAAGAAACAGGCCGATTTCGAGAGTGATTACGTGGCCATGTTTAACAAGTACAAGATGCAATTCACCCAACTGAACATATTGCAGTCGCAGATGGCGCAGAACACCGACCTGTTCGACGCCCTCTTCGGCAACAAAAACTAAGGCGGCGCCTCCCCTGGTCCGCCGCGCCACCACAGTGAGAACACATGAATCATGAAGCCTATAGCAGTTACCATTCAGTCAATCTGGATGCGCAGACGGCGCGCGCCTCGCCGGTCGAACTGGTGCTGGTGCTCACCGACGGCCTGCTGGAAGAACTGGCGCGCGCGCGCGGCCACATCGTGGGCAAGCGCTACGAGCAGAAGGCGGTCAGCCTGAACAAGTGCATCGAGATCATCAATGGTCTGTCAAGCTCGCTCGATTTCGAGCACGGCGGCGAAGTCGTCGCCAATCTGGCGCGCCTGTACGACTATTGCGCCGAGCGCCTGTTCCGGGCCGGCATCGACCTCGACACCGGCAAGATCGACCATGTGCAGGAACTGCTCACCACGATCAGGCAGGGCTGGCAGGGCGTACAGGCAAAGAATGCCTAGGAGCGCAGCGATCGAACGCTTGACCCGGGCCATGACCAGAGCCAGCGCGACGGCCGACTGGGACGCCTTGGCCGCCGTTAACACGACCCTGGCGAACGAGTTACCGGCCTTGGCGGCGCGCGGACCATGGAGCGCCGACGAACAGGCGCTGCTGGCGCAACTGCGCGCCAGCCATGCGCAAGCGTTTCAAGCGTGCTCGCAAGAAAAGGAACGCCTGGGGCTTTCCCTGGGCGACATGCACGCCAATAAAGAGGGCCGGCTCGCCTACGCCCTCATCGAAGCCTCCGATCCGGACGGGAATGAAGTATGACCATGACCATCACCATGGCGCCGGCAAAAACGGCGGCGCCGACTACAGTAATCGCAGCGGCCGCGCCGACCGACAGCGGCAAAACGGCGACTGCCCCGCAGGACAGGGCCGCCGCGCCGGTGCTGCCGCTGTTCGCCCAGTTTTTCGGCCTGAGCCAACTGACGGACGCCGGCCAGCCTGCCGAATCGGACGACAAGGACGGCGACGCGGTCGCCGCCGACGCGCCGGCCGACACCGCGCCGGCCTCGCCGGCGCCGGACGCCGGCCTGCTCGCCGCCATGGCGCCGCCGCTGATGCCGCTGACACCGCCGCCGCAAGCGCTGCCGGCGGCGCTGCAGTTCGCCCCCCGCGGCGACGCCGCCACCAATGACAGCAACAGCGCCGCCGGCGCGCCGG
>JANXSQ010000219.1 GCA_025356595.1 Janthinobacterium sp. | reverse complement strand
GCGGCGCGCGCCCGTGCGGGCCGGCCGCCGCCGCAGCGACGCGCGGATGCGGCGCGCTGTCAGGCGCCGGCTTTTTCCAGTTTTTCGAAAATCTTGTTGAGCTTCTCGTCGAGCGTGGCGGCCGTGAACGGTTTCACGACGTAGCCGCTGGCGCCGGCCTGGGCGGCGGCGATGATGTTTTCCTTCTTCGCTTCGGCCGTCACCATCAGCACCGGCAGTTTCGCCAGCGCGGGGTCGGCGCGGATGTGCTGCAACATCGTCAGGCCGTCCATGTTCGGCATGTTCCAGTCGGAGACGACGAAGTCGAACGATTCGGCGCGCAGTTTCGCCAGGCCCATGACGCCGTCTTCCGCCTCGTCGACATTGGCGTATCCCAGTTCCTTCAACAGATTCCGGACAATGCGGCGCATCGTCGAAAAATCGTCAACGACTAAAAATTTCATCTTTGGATCAGCCATGAATTACTCCGTTGTTTCTCTAGCGGTTTATTAATAATGTCGACAGCGGCGGCGGCGCTCGGGCCGCCGTCGTAGCAGCAGTTTATAGGATAGCAGTTTCGTTGCTTTTAGGCGAACAATGTCGCAGTAAAAGCGCGGAAACCTCGTTTATACCCGCAAAGCGCGCATGCCGTGCTTGGCCAGGTAGCCCAGCACCATGCCCGGCAGCGCCGTCAGCGCGCCCACCTCGTGGGCGCCGCCCATGGCGATGGCCTCGCGCGGCATGCCGAACACCACGCAACTGGCTTCGTCCTGGGCGAAATTATACGCGCCCGCCTCCCTCATCTCCAGCATGCCGGCCGCGCCGTCCTTGCCCATGCCGGTCAGGATGACGCCGACCGCGTTCTTGCCGGCCGCCTGGGCCGCCGATCGGAACAGCACGTCGACCGAGGGGCGGTGGCGGTTCACCGGCTCGCCCTGGTCGATCTTGGTCATGTAGTTGGCGCCGCTGCGCGTCAGGGTCAGGTGCGAGTGGCCGGGCGCGATGTAGGCGTGGCCCGGCAGGATGCGCTCGCCGCCGGCCGCCTCCTGCACCGAGATCTTGCACAGCGAGTCGAGGCGCCGCGCGAAGGAGCGCGTGAAGCCCTCCGGCATGTGCTGGGTGATCAGGATGCCGGGACAGTCGGACGGCATCTGCATGAGGAATTCGCGGATCGCCTCGGTGCCGCCGGTGGAGGCGCCGACGATGATCAGCTTCTCGCTCGAGGTGAGCGGGTTGCGCAGCGCCGGCAACGGCGCCGTGCCCGCCTCGCCGGCCACCGGCAGGGTGCGGGCGCGGATGCGCGCCTTCGAGGCGGCGCGGATCTTGTCGGCGATCATGTCGGTGTAGTCGCGCATGCCGCTCTGGATCGAGATCTTCGGCTTGGTGACGAAGTCGACCGCGCCCAGCTCCAGCGCGCGCATGGTGATTTCCGAGCCGCGCTCGGTCAGCGAGGAGACCATCAGCACCGGCATCGGGCGCAGGCGCATCAGCTTCTCGAGGAAATCCAGGCCGTCCATCTTCGGCATCTCGACGTCCAGGGTCAGCACGTCCGGGTTGGTCTGCTTGATGAGCTCGCGCGCCACCAGCGGGTCCGGCGCCACGCCGACCACCTCCATGTCGGGCTGGCTGTTGACGATTTCGCTCATCACGCTGCGGATCAGGGCCGAGTCATCCACAATCAAGACTTTGATCTTCATACTATCCACTTTCCGGGCCTGGCCCTATGCAATATTGTAAAGGGGACGCGCCCTCGGGCGCGCCCTCCGGGGCGTCTCAGAACAGCTCGATCTCGCCGCCCACCGGCTGCACCTTGAGGCGGCTGGCGTAATCCTGTTCGCGCTTGACCAGCGTGTCGTTGTGCGTCTGCATCAGCTTCTTCACCAGCACCTTGCCGGTGCGCGGGAAGAAATACACCTTGCGCGGGTGGATGTCGTTCAAGTCCTCGGCCACCACGCGCATTTTCTCGGCGCGCAGGTAGTTGATGACGAAGGCGGCGTTGCGCTCGCCGACGTTGATGGCGGTGAAGCCGCGCAGCACGGCGCCGCCGCCGAAGACCTTGGCCTCCATGTTCTCGCGCCGCGCGCCGGCCTTGAGCAGGTCGTTGATGAGGATTTCCATCGCGTAGGTGCCGTAGCGCATCGAGGCCGACACCGGACTGTTGGCGTCGCCGCTGCCGCCGTCGGGCAGCATGAAGTGGTTCATGCCGCCCAGGCCGGTGACGCGGTCGCGGATGCAGGCCGAGACGCAGGAGCCGAGCACGGTGACGATCAGCATGTCCTTATTGGTGAAATAATACTCGCCCGGCAAAATCTTCGCCGCCTCGCAGTCGAAGGTCCGGTCGTAATAAACGTTCGTGGCGAAGTGTTCCTTGGATTCTATGCTCATATGATTCTCAGCTTCTGTGCGCGGACAGTTTAGGGGCGGCGCCGCGGTCGTCCAACTCATACACCGTCTTGCCGCGCAGCTTCAATGATTCTGAGACGTAGAGGAAATTCTCCGAATGGCCGGCGAACAGCAGCGCGTCCGGCTTCATCAGGGGCACGAAGCGCGACAGGATCTTGCGCTGCGTCGGCTTGTCGAAATAGATCATCACGTTGCGGCAGAAAATCACGTCGAACTGGCCCGTCAGCGGCCAGCCGTCGGCCAGCAGGTTGAGCTGCTTGAAGGTGATCATCTGGCGCAGCTCCTGGCGCACCCGCACCATGCCCTCGCGCTCGCCCTTGCCGCGCTGGAAGAAGCGCTTGGCCCGCTCGGGCGACATCTTGTCGAGCCGGTCCAGGGTGTAGACGCCGTTGGCGGCCGTGTTCAGCACGTTCGTGTCGATGTCGGTGGCGATGATGGTCACCGGCGGGGTCAGCGTGTTGAAGGCCTCGCAGACGGTCATGGCGATCGAGTACGGCTCCTCGCCGGTGGAGCTGGCGGAGCACCAGATGGTCAGCGGGCCGCCGATCTTCTTGGCGTGCTCGGCGAGCAGCGGGAAGTGGTGCGACTCGCGGAAAAACGAGGTCAGATTGGTGGTCAGGGCGTTGGTGAAGGCCTCCCACTCGTCGCCCAGGCGGCCGGCCTCCAGATCGTCGAGGTACTTGACGAAGGAGGCGATGCCGGTGGCGCGCAAACGCCGCGCCAGGCGGCTGTAGACCATTTCCTGCTTGCTCTCGGCCAGGGCGATGCCGGCGCGCTTGTAAATCATGGTCCGGACCCGTTCGAAGTCCTTGGCCGTGAAGTCAAACTCTTTGACGGTGTCCGATTTATTGTGCGGCATGTGTATTACCTTTTTTTCTAACGACTAAAACGATGCCCGGGGACCGGCCCGCCAACGCGGTGGAACTTAAAACTCCTCCCATTCGTCGCCGGCAGGGGCGGCGCTGAGCTTCTTCGCCGGCGCGGCGGCCGGCGCGGCGGGACGCGCCGCGG
>JANXSQ010000191.1 GCA_025356595.1 Janthinobacterium sp. | reverse complement strand
CGCGCCGGCGCGGCCCCTGAACCGTATAAACGATTTCCATGCGCAAAACCACACGCCCCGCCGCCGAGACGCCCAGCCTGGCCCCCCTGATGCAGGGTTCGCCGTCGGAGATTTACCTGATCGACGCGGCCACGCTGCAGTTCATCGACGTCAACCAGGCCGCCTGCGCCAATCTGCAGCGCGAGGCCGCCGAGCTGATCGGGCAGACGCCGTTCGCCCTGGCGCCGCAACTGACGCGCGGCCAGTTCGACGCCCTGCTGGCCGGCCTGAGCCACGACATCGGCGCCCAGGTCTGCCTGCACACCGAGCACCGCCGCCGCGACGCCACTCTGTACCCGCTGACGCTGCGCCTGCTGCGCACCAGCCGCGACGGCCATGCCCTGATCCTCGCCATCGGCGAGGACCTGAGCGCGCCGCAGGCCACCGCCGCCGCGCTGGCGCAGGTGCAGTCGCGCTTCAACGCCATCGTCTCGAACACGCCGGGCCTGGTCTACCAGTTCCGCCTGCGCGACGACGGCAGCGTCTGCTTCCCCTACCTGAGCGACGGCTGCCTGGCCCTGCTGGGCCTGAGCGCGGCGCAGTTGCAGCAGCAGCCCGAGCGCTTCCTGCAACTGATCCTGATCGACGACCGCAAGTCCTACCTGGACGCGATGCAGGCCTCGAAGAGCGCGCTGTGGAGCTGGAACTGGGAGGGCCGCATCTGGGTCGACGCCTGGAAGGACGTGAAGTGGATCAATCTGCGCTCGACGCCGCGCCTGTGCGAGGGCGGCGTGCAGTGGGAGGGCATCATGACCAACATCACCGAGAGCCGCCTCGAGCAGCTCGAGGTGCAGCAGTCGCGCGCCCGCCTGGCCGAACTGAGCGCCCACGTCGACCGCGTCAAGGAGCAGGAGCGCACGCGCATCGCGCGCGAGATCCACGACGACCTGGGCGGCAACCTGAGCGCCATCAAGATGGCGCTGGCCATGCTGGCCAAGCGCCTGCCGGCCGACAGCGCCCTGCTGCAGGAGAAGGCCGCCTACCTCGACGAGCTGGTCGACCGCACCATCGAC
Source organism: Janthinobacterium sp. (assembly GCA_025356595.1). Lineage (GTDB taxonomy): Bacteria > Pseudomonadota > Gammaproteobacteria > Burkholderiales > Burkholderiaceae_D > Janthinobacterium. Next base: position 12,647 of record JANXSQ010000191.1, on the reverse strand, counting down.
GCCGTGCACCGCATCTCGCTCGACCTGCGCCCCTCGATGCTGGACCTGGGCATCGTCGCCGCGCTGGAATGGCAGAGCAAGGAATTCGAGGCCCAGGCCGGCCTGCCCTGCCACTTCGCCAGCAACCAGAAGGAGATCGACCTCGGCCTGGACCAGGCCACCGCCCTGTTCCGCATCTTCCAGGAGGCGCTGACGAACATCGCCAAGCACGCCCACGCCAGCCGCGTCACGGTGCGCCTGGCGCGCCTGCGCCACCACATCAGCCTGAAAATCACCGACAATGGCGGCGGCATCTGGCCGACCGACCGCGCCAAGCCGAAATCCTTCGGCATCCGCGGCATGGCCGAGCGCGCCAACGCGCTGGGCGGCACCCTCACCCTGGGCCACGCGGCCGGCGGCGGCACCGTCGTCACCATCAAAATCAAGCTGGCCACGCCCAGGGAGACGATAATAGCGGCCGCCGCCGCCGCGCCGGGCAGCGTCGCGGCCCCGACAACAACATTATGATGAATCAATGACCGACACCCCCACCATCAAGGTCTTCATCGCCGACGACCACGCCATCGTGCGCGCCGGCCTGAAGCAGATCCTCGCCGAGACGGGCGACATCGTCGTCGCCGGCGAGGCCGAAAACGGCCTCGACGCGGTCCGCCTGTTCCGCGACGCCGCCTGCCAGGTGATCCTGCTCGACATCTCCCTGCCCGACCGCAGCGGCATCGACGTGCTCAAGCAGATCAAGAAGGAGCGCCCCGACATCGCCGTGCTGATGCTGTCGATGCACCGCGAGGACCAGTACGCGATCCGCGCCCTGAAGGCGGGCGCCTCCGGCTACCTGACCAAGCAGAGCGCGCCGCGCGAGCTGGTGACGGCGATCCGCCAGGTGGCCGGCGGCCTGAAGTACATCTCGGCGGCGCTGGCGCAGGAACTGGCCAACAGCGTCGGCGAGGACCACGAGACGCCGCTGCACGACACGCTCTCGGACCGCGAGTACCAGACCCTGACGCTGATCGCCTCCGGCAAGACGGTGGGCGCGATCGCCCAGGAACTGTCGCTGTCGGTGAAGACCGTCAGCGAGTACCGCGCCCGCCTGCTGCTGAAGATGAAACTCAAGAACAGCGCCGAGCTCACCCACTACGCCATCAAGAACCAGTTGATCGAATAGGCCGGCGCGCGCGCCTTGTGCCCGGCTTGAAAAAACCAGCGCCGGCAGTTTCCGGCGCGGCAACATCCATGCTCCAAAGTAAGACGCCTTCCGCCCGCTAATTCCCCGTTTGTTGCCGCGGACCTTGGCATATCATAGGGACAATCAGCAAACCCTTATAGAGGCCGTGCGCAACATGTCGACAAAATCCCCCCCTCCCGCCGCCGCAGTGGCCGGCGCCAGCACCGCGGCCCTGAATCCGGCCGACATCGCCCGCGAGGCATTCCGCCGCCTGGCCACGCGGCGCATCGCCCCGACCCCGCACGCCTACCGCGAAATCTACAACGAGATCGCCGGCCTCGGCGAGGAGCCCGAGCCGGCCGCCGTCGTCGCCGCCAGCGCCCCCGTCGACGACGGCCCGACCAAGGTGCTGAGCCAGTTCGCCGGCAGGCTGAGCGAAAACGTCGGCGACCTGGCCGACTTCGGCCGCCGCTTCAACCGCGCCGTCAAGACGCGCGACTGGGACGGCTACGCGAAGGCGCTCTCGCAACTGGTCGACAAGCACTTGAAGAAGGGCGTCGGCATCGAAACGGCGATCGCCCTGGAAAGCGAACAGAGCCGCATGCTGCGCGACCTGCTCAGCCGCACCCTGACCTTCGCCGTCGCCTCGCTGCTGACGGGCACGCCGGACCTGGTGGCCGAATCGGAATCGCTGGGCAGCGCCATCAAGCAGGCCCATTCGGAGGAGGCGCTGAGCGAGATCGCCGCGCGCCTGAAACAGTTGTGCTACCAGATCGAGCTGAAGAGCGGCGACACGGCCGAGCAGCAGGAATTGCTGCTGCGCCTGTTCAAGCTGCTGCTGGAAAACGTCAGCGAGTTGCTCGACGACGACAGCTGGCTGCGCGGCCAGATCGACGCCGTGCAGAACCTGATCACCGGACCGATCGACCAGCGCGCGCTGGAGGACGCCACGCGCAGCCTGAAGGAGGTGATCTACAAGCAGGGCCAGCTCAAGCACAGCCTGTCGGACGTCAAGATGACGGTCAAGAACATGATGATGACCTTCATCGACCGCCTCGGCCAAGTGGCCGCCAGCACCGGCGACTTCCACGAGAAAATCGGCGGCTATTCGGAAAAGATCAGCAAGGCGGAGAATATCAGCGAGCTCAACTATGTGCTCGACGAGGTGCTGCGCGAAACCCGCATGGTGCAGACGGAGGCGCTGAAGGCGCGCGACAAGATGGTGCTGGCGCGCCAGGAGGTGCAGGACGCGGAATTGCGCATCCACACCCTGGAGGCGAAGCTGCAGCATATGAGCGAGCTGGTGCGTGAAGACCAGTTGACGGGCAGCCTGAACCGGCGCGGCCTGGACGATGTGTTCGAGCGCGAGACGGCGCGCGCCGACCGCCGCGGCACGCCGCTGTGCATCGCCATGCTCGACCTGGACGATTTCAAGCGCCTCAACGACACCTACGGCCACCTGGCCGGCGACGCCGCGCTCAAGCATCTGGTGAAGATCGTCAAGGAGACGCTGCGCTCGATGGACGTGATCGCCCGCTTCGGCGGCGAGGAATTCCTCATCCTGCTGCCGGAAACCTCGGTCGAGGCGGCCGCGCAGACGATGACGCGGCTGCAGCGCGAGCTGACCAAGCACTTCTTCCTGCATGAAAACGAGAAGGTGCTGATCACCTTCTCGGCCGGCGTCGCGCTGCGCCTGCCCAACGAAGACCAGGCCGACCTGGTGAAGCGGGCCGACCGCGCCATGTACCAGGCCAAGCAGACCGGCAAGAACCGCGTCGTCACCGCCGACTGAGGGCGCCGGCGCGGCATCCCCAAACCCGCCACGGCGGGTTTTTTGCGTTTCTGGGGGCAGTGACATCGGATTGAGTATCGAAAATGCAATTCCCCCCGACTCTCCGGACGGGCGCGACGATGAAAACAGGGCTGAAAAGCTTGAAAATAAAATTATTTACGCCCTCAAGTTCTCCGTTTCACTGTCGTTTAACGGGCGGCCATAGGGGAAACCGAGGCGGGAAAATGAAAATAAAGCGACGTTCTCACCATAAACTTTTCCAGGGGGCAACCGTTAAAGATTACAACAGCGGTTTGATTGTCTCGGAACGCGGAGACAGACCAAAGTAAAGAGCACATAGCCCAACTTGAAGCACCTGTCCGGAGAATTACCATGACCTCAGTTATCAACACCAACATCTCTTCCCTGAATTCGCAACGCAATCTGTCGAGCTCGCAATCGGCTCTGGCCACCTCGCTGCAACGCCTGTCCTCCGGTATGCGTATCAACAGCGCCAAAGACGATGCGGCCGGTTTGGCCATCTCCGACCGGATGACTTCGCAAATCCGCGGCATGACGCAAGCAACCCGCAACGCCAACGACGGCGTTTCGCTGGCGCAAACGGCCGAGGGTGCCTTGTCCACCTCGGGCGACATCCTGCAACGTATCCGCGAACTGGCCGTGCAATCGTCGAACTCGACCAACACCGCCAGCGACCGCCAAGCCCTGCAGACAGAGGTCGGCCAACTCGGTTCGGAACTGAACCGCGTCGCCCAAACCACCCAGTTCAACGGCCAGAATTTGCTCGACGGCAGCATGGGCACCGCCAACTTCCAGGTCGGCGCGAACGCCAACCAACTGATCTCGGCCAGCGGCGCCAACTTCCTGACCAACACCTACGGCGACAACCGCGTCGAAAAAGATGCTGTTGCAATAACCGCTGTCACAAGCGTGGTTGGCAGTACGATCAAAGTGGACGGCTCGCTGGGCAGCTCGACGGTTACCACGAACGCCGGCGACTCGGCGAAAACGATCGCCGCCAACGTCAACAAAGCAACTGCGACCACCGGCGTAACGGCGACGGCAAAAACCGATATGTCGCTCCAGTTGGGCGCATCTGAATCGTATTCGTTCACGATCGCCTCGGACAATACGGCGGCAAACGCCGTGACCGTGTCCTTCTCCATGGGCGGCGGCACCACGGCAAGTGACTATGCATCCGGCATCAATGCGATTAATGCCCAGACGTCGAAAACTGGCGTTACTGCACAGTATGACGCCACAAATAGCGGCATCAAATTGACCAATGCCGCCGGCAATGACATTAATCTCAAAAATACCAACGCGGCTGGCAACACGGTCTTCGCCACGGCAACCTATGCCGTCGACACGCCAACAGTCAAAGACGCGCTGACGGCCTCGTTCACGGGCTTGACCGGAACCGGCACCACTGCGGTCGCAAACGGCCGGCTGACGTTCGACTCGGAAAAAAGCTACAACATCACGGACGCCGGTTCGGGTCTGGCGACTTCAGGCGCATCCGTATTGAAAGACGTCGCATCGTTGGATGTGACCACCTTCGACGGCGCACAACTGGCCCTGAAAATCGCCGACGCCGCGCTGGCTTCGGTGAACGGCCAACGCGCCCAGTACGGTGCTCTGCAATCGCGCTTCAGCTCGGCCATCTCCAACTTGCAATCGACGACGGAAAATCTGTCGGCATCGCGCAGCCGTATCGTCGATACCGACTTCGCTTCGGAAACGGCCAATCTGACCCGCGGCCAGATCCTGCAACAAGCCGGTACCGCGATGTTGGCCCAGGCTAACTCGCTGCCGAACGGCGTCATGAGTCTGCTGCGCGGCTAATCGCCGAATCAGTAACAGCGCTCGTTTCAATGAAATCCCCGGCTGAGCACTTCAGCCGGGGATTTTTTTTCGTCGACAGCAAGGCGGCTCCCACCCGCCCCAGGCGCCCCGTCCCGCCAGATGCACCGGCAAGCATGCTGCGATCGGCCCGCCGCGCCGCCTCTTGCCGCGGGCGGGACGCGAGGAAGCGGCGATGCCCGAAACTGAAGCCGCAATCCCCCTCTCAAGTCCGGTTTGATTCTGCCGATAATGACTTATATTAGCGTTTTCCTAGGAGCATTAAGTGGCCACCATCCCCGCGCTTTCATCCCCCGGCATCGGTTCCGGATTAAATGTGAACGACATCGTCACCAAGCTCATGACTGTCGAGAGCGCGCCGCTGGCCACCTATGATGCCAAGACCGCCGCGTTCCAGGCAAAATTGACCGCCTACGGCAAGCTGAGCAGCGCCATCGGCGTCTTTCAGGGCTCGCTGTCGTCCCTCAGCACGCCCGCCAATTTCCGCTCCATTTCCGCCAACGCCTCCGACCCCGCTGTCGTCTCGGCCACCGCCACCAGCCTGGCCGTACCCGGCAACTACAATATTAACGTGACGCAACTGGCGCAGTCGCAAACACTGACCTCCAGCGGTCTGGCCAGCACCACGGCCTCGATCGGCCTGGGCGGCGCCACCACCCTGTCCTTCCAGCTCGGCGCGGTGACGGGCGGCGCCTTCGGCGTCACCGGCACCGGGCTGGGCAACGGCGTCATCGCCGGCGGCGTCAGCAACGGCTCGCTGAACATCAACGGCACCGCCATCACCACCGACGGCACGACGCGCAGCGCGCGCGCGCTGGCCGACGCCATCAACGCCAAGACCCTGACCACCGGCGTGGTCGCCACGGCGGCCCCGACCAGCACCAGCGCCACCCTGTTCGGCGGCTTCGGCGACATCGCCACCGACGCCGCCGGCGGCTACACCCTGTCGGTGGGCGGCGTGCAGATCGCCACTCAGGGCGCGAACGTGGCGGGCGGCGCCGGCGTGACGGCGGCCTCCATCGATCTGGCATTGAGCACGCCGGGCGCGGTCAGCGACGCCCTGACGGCCGCCAACATCACGGTGTCCGGCACGGCCGCCGCCGGGACACTGAAGTTCACCCGCCCCGACGGCTCCAACATCACCGTCAGCGAAGCGACCAGCGGCGCCACCAGCGGCGGCATCGGCCACGCCAGCGGCGTCGCCAACGGCGGCTCCAGCGTCACGACGGCCAGTTCGATCTCGCTCAGTTCCAACGGCGCCAGTCCGATCACGGTGGGCGGCAGCGATCCCACCATCGCCGGTCTGACGGCGGGCACCGCCGGCAGTTACTCCGGCGCCAGCTTCGCCCAGGACGGCACCCAGGCGACCGGCTCCATTGTCATCGACAGCAGCAACAATTCCCTGCAGGGCATACGCGACGCCATCAACAAGGCCGGCCTCGGCGTCACCGCCAGCATCGTCTCCGACGGCAGCGCCATGCCCAACCATCTGGTGCTGAGTTCGACCAAGACGGGCGCCTCCTCCAGTATCAAGCTGAGCCTGAGCGGCAGCGGCGCGGCGCCGGCCGACGCCGCCCTGTCGGCCCTGCTCGCCTACGACCCGACCGGCACGCAGAACCTGACCCAGAACACGGCGGCGCAAAGCACCAAGCTGACCGTGAACGGGATCCAGATCAACAGCGCCGACAACAATGTCACCGGCGCCATCCAGGGCGTGACCCTGGCCGTGGGCAAGATCGGCAGCACCAATCTGATCGTCGCCAAGGACAGCTCGGCGGTGAAGACCGGCATCACAGCCTTCGTCAAGGCGTACAACGATCTGAACAAGTCGATCCACGACATGACCGCCTATAACTCCGACACCAAGACGGGCGCGGTGTTGATGGGTGATTCAACGACTCAGTCTATCCAGAGCCAGTTGCGCAGGCAATTGGGCGCGCCGATCACCGGCTTGACGGGCAACTTGAGCACCATCAGCCAGATCGGCATTTCCTTCCAAAAGGACGGCAGCCTGACGCTCGATTCGACCAAGCTGCAAACGGCGATCAGCGACAATTTCGCCGATATCGGCGGCCTGTTCGCCGCGCTCGGCACTGCCACCGACAATCAGGTCACCTTCACCAGCTCGAGCATCGCCACCAAACCGGGCAGCTACGGCCTGACGGTGACCCAGATGGCCAGCCAGGGTTCGCTGAGCAGCATCGCGCCGCTGGCCACGACCACCATCGCCAACGACACCAAGTGGAGTGTGACGCTGAACCAGACCACGCCGGCCACGGCGGCCAACACCGCCACAGTGACCATTCCCGCCGGCACCTACACGCCCAGCGCGCTGGCCACGCTGTTGCAGTCCTCCATCAACGGCGCCAGCGCGTTCTCCAAGCTGGGTTCGACGGTGACGGCCGCCATCGACGCCACCGGCAAGCTCAGCGTCAACTCCAGCCGCTACGGCTCGGTGTCCAACATCGCCCTTGCCAGCCAGAGCGGCACGCCGATCAGCGATCTGTTCGGCGCCGCCGTGCCGGTGGCCGGCAACGACGTCGCCGGCACGCTGGGCGGCCAGGCCGTGACCGGCTCAGGCCAGACCCTGACGGGCGCGGCCGGCTCGGCGGCCGACGGTTTGAAGATCCAGATCACCGGCGGCGCCGTCGGCGACCGCGGCACGGTCAGTTTCTCGCAGGGCTACGCGTATCAGTTGAACAATCTGTCGACCTCCTTCATGGGCACCAACGGCTTGATCAGTAACAAATCCGTCGGCATCAACAGCAGCATCAAGGATCTGGCCAAGCAGAGCGACACCTTCAGCCAGAAACTGACCGGCATCGAAGCGCGCTACCGGGCCCAGTACACCCGCCTCGACGTGGTGATGGCCTCGATGCAGACCACGACCACCTTCCTGACGCAGCAGTTGAGCGCCATCGCCAAGAATAATTGATAGCACACTAGGAGAAGCACGATGTTTGGAACCATGCAACGCGGCGTCAACGCCTACGCCAAGGTAGGGCTGGAAACGAGCGTCGTCTCGGCCTCGCCCCACAAGCTCATCGTGATGCTGTTCGACGGCGCCCTGGTGGCGGTGCGCAGCGCGCTGATCCATATGAAGGCCGGCAGCGTGCCGGAAAAGGGCAAGGCAATTTCGCACGCCATCCTGATCATCGACAGCGGCCTGCGCGCCAGCCTGGACAAGACGGTCGGCGGCCAGATCGCCGAGAACCTCGACGCCCTGTATGAATACATGAGCGCGCGCCTGCTGACGGCCAACCTGAGCAACGACCAGGCCATGCTGGAGGAGGTGCAGGGGCTGCTGAGCGACCTGCGCGATTCCTGGAACGCCATCGGCAACCTGCCGCCGCCGCCACTGGCCGACGCCGGCCAGGCCCGTCAACCCATCCTCGCGAGTGCCTGATCCATGATGACGAACCACGAAGTGCTGTCGGTATACGAAACGATGCGGGGCCTGACGGAACAAATGCTGCAAGCGGCCAGCGGCGGCGACTGGGACCAACTGGAGTCGCTGGAGCAGAGCGTCGCCACCCAGGTGCGCGCCCTCAAGGAGAGCGAAAAACCGCAGGCGCTGGAAGGCCAGAACCGGCTGCGCAAGGTCGCCCTCATCAAGCAGATGCTAGAGGACGACCGCAAGATCCGCGACCTGACGATGCCCTGGATGGCGCAACTGTCCAACCTGATCAACAACACCAGCACGCAGCGCCGCGTCGTCGACGCCTACGGCGTCGTCTAGAGAAACGCGGGGGCGCCATGTTGCCTAGGCTGGACGCCAACCCCGCGATCGCGCCGCTGGCGCCGGCGCGCGCCGTGGCCGGCGCCGCCGCCGTCGGCGGCACGCCGCAGGAACTGTTCCAACGCTCGCTGCAAACCCTGCTGGGCACCTCGATGCAGGGCCAGGTGATGGCGCGCCTGGGCGACGGCAGCTTCCTCGTGCGGGTCGCCGGCACGCCGGCGCGCATGCAATTGCCGCCCGGCGCGCAGGTCGGCGCCGAGGTGCCGCTGACCCTGATCGCCCTCGATCCGCGCCCCAGCTTCCAGGTCGGCGGCGGGCGCGAACCGGCCGTCAGCGTCGCCCTGGCCTACACCGAGGCCGGCCCGGAGGCGCCCGCGCACGGCGAAGGCGCCGCGCAGGCGGCCGGCGCGCGGCCCGGCAGCGTGGCCGCCAACCTGCTCGGCAAGGCGCCGCTGACGCCCTCGGCCCTGCTGCCCGGCTTCGACGCCGGCGCGCCGCCGCCCGTGCTGAGCAACACCGCGCGCGCCATCGCCAGCATCCTGACGCAGGCGGAAAGCGGTCCCGCCGCGCCGCTCGCCATCCTTGGCAAAACCCCGCTCATGAACGGCCCCGGCGCCACCCCGGCCGCGCTGGCGCAGAACCTGCACGAGGCGCTCGGCGCCAGCGGCCTGTTCTACGAATCCCACGTCGCCGAATGGGCCGAGGGCAAGCGCACGCTGCCGCAACTGATGCGCGAACCGCAGATGGCTGCGGCGGCGGCGGCGCAGGACGGCCGCGCGCCGGCCGGCGCCGACCTGGCCTCGGCCCAGTTGATCAACCTGCAACTGCACACCCACGAACAGGCGCGCGTGCTGTGGCAGGGCGAAGTGTGGCCCGGCCAGAAGATGGAGTGGGACATCGCCAGGGACGCGCCGCGGCACGGCCAGGACGAGCGCGCCGACGAGGAGCCGGCGCCGGCCTGGCGCAGCGGGGTACGCTTCAATTTCCCGCTGCTGGGCGCGGTCTCGGCCAGCGTCACCCTGTCCGGCGGCCAGGTGCACATCCAGGTGCAGACGGACTCGGAAAGCAGCGCGGCCGCGCTGCGCCAGCACGCCGGCGCGCTGGAGCGCTCGATGGAGGCGGCCGGCGCGCCGCTCTCCTCGCTGAGCATCGGCCTGCAGAACGGAGCCGGCGATGCCGAATGAGGACAAACGCCACGGCCTGCAGACGGCCGTCGCGCTGGCCTACCAGAGCGGCGCGGCGGCGCCCAGCGTGGTCGCCAAGGGCAGCGGCTTGGTGGCGGCGCAAATCATCGAGCGCGCCCGCGAGCACGGCGTCTTCGTGCACGAGTCCAAGGAACTGGTCGCCCTGTTGATGGACATCGACCTGGACCGGCAGATTCCGCCCGCCCTGTATCGCGCGATTGCGGAACTGCTGGCCTGGTTATATCATATTGAATCGGCGCAAAGGAACGGCCTGGCGCCGCCCGCCGCGCCCGATACCGCAGCCCTCCTCACCGAACCATAGACAGGCATCAATGCAAGCACATATTCTGGATTCCGGCCTCGAAAACTGGCATGACTTTGAAGTCGCATCCCGCAAAGAAATCATTGCATTGCTGCGTGGCATCAGTGAAAAGAAACAACTGATCCGCATGCTGATCCATGGCGAATCGGATGTCTGCGTCACCTCCATCCTCGACGTCGACGCCGACGACAACGCCGTCATCCTCGACCGCTCCATCAACCAGGAACAGAACCGGCGCATCCTGACGGCCGGCGGCATCTCCTTCGAGACCACGCTCGACAAGATCCGCATCCTGTTCTCGGCCGAAGGGGCGAGCGAGTGCAGCTTCCAGAACGGCGCGGCGCTGCGCATCGCCCTGCCGGCCACCCTGATCCGCCTGCAAAGGCGCGAGTACTACCGCATGAACACGCCGGTCAGCAATCCGGTGCGCGTGGTCATCCCGCTGCCGCCGGAGCTGGGCGGCCAGGCCACGCCCTTCCCGCTGGCCGACATCAGCTGCGGCGGCATCGCCATCATGGACAACAAGCTGATGCTGGGCGACACCATCGGCAAGAACTACCCGGGCTGCCGCATCGACCTGCCCGACGGCGGCACCGTCACGACGACCCTGCAGATCCGCAACTCGCTCGACATGACCCTGCTCAACAACAAACTGAACCGGCGCCTCGGCTGCCAATTCATCGACATCCCGAAACCCATGCTGGCCCACGTGCAGCGCTACATCACCCGCCTCGAGCGTGAGCGCAACGCCCGCATCGCCGGCCTGAGCTGAGGCCCGGCGTAAACGACAAGGGGCCGGGCTGGGCGGGAGCGGCTTTCCGTCGAAAAACCGTTCCCGCCCAGCCCGGCCACCAGGGTGCCGGCCGCGCCAGACTTGCCTACGCTAAACTTGCATGTTCATGATTTCATGGTAGCTCGACACCAGCTTGTTGCGCACCTGGATGCTGGCCTGGAAGGAGATGCTGGCCTTTTGCATGGCGATCATCACGTCCGACAGGCCGACCGAATCGTCGCCCATGGCGAATTTCTTGCCCAGGTCTTCGGACGTGCGCTGGGCGCCGTTCACCGAATCGAGCGCGCCGCGCAGCGCGTCGGAGAAGTTGACCTTGCTGGCCGGCGCCTCCGCCTTGATGGCCAGGCCGCCCGCCAAGGGCGCCACCGCCGCCTGCGGACGCGTCGCCGCCGCCTTCAGTTGCGCGATCATCGCCTCGATCCGGCTACTGTCTATACCGCCTGTTTTCACTTTGCCTCCTATTCCTGTCATCTCTTGCCACAAAAGAACAAATCCACGGCCCATGCGACAACGCCGGGTACAATATGTGCACAGGCGATGTCAGGTTCCCACAATAGCAGCGGGCGCGCCGGCCGCTGCGCCGAGCAGGGGCGGAAAGCCGGCTCTGTTTCGCCGATGGCACGACAGGGTCGTGCCGCATAATCGTGCTTATCGCCCAAGCCTCCTGTCGGCCTGGCTCTGTATGACCACTTTTACCCAAGACGCGCGCGGAAAACGACCATGGCTGTAGCCGAAGAACTCGAATTGACCCAGGACGCCACGCCGGCGCTGCCGCCGACCCAGGTCGAAGCGATGCGCAATTTCGCCCAGAGTCCGATGGGCAAGAATTTCCTGCGCGGCTTGGGCGTGGCGGCCCTGATCGCCGTCGGCGTCGCCCTCTACATATGGAACCAGCCGCCCGAGTACCGCGTGCTGTTCGCCAATTTCAACGACCGCGACGGCGGCGCCATCACCGCCTCGCTCGACCAGCTGAACATCAAGCACAAGTTCTCCGAGGGCGGCGGCGCCATCCTGGTGCCGGCCGAGCAAGTCCACGACGCGCGCCTGAAGCTGGCCGCGCAGGGGCTGCCCAAGGGCGGCAACGTCGGCTTCGAGCTGATGGAGAACCAGAAACTGGGCGTGTCGCAATTCCTCGAACAAGTCAATTTCCAGCGCGCCCTCGAGGGCGAGCTGGCCAAGTCGATCGAATCGGTGTCGGCCGTCAACACGGCGCGCGTCCACCTGGCGCTGCCGAAACCGTCGGTGTTCGTGCGCGAGCAGCAAAAACCCACCGCCTCGGTGCTGCTCAACCTGCATCCGGGGCGCGCCCTCGACCAGTTGCAGATCAGCGCCATCATCCACCTGGTCGCCTCGAGCGTGCCGGAATTGCTGCCGGTGAACGTGACCCTGGTCGACCAGGCCGGCAATCTGCTCTCGGACAGCGGCAAGGACAAGGACAAGGCCAACGCCAAGAACCTCGATCCGAACCAGCTCAAATATGTGCAGCAGTTGCAGCAGAGCGTCATCAAGCAGGTCGAATCGATCATCATCCCCATCGTCGGCGAGAACAATGTGCGCGCCGAGGCCACCGCCGACGTCGATTTCTCCCAGGTCGAGCAGGCCGCCGAAACCTACAAGCCGAATTCGCCGCCGGAGGCCTCGGCCATCCGCAGCCAGCAGACCAGCGAAAGCAACGGCGCGGCCGGCGCCAATCCGGCCGGCGTGCCGGGCGCGCTGTCGAACCAGCCGCCCGGCGTGGCGACGGCGCCGCTGACGGCCGCCGCGCCCACCGGCGCCCCGGCCGCCGCGCCCG
>JANXSQ010000189.1 GCA_025356595.1 Janthinobacterium sp. | reverse complement strand
GCGGGCAGTGCTCGACTTGATTGCCGGTCGGACCTATCGCCACCGTGAAAATCTCTCAAAACCACGAGTCCCAGGCCGAAAACCGCACAAGGCGATGAGTCAGAAAAATTGCTGAAAAGTCTTAACTTGGGTGGATTGGGGCGCGGTCGGCCATCCGTACGCGCGGATATGAAATTGATCAAAGACATAGCGGAGACAAAAAAATGAAAAAAAATATACTGGCAGTTGCCGCAATGGCGCTGTGCACGGCCGCATCGGCGCAATCGAACCTCACCCTGTATGGCGTGATCGACACCGCGATCCGCTACACGAGCAATCAGCTGACGTCGAGCGGCGCGCTGGGCAGCCAGACGGCCATGATGGAGGGGGCGTTCCAGGGCGCGCGGCTGGGCGTCAAGGGCAGCGAGGACATGGGCGGCGGCAATGCCGTCGTGTTCCAGCTGGAAAACGGCTTCCAGAGCGACAATGGCGCGCCGGACCAGCAGGGGCAGCTTTTCGGACGCCAGGCCTTCCTGGGGTTGCGGAGCAAGGATTGGGGCGAACTCGACGCCGGGCGCCAGTACGGCATCGCGGCCGATGTGCTGGGTGGCTACGATCCGCTGGGAACCGGGAATTTCAACGAGAACGAATGGAGCGTGTTCCTGTACGGCATACGCTTCGACAATACCTTGAAGTACACCAAGAGCGTCGGCCCGCTCTCCGTCGAGCTGCAGTACTCGCTGGGCGAGCAGGCCGGCAAGGGCGGCGCCGGGGTCACCAGCGGCGCGGCGCTGAGCTATGCGAACGGGCCGCTCAGCGTCGGCGCGGTGCTGCAGCAATCGAAGGACGCCAACTCGGCGCGGATGAAACTGGCCGGCGCGGGCGGCTCCTGGGTGGCCGGCCCGACGAAGCTGTACCTGCAGTATTTCACGGCGCGGCGCGATCCCGGCTTCGCCAAGGCGGCCTCGAACAGCGGCGGCGCGCTCGCCAACACCAGCATGATTGGCAATTCCGGCAACGCGCTGTCGCGCACGGACCGCGTCTGGACCGCCGGCGTGCTGTGGCAGGCCGCGGCGGCCGTCGAGGTCACCGTCGGGTACATGAACGATGCGATCAAGAACGTCGCATCGTCGGGGCGCACGGGACGCATCGCCACCCTGTACGCGCTGGCCGACTACCACCTCTCCAAGCGCACGGACGTGTATGCGGGGCTCGACCGCACCACGCTGGGCGGCGATGAAATCGACGACCTGAACGGGGTGATGCTGTTCGCCGGGGCCAGCCTGGGCGCGGGCGGTGCGCAGACCGCTTCGTCGCGCAACGGCGCGGCCATCGGTTTGCGCCACAAGTTCTGATCGAGTTCCCCGGCAGGCCGCCGGGCAGGCGCCGCAGGCCCGGCCCGCGGCGCGTTCAGTCGGGTATGGGCAGCAGGCTGGAGGACTTGATTTCCCGCATCGCCAGGCTGGAGTGGATCATGCTGATGCCCGGCATGACGCGCAGGACGTTTTCGACGAAATCGCTGTAGGCGTCCAGGTTCACCGCGACGACCTGCAGCAGATAGTCCGCCGTGCCGGTGACCTTGTGGCAGGACAGCACTTCGGGACGCAGGGCTATCTTCTCCTCGAATTTCTTGATCGAGCCATCGGTGACGACGAGAAAGCTGAGCTGGACGAAGACCAGCACGTCCAGGCCCAGCTTGCGGCGGTCCAGGCTGGCGTGGTAGCCGCTGATGTAACCCTCCTCCTCCAGCCGTTTCAGGCGGCGCCAGCATGGCGTTACGCTGAGCGATACATGTTCGGCCAACTTGGGATTGGACAGGGTGGCATCTTGTTGCAGCAGACGCAGGATGGTGCGGTCGGTGTCGTCCAACGCGCTTTGCCGTTTTTTTTCGCTCATTTTTTTCACTGTCTGTTTGGGAGCCCGCCACAACCGCGGCGCACTGCGCGCGGGCCGCAGCGGCGGCCCGCTGATCTTATCATCGAAGCGGGCGGCGCTGTGGCCGTATCGCGCCGGCGGTCCCTTGCGCGGGAAGTGCCTCCCTGACCGTTCCCTAGTGTCCTGAATCACAGATTCGTTGAATAAATATGACGAGAATCGTCCCGATACTGCGTCGCACATGCGCGCAAGGCCCCGGCCTTGCTGTGCTTTGCTCCTTGTCTCAGGTCGATTTCGTCACATTTATTGCTCAACGAACTTGTGATTCAGGACACTAGACGGCGAAGTAAGCGAGGAACATGTCGACGGCGGCCTCGATCACTTGCTGTTGCGTGGCGGCGTCGAGGCCCGGCTGGCCCAGCGTCACCTGGGGCCAGAAGGCGAAGGTTTTCAGCGGCCCCTGCAGCAGATACGAGGCGAACTGCAGCTCGGCCGGCTTGAGCTTGCCGTCCTGCTGCGCCGCGCGTATCCAGTTGGCCACGCCGCTGTCCTTGTCGCCCAGCTTCGCCACCATCGCCTGGGCCCGCTCGGGCGAGTGGATGGTTTCGGCGATCGCCACCCGCGCCAGGTCGAGGAAGTTGGCGTCGGTGAGCATCTGCATCTTCTGCCCCATCAAGGCCAGCAACTGCCCGCGCAGCGGCGCGTCGCCGCGGTAGCAGGGCGCCGTGCAGGCCGTGCTGCTCTCCCACAGGCGCATCAGTATCGCGCTGAACAATTCGTCCTTGCTGGGGAAGTGGTTGTACACCGTGCGCTTGGACACGGCCGCCGTGGCGGCGATCTTGTCCATGCTGGTCGCTTCGAAGCCGCTGGCGCGGAACTCGGCGATGGCGGCGTCGATGATGGCCAGGCGCTTGCGGTCGGTCAGGCGTTGCGGTGCGGTCATGGGGACAGTCGGGCTAGGGTGAAACATATATTTTACACCCGGCAGTTTACTTCCTCAGTTTTTAGAACTACACTGTGTAGTATACATTTAGTTCAACGCGCCGCAGGCGCCCACCGGGAGTCCATACTATGAGTGATATCACCGCGCCGGCCGGCGCCATCGCCGCGCCGGCGTCGCAGCGGCGCGCCGGCAAGTACCGCAACCAGACCGCGCGCCACAAGCTGGGCTGGCGCAAGACGCTGGCGCTGATGTTCACCTTCCTGTTCAACAAGCCGGCCAACACCGCGCCCAGCCAGGCCGTGCCGGTGCGGGCGCTGAGCCGGGAGCAACTGCTGGCCGCCCCCGACGACAGCCTGTTCCGTCTCGGCCACTCGACCATGCTGCTCAAGCTGCAGGGCCAGTTCTGGCTGACCGACCCGGTCTTTTCCGAGCGCGCCTCGCCGCTGCAATGGGCCGGGCCGAAGCGTTTCCACCAGCCGCCGATCAGCATCGCCGAGCTGCCGCCCATCAAGGGCGTGATCCTGTCGCACGACCATTACGACCACCTCGACCGCGCCGCCATCCTGCAACTGGCGGCCAAGACCGAACACTTCCTGACACCGCTGGGCGTGGGCGACACCCTGATCGGCTGGGGCGTGGCGCCCGCCAAGGTCAGGCAACTCGACTGGTGGCAAGAGACGACGGTGGACGGCGTGACGCTGGCGGCGACGCCCTCGCAACACTTTTCCGGCCGTGGCCTGTTCGACGGCAACAGCACCCTGTGGGCATCCTGGGTCATCGCGGTCGGCGGCCTGCGCCTGTTCTTCAGCGGCGATTCCGGCTACTTCGACGGCTTCCGCGCCATCGGCGAGCGCTACGGCCCCTTCGACGTGACGCTGCTGGAAACGGGCGCCTACGACCATCAATGGCCGGACATCCACATGCAGCCGGAGGAAACCATGCAGGCCCATCTGGACCTGCGGGGGAAATGGCTGCTGCCGGTGCACAACGGCACCTTCGACCTCGGCCTGCACGTCTGGCACGAACCGTTCGACCGCATCGTCGCGCTGGCGGCGCAACGGGGCGTGGCCATCGCGACGCCGGAAATGGGCCAGGCCGTTGATCTGCGCCGGCCGGAGGCGGGGCGCCACTGGTGGTTGGCGGTGGTCGAGCGGGAACTTACGCTGTGACGTTGATCAGGCTGCCGATGGTCTGACCCTGGGTATTGCGTTGCGGCTGGGCCAGCGCCGCCGGCAAGGGCTTTTGCGACGGCACCGCGATGGCGCCGTCGGTGCGCGGCGCGGCCAAGGCCGCCGACTGGCCGGCCTGCCGTTCCTGCCGCCGCGCCTGGCTCAACTGTTCCTGGTCCCGGCCCAGTTGCACCTGGCTTTGCGCCAGGCGCGCGTTGTCCTGCTGCACCTGGGACTGATCCTGCTGCACCAGACGCTGGCTCAGCGCGATGGAGGTCTGCACATTGTTGACGGAAGTAAGGGAAACCACGTTCATCACCTATCGGCGGAAACTGCGGAGGGATTGCGTTCGGACATGTGTATCTGTAGAGTAGGTCAAATGATGTCGCGTCGCCAGTGAAAACTGCTTTATTGGCAATTAATTTCAGTGCTGAACAGTTTCCCGATAAAGCAGCGCCGTCCGCCCGGCATGTTGTTCCGGATCCACAAACGGCGCGCCCGACGCCGCCGTGGGCGGGTTTTTTGGCCGCGCGGGCCGGCCGCTTCCCGGCGCCGATTGATCCCGACCCGGATGCGCCCGCGCCCGCCTTGCCGGCGCAGATACCGGCTTCGTCGACGCGGGGGCGGGGAGGTTTTTTCCGGCGCGGAACGGCGCCGGCGGCATATTGAGTATTGGTCACGTTTTTCGAGGGTTTAGTGGTCACTTCGCGTTCCACGACGCGCTGGAGCCGCTTTCATTTTCACCGGCGGAGCGGATTTTCTTCAAACGTGCACCAATAGAGGGACTGGGACAGGGCGGGGCGTCGGCTATAATCGCTGGCCGGCATTCATTTTATTGCCACGCCGCGCCAACTTCAGACTGTTCCATCATGAATCTCAAGAGCCTCGCAATCGCACTCGGCATGTCGAAAACGACGGTAAGCCGCGCCTTGAACGGTTATCCGGAAGTCAATTTCCGCACCCGCGAGCGGGTGGTGGCGGCCGCCAAGGCGGTCGGCTACGAAGCGAACCCGATGGCCAGAAGCCTGGCCGTCGGCCGCTCGAACGTGGTCGGCATCATCTATCCCCTGCTGCCGACCGACCTGGGCGACGCCATGTTCCTCGGCGTCGTGGCCGGCATGTCGGAGGCGCTGGAGGCGGCGAAAATGAACCTGATCATCGCCCCGGTGTCGCCGCACAACGAGCAACCCTCGTACGAGCAGATGGTGCGCGGCAAGCGCGTCGACGGCCTGGTGGTCGGCCGCACCCTGGTGCGCGACGAACGCATCGCCTATCTGAGCCGGGCCGGCTTTCCTTTCGTCGCCCACGGCCGCACCGACAGCGCCGCGCCCTACGCCTGGTTCGACTACGACAACGAGGCCGGCATCCGCCTCGGCCTGGAGCACCTGCTGGGACTGGGCCACCAGCGCATCGCCCTGGTCAGCGCGCCGCTGGAACTCAACTTCGCCTGCCAGCGCAAGGCCAGCTTCGTGGCCGCCATGACGGCGGCCGGCCTGGCCATCGACCCGCGCCACCTGATCGACAACACCCTGGACCGGCGCACCGGCTACCAGGCCATGCAGCAACTGCTGGCCTGCTCGCCGCGCCCCTCCGCCGTCATCGTCGACAACCATTTGTCGGGCGTGGGCGCGGTGCGCGCGCTGCTCGACGCCGGCATCGACATCGGCCGGGAAATCTCGGTGATCGTCTGGGGCAGCGTGGAGGACACCCTGATCGGCTCGAACGTCACCACCATCGACCAGCCGCGGCCGCGCCAGGCCGGCGCGAAGATGATCGAGATGCTGCTGGCGCTGCTGGGCGGCACGCCGCCGGCGCAGTTGCAGGTGCTCTGGCAGCCGGTGCTGCTGCCGGGCGTCACCGTGGGCGCCTGCCAGCGTTAGCGGCGGCGCCTCACAGCTTGTGGGTCGACAGCAGGATGCTCGTTTCGGTGTTGGCGATGCCGTCGATGCGCCGCACCCGCGCCAGCACGCGGTCGAACAGTTCCAGGTTGTCGGCGCGCAGCTCGGCGACGATGTCCCAGCGGCCGTTGGTCGAATGCAGGGTGTGCACGCCGATCTCGCCGCGCAGCGCCTGGATCACCGCGCTGGCCTTGTTGCCCTCCACGGCGATGCCGGTCCAGGCGCGGATGCGGTGCGCCTCCGCCTCCGGCTTCACCCGTATCGTGTAGCCGCCGATGATGCCGGCCTCCTCCAGCTTGCCGATGCGGTTCTGCACCGTGGCGCGCGAGACGCGCAGCACCTTGCTCAATTCCGTCACGGACATGCGGGCGTTGTCGCGCAGCAGGGCGAGCAGTTGGCGGTCGGTATCGTTCATCTTGAGCAATCTGCCACTTGAGTTTGTCGATTTGATCAATTCTAGGTCAAAACGATCGTTTTTCCCACTTTTTGTTGACGCGCCGTTCTCGCATACTGAAGGCAAGCGATCGCCATCCGGATGCAGGGCGGAGGCGGCCATCAACGATAAAAAAGGAAGAGACATGACACGCTATATCGACATCCGCGACATCCAGAAACTGGTCCGCACGGCGGGGGTGGAAAGCTTCATCGTGCAGATGGCGCAGTACATCCGCGCCGACTATCTGCGCTGGGAGCAGTTCGACAAGGCGCCGCGCGTGGCCAGCCATTCGCCGCTCGGCGTGATCGAGCTGATGCCGGCCGCCGACGCCAGCCACTACGCCTTCAAGTACGTCAACGGCCACCCGAAGAACGGCCAGCGCGACATGCCGACCGTGATGGCCTTCGGCGCGCTGGCCGAGGTCGCCACCGGCTATCCGCTCCTGCTCAGCGAGCTGACCATCACCACCGCGCTGCGCACCGCCGCCACCTCGGCCCTGGTGGCGCAGTCGCTGGCGCGGCCGCATGCGCGCAGCATGGCCATCATCGGCAACGGCGCGCAAAGCGAATTCCAGGTGCTGGCCTTCAAGGCCATACTGGGCATCAGCGAGGTGCGCGCCTACGACGTCAACCCGGCGGCGACCGCGAAACTGCTGCGCAACCTGGCCGGCGTGCCCGGCCTGAAGGTCACCGCGGCGGCCTCGGCGCGCGAGGCCGTGCGCGGCGCCGACATCGTCACCACGGTGACGGCCGACAAGGCCCGCGCCACCATCCTGACGGCCGACATGATCGAGCCCGGCATGCACATCAACGCCGTCGGCGGCGATTGCCCGGGCAAGACCGAGCTGCACGCCGACGTGCTGCGGCGGGCCCGCGTGGTGGTCGAGTTCGAGCCGCAAACGCGCGTCGAGGGCGACCTCCAGCAGATGCCGGCGGACTTCCCGGTGACCGAATTCTGGCGCGTCCTCGCCGGCCAGGCCGAGGGCCGCCAGAACGCCGAGCAGGTGACGGTGTTCGATTCGGTCGGCTTCGCGCTGGAGGACTTTTCGGCGCTGCGCTTCGTCAACGATCAGGCCGCGCTGCGCGGCGTCGGCAAGCGCATCGAACTGGTGCCGCAGCCGGACAATCCGCAGGATCTGTACCACTACGTCGCGCCGCTGGCGCCGCTGCGCGCCGCCGCGCTGGCATGAGGACCGGACCATGCAGACAGCACAGCATGTTTTGATGATACGTCCGGCGCATTTCCTGTCCAATCCGCAGACCGCCGCCAGCAACGCCTTCCAGCGCGGCGGCGTGGACGACGCGGCGGCGCAGCGCGCGGCCCTGTCCGAATTCGACGCCTACGTGGCCTTGTTGCGCGGCGCCGGCGTCGGCGTCGTGGTCGTCGAGGACACGCCGCTGCCGCACACGCCCGATTCCATCTTCCCCAACAACTGGGTCAGCTTCCAGGGCGACGGTAGCGCCCTGCTGTATCCGATGGAGGCGCCCAACCGCCGCCAGGAACGGCGCCTGGCCGTGCTGGCGGCGGTCGAGCGCGAATTCCGCATCGGGCGGGTGGCCGACCTGGCCCACTTCGAGGCCGACGCGCGCTTCCTCGAGGGCACCGGTTCGATGGTGCTCGACCACGACGCGCGCATCGCCTACGTCTGCCACTCGACGCGCAGCCATCCCGAGGCGATGGCGGCCTTCGTCGCGCAGACCGGCTACCAGCCGCTGTGGTTCCACGCGCGCGACCGCGCCGGCGTGGCGATTTACCACACCAATGTGATGATGTGCATAGGCAGCACGCTGGCGCTGGTGTGCCTGGAGGCGATCGGCGACGGGGAGGAGCGGGCGCGGGTGGTCGCCGCGCTGGGCGCCGCCGGCAAGGAGGTGCTGGCCATCAGCTTCGCGCAGATGGAGGACTTCGCCGGGAATATGCTGGAATTGCGCGGCGCCGGCGGCCGCCCGGTGTTCGCCATGTCGCGCCGCGCCTGGGCCGCGCTGGACGACCACCAGCGCGGCCGCATCAGTGCCTGCGCGACGCCGGTGCTGGCGCCGATCGAGACCATCGAACGCCTCGGCGGCGGCGGCGCGCGCTGCATGCTGGCCGAGATTTTCCTGCCGCGCCGGACGGAAGCGGAGGCCGGCGCGGCTACATATTGCGCCGGTACTGGCCGCCGACCTCGAACAGCGTCGAAGTGATCTGCCCCAGCGAGCAGACGCGCACCGCGTCCATCAGGCGCTCGAAGACGTTTTCGTTGTCGATCGCCGCCTGCTGCAGCGCCGCCAGCGCGGCCGGCGAGGCCGCCGCGTGGCGCTCCTGGAAGTCGGCCAGGCGCGTCAGTTGCGACTGCTTTTCCTCGTCGGTCGAACGGGCCAGTTCGATCTTCTGCGGCGTGTCGCTGGCCTTCGGATTGCGGAAGGTGTTGACGCCGATGATGGGCAGGGTGCCGTCGTGTTTCTGGTGTTCGTAGAGCATCGACTCTTCCTGGATCTTGCCGCGCTGGTAGCCCGTCTCCATCGCGCCCAGCACGCCGCCGCGCTCGGCGATGCGTTCGAATTCCAGCAGCACGGCTTCCTCCACCAGGTCGGTCAGCTCGTCGATGATGAAGGAACCCTGGTTCGGGTTCTCGTTCTTCGCCAGGCCCCATTCGCGGTTGATGATGAGCTGGATGGCCAGCGCGCGGCGCACCGATTCGTCGGTCGGCGTGGTGATCGCCTCGTCGTAGGCGTTGGTGTGCAGGCTGTTGCAGTTGTCGTAGATGGCGATCAGCGCCTGCAGCGTGGTGCGGATGTCGTTGAAGTCGATTTCCTGCGCGTGCAGCGAGCGTCCCGAGGTCTGCACATGGTATTTCAGCTTCTGGCTGCGGTCGTTGGCGCCGTATTTGTCGCGCATGGCGATGGCCCACAGGCGCCGCGCCACGCGGCCCAGCACGGTGTATTCCGGGTCCATGCCGTTGCTGAAGAAGAAGGACAGGTTGGGCGCGAAATCGTCGATGTGCATGCCGCGCGCCAGATAGGCTTCGACGAAGGTGAAGCCGTTCGAGAGCGTGAAGGCGAGTTGCGAGACCGGGTTCGCGCCCGCTTCGGCGATGTGGTAGCCGGAGATCGACACCGAGTAGAAGTTGCGCACCTCGTGGTGGACGAAGTATTCCTGGATGTCGCCCATCACCTTGAGCGAAAACTCGGTCGAGAAGATGCAGGTGTTCTGGCCCTGGTCTTCCTTGAGGATGTCGGCCTGCACCGTGCCGCGCACGTTCTGCAGCACCCAGGCGCGGATCTTGGCGGCTTCGTCGGCGCTCGGCTGGCGCTGGTTGTCGAGGACGAATTTGTCGATCTGCTGGTCGATGGCGGTGTTCATGAACATCGCCAGGATGGTCGGCGCCGGGCCGTTGATGGTCATCGACACCGAGGTGCTCGGGCTGCACAGGTTGAAACCGTCGTACAGCACCTTCATGTCGTCCAGGGTGGCGATGGAGACGCCGGAGTTGCCCACCTTGCCGTAGATGTCGGGCCGCTCGGCCGGGTCGGCGCCGTACAGGGTGACGGAGTCGAAGGCGGTCGACAGGCGCTTGGCGTCCATGCCGGTGGAGACCAGCTTGAAGCGGCGGTTGGTGCGGAAGGCGTCGCCCTCGCCGGCGAACATGCGCGTCGGGTCCTCGCCCTCGCGCTTGAAGGCGAACACGCCGGCCGAAAACGGGAAGGAGCCGGGCACGTTTTCCTGCATCAGGAAGCGCAGGATTTCGCCGTGGTCCTCGTAGCGCGGCAGCGCCACCTTGCGGATCCTGGTGCCGGACAGGGTGTGCTGGACCAGGCGCGTGCGCAGCTCCTTGTCGCGGATCTTGACCACGTATTCGTCGCCGGCGTAGGCGGCCTGCATGTCCGGCCACATCGCCAGCAGCTTCTTCGAGTTGGCGTCGAGGGCGTTGTCGCGCTCGACGATCAGGCCGTCGAAGTCGGGCACCGTCTTGTGCGCGGCGGCCAGCATGCGCTTCGATTCCGTCAGCTGCTGGCGTTCGCGCGCCAGGCGCACCTGTTTCATGGTGTGGCGGTGGTAGCCGCGCACGGTGTCGGCGATTTCGGCCAGGTAGCGGCTGCGCGCGGCCGGCACGATGACGTGCTTGGCGCTGGAGTGCTTGGCCTCCACCGGCGGCAGCTTGCCCGGCTGGACCGGCAGGCCCAGTTGCGCCAGGCGCGGCAGCAGGCCGTGGTACAGCGCCGTCACGCCGTCGTCGTTGAAGCGCGACGCCTGGGTGCCGTAGACCGGCATCTCGTCGGGGCGCTTGCTCCACAGTTCGCGGTTGCGCTGGTACTGTTTGGCGACGTCGCGCAGCGCGTCGAGCGAGCCTTTGCGGTCGAATTTGTTGATGGCGATGAAGTCGGCGAAATCGAGCATGTCGATTTTTTCCAGCTGCGTGGCGGCGCCGAATTCGGGCGTCATCACGTACATGCTCAGGTTAACGTGCGGCACGATGGCGGCGTCGCCCTGGCCGATGCCGGAGGTTTCGACGATGATCAGGTCGAAGCCGGCCACCTTGCAGGCGGCGATCACGTCGGGCAGCGCCTGGGAGATTTCCGAGCCCGCCTCGCGCGTGGCCAGCGAGCGCATGAAGACGCGCGCCTTGCCGGCGCCCCAGGGATTGATGGCGTTCATGCGGATGCGGTCGCCCAG
Source organism: Janthinobacterium sp. (assembly GCA_025356595.1). Taxonomy (GTDB): domain Bacteria; phylum Pseudomonadota; class Gammaproteobacteria; order Burkholderiales; family Burkholderiaceae_D; genus Janthinobacterium. Next base: position 11,835 of record JANXSQ010000189.1, on the reverse strand, counting down.
CAGCGCGCCGCCCGACTTGCGCCGCGACGGGTCGATGGAGATGATGGCGATGTTCAGCGTGTCGCCCTGGTCGAGGCGGATGCGGCGTATCAGCTCGTCCGTCAGCGAGGATTTGCCGGCCCCGCCGGTGCCGGTGATGCCCAGCGCCGGCACGTGCAGGGTGGCCGCCGCTGCCAGCAGTTCGGCGCGCAACTGCGGCGCCGCCTTGTCGTTTTCCAGCGCCGTGATGAGTTGCGCCAGCGGCCGGTGGCGCTCGGTGATGTCGCCCTCCCGCAGCGGCGCCAGGGTGGTTGGCGAATAGCTCGACAGGTCGATGTCGCACATCTGTATCATCGACTGGATCATGCCGACCAGGCCCATGCGCTGGCCGTCCTCCGGGCTGAAGATGCGCGTCACGCCGTAGGCGTGCAGGTCGGCGATTTCCTCGGGCACGATGACGCCGCCGCCGCCGCCGAAGACCTTGATGTGGGCGCCGCCGCGCTGCCTCAGCAGGTCGATCATGTACTTGAAGTACTCGACGTGGCCGCCCTGGTAGCTGGAGATGGCGATGCCCTGCACGTCCTCGGCCAGCGCCGCCGTCACCACTTCGTCGACCGAGCGGTTGTGGCCCAGGTGGACCACCTCGACGCCGTTCGACTGCAGGATGCGGCGCATGATGTTGATCGAGGCGTCGTGGCCGTCGAACAGGGATGCGGCCGTGACGAAGCGCACCTTGTTGGCCAGTTTCGGCTGTTCCGGCGCGGCGGGAGGGATGATGGCGGTGGAAAGGTCGTTCATGATGTCCTTGGATGGGCGCGATCTGAGTCGTTGTAAGTTATATGACGTTAACGTAAACGTCAAGTTAAACCCGAGGCCGGTGTGCGCGTGCGCGCCGCCGCGGCGAAGCAAGCCCGGAGCCGGCGCCGGCGTCTGCCGGCCCGGCCCGAGGCCCCGGGTTTGCCGTCCTAGGCGGCGTTTTTGTGGTCGCCGCCGGCGAGGGCCGCCAGCAGGCGCGCTTTTTCGACGCGGAATTCGGCCACGGCCTTTTCCTTGACGTGGCCGAAGCCGCGGATCTTCTCCGGCAGGCTGGCCAGTTCGACGCTGAGGGCGTGCCTGTCGGCGTTCAGGCCGGTCAGCAGCGCCTCGATCATCTGGCGGTACTCAAGGATCAGGGCGCGCTCCATCTTGCGCTCGGCGCTGTAGCCGAAGATGTCGAAGGCGCCGCCGCGCAAGCCCTTGGCCTTGGCCAGCAGCTTGAAGGCATGCCACATCCAGGAGCCGAATTCGGCCTTGACCAGGTGGCCCTTGGCGTCTTTTTTGGCGAACAGGGGCGGCGCCAGGTTGAACTTGACCGAGAAGTTGCCCTCGAACTGCTGCTGCAACTGCTCGACGAAGCGGCCGTCGGTGTACAGGCGCGCCACTTCGTATTCGTCCTTGTAGGCCATCAGCTTGAAGGCGTACTTGGCGACGGCCGTCGACAGCTTGTTGCCCAGGCCCAGGCCGGTTTCGGCCGCGCGCACCCGCCCGACCAGTTCCTCGTAGGCGGCGGCGTAGGCGGCGTCCTGGTAGGCGGTCAGGAAGTCGAGGCGCTTCTTGATGACGTTTTCCAGGCTTTGCGGCATCTGCACGACGATGGCCTGGGTCGGCGTGGCGATTTTCTCCACGCGCTTCAGGTCCACGGCGGCGCGCCGGCCCCACAGGAAGCTCTTCTTGTTGGAGGCGATGCCGACGCCGTTCAGTTCGATGGCGCGCAGCAGCGCCGCCTCCGTCAGCGGGATGCGCCCCTTCTGCCAGGCGTAGCCCAGCATGAACAGATTGGCGGCGATCGAGTCGCCCATCAGCGCGGTGGCCAGCTTGGTGGCGTCGATGAAGTCGGCGCTGTGGTGGGTGGCGGCGCCGACCGATTCGCTGATCAGGGCGCGCACCTCGGCCGTCGGGTATTGCCAGTCGGCGTTCTGGGCGAAGGTGCCGGGCGGCTGCTCGTGCAGGTTGACGACGGCCATGGTGCGGCCCGGACGCATCTTCGAGATGGCGTCCTGGGCGCCGGCGGTGAGCATGTCGCAGCCGAGGATCAGGTCCGCCTCGCCGGTGGCGATGCGCTGGGCGCGCAGGTGGGCCGGCGACTTGGCCACCTTGACGTGCGAGGTGACGGAGCCGTTCTTCTGCGACATGCCGGTCATGTCCAGCACCGAGGCGCCCTTGCCCTCGAGGTGGGCGGCCATGCCCATCAGCGCGCCGACGGTGATCACGCCGGTGCCGCCGATGCCGTTGATGAGGATGTTGTAGGGCGCGTCGCAGCGCGGCAGCACCGGTTCCGGCAGGGCGCCGAAGCCGTCGTCGGCGTTGTCCTTGCTGACGCCGGTCTTGGTCTTTTTCAGCGTGCCGCCCTCGACGGTGACGAAGCTCGGGCAGAAGCCCTTGACGCAGGAATAGTCCTTATTGCAGGAGGATTGGTCGATGCTGCGCTTGCGGCCGAACTCCGTCTCCTTGGGCAGGATGGAGGTGCAGTTCGACTGCACGCCGCAGTCGCCGCAGCCTTCGCAGACGGCTTCGTTGATGACCATGCGCTTGGCCGGGTCGGGGTAGTCGCCTTTTTTCCGGCGCCGGCGCTTCTCGGCCGCGCAGGTCTGGTCGTAGATCAGCACCGACACGCCCTTCACCGTGCGCAGTTCGCGCTGCACGGCGTCCATGTCCTTGCGGTCGTGCAGCGTCAGGTGCGCGGGCAGGGCGCTGCGGTCGCTGTAGCGGCTCAGGTCCTCGGTGACCAGGGCGATGCGGGCGATGCCCTCGGCGGCCATCTGCTGCGCCATCAGGGGTACGCTGATCTGGCCGTCGACCGGCTGGCCGCCCGTCATCGCCACCGCGTCGTTGTAGAGGATCTTGTAGGTCATGTTGACCTTGGCCGCCATCGCCGCGCGGATCGCCAGGTAGCCGGAGTGGAAATAGGTGCCGTCGCCGAGGTTCTGGAAGACGTGCGGGATGGTCGAAAACGCCGCCTGGCCTATCCAGGGCGCGCCTTCGCCACCCATGTGGGTGGTGAGTTTGTTCATGTCCGGATAGATCGAGGTGGCCATCACGTGGCAGCCGATGCCGGCCAGCGCCAGGCTGCCCTCGGGCACCTTGGTCGAGGTGTTGTGCGGGCAGCCGGAGCAGTAGAAGGCGGGGCGGAAGGGCGTGTTGACGGACTTCTTCAGGACCGCGTCCTTGGCGTCGAGGAAGGCCAGGCGCGCCTTGATCAGGTCGCAGGTGAGGGCGTCGCTGATCAGGCGCGAGACGCGGCTGGCGATGACGCGCGCCACCTGCGAGACGGAGAAATCGGCCTTCGAGGTGAGCAACCATTCGCCGCGCGGCGCCACCCACTCGCCTTTTTCATCGAACTTGCCGATGACGCGCGGGCGCACGTCGTCGCGCCAGTTGTACAACTGCTCCTTCAACTGGTATTCGACGATCTGGCGCTTTTCCTCGACCACCAGGATCTCGTCGAGGCCCTGGGCGAACTCGCGCACGCTGTCCGGCTCCAGCGGCCAGGGCATGGCCACCTTGAACAGGCGCAGGCCGACTTCGGCGGCCATTTTTTCGTCGATGCCCAGCTCCTCCAGCGCCTCCAGCACGTCGAGGTAGGACTTGCCGGAGGCGATGATGCCCAGCTTGGCGTTCGGGCTGTCGATGGTGGTGTGATTGAGCTTGTTCTCGCGCGCGTAGGCCAGCGCCGCGTAGATCTTGTAGTCCTGCATCAGCGCTTCCTGATTGCGCGCCTGCTGGCCCAGCGGAATGCTGGACAGGCGCGCGTTCAGGCCGCCCTCGGGCATCACGAAGTCCTGCGGGATTTTGACCTGGACGCGGAACGGGTCGGCGTCCACCGAGGCGCTCGACTCGACCGTGTCGGCCAGCGCCTTGAAGGCCACGGTGCAGCCGGAAAAGCGCGACATGGCCCAGCCGTGGATGCCCAGGTCCAGATATTCCTGCACATTGCAGGGATACAGGACGGGGATCATCGAGGCCGAGAACAGGTGGTCGGACTGGTGCGGCAGGGTCGAGGAATAGGCGCCGTGGTCGTCGCCGGCCACCAGCAGCACGCCGCCCAGTTTCGAGGTGCCGGCGTGGTTCATGTGCTTGAAGACGTCGCCGCAGCGGTCGACGCCGGGGCCCTTGCCGTACCACATGGCGAAGACGCCGTCGTACTTGGCCGGGCCGATCAGGTCGACCTGCTGCGAGCCCCAGACGGCGGTGGCGGCCAGGTCCTCGTTGACGCCGGGGACGAACTGCACGTGGTGCGCCTCGAGGTGCTTCTTGGCCTTCCACAGCGTCTCGTCGAGGCCGCCCAGCGGCGAGCCGCGGTAGCCGGAGATGAAGCCGGCCGTGTTCAGGCCGGCGGCCAGGTCGCGCTGGCGCTGCATCATCGGCAGGCGCACCAGCGCCTGGATGCCGGACAGGAAGATGGCGCCGGAAGTGGCGGTGTATTTGTCGTCGAGACTGACGGTGCTCAGGCGGGAAGCGTTGCTCCCGGCGTGTTGGTCCAACGCTGCGGGTGGCGTCGCCGTGGTATCTGGCATGGTGTGCTCCAAAAGGGTCTTTCAGATCGCGCCTGGCCGCGGACGCGCCGGGTGGGCGCTGGACGGTCAAACGATGCGGCCGCTGAGTGAGCGGCGGGTACAGCTATTTTAGGCTTAAAAAATGCGCTGCGGCGCCAGTGTAGGGCGATCTTTCCGCGGACGGAAATAGGGATTGCGGATGGGGGTATAAGAAAAAGTGATGGCCACCGGGCGGCCATGGCCGGCGCCCGCCCCGCGGCGGCCCCTCAGGCGCTCACGGCGCCAGCAGGCGCGCGCCTATCCAGTTGCCGTCGCCGCACAATTGCGCGCTCACCTGCAGCACCAGGCGGCCGACGGCCGCCGCCGCGTTGGTCAGCGGGATGCTCTTCGAGGCGCACAGGGCCACGGTGCGCGAGAGCGGCGGGCCGTAGATGGCGTGGGTGCGCATGGTGCCGCGCTCGACCTCGGCCAGCAGCGGCGCCACCGGCAGGATGGTGGCGCCCATGTCGGCCAGGATGGCCGATTTCAGGATGGCGATGGAATTGATTTCGATCACCTTGCCCAGCGTCAGGCCGGCGGCGCGCGTCACGCTTTCGATGCGCGGGCGCACGCCGTGCTGGGCGCCGGGCAGGATCAGGGGCGCCGCCAGCGCCTGCTCCAGGCTGATGGCGTGCTGGCCGCGCAGATAGGGCGCGTCGGCGCGGCAGATGAAGCGCATGTCCTCCTCGACCAGCGCGGTGGCGGCGAAGGGCGCCAACTGGCCGTCGTCGAACAGCAGCGCCAGGTTGACGCGGCCGGACTTGAGCTGCTCGGCCAGGTTGCCGGTCAACTCCTCGGTCAGTTGCAGATTGATTTCCGGATATTGCGCGCGCGCCGCCATCAGCAAGGGCAGCGCCAGCGCGCCCGAGATGCTGTGCGGCAGGCCCAGCGTGACGCTGCCCGAGGGCCGCGTGGCCGACTGGGTGACGGCCGACTTGGCGTCGGCCACCTGCTTCAGGATGGCCTGGGCGTGTTCGTAGAAGACCTTGCCGGCGTCGGTGCTGAGCACGCCCTGGGCCGAGCGGTGCAGCAGTTGCGCGCCCAGCTCCTCCTCGAGCCGGCGCAGTTGCTGGGTCAGGGCCGGCTGCGCCACGTGCAGGAACAGCGCCGCCTTCGACAGGGAGCCGTGGTCGGCGATGGCGACGAAGTAGCGGAGTTGGCGCAGTTCCATGGGTCCACGGGAAATATTGTTGTCAAAATGAACTATATAATGCGTATAGTTAGCGAAAAATCATCTTGCCAGGCAAGTATTTGATATACTCATTTTAGCGCGTCCCGGCTGCGGCCGGCCTCAACATTGGTGGGACACTGGCATGTTCAAGAAAGTCGATTCCTCGCAATTGAAGGTGGGCATGTACATCCACGACCTCAGTTGCGACTGGATGACCCATCCCTTCGTGCGCAACCGCTTCCTGCTCAGCAGCGAGGAGGAGATCCGCAAGATCATCGGCGCCGGCATCCACGTCGTCGTCATCGACAGCGCCAAGGGCCTCGACGCGCAGGACGCGCCGACGCTCGACGAGGCCGACGCCGCCACCGAGCGCGAGCTGGTGGAACTGGCCGGCAAGGCGCCGCTGATGGTGACGCGGGTCTCGCTGGGCGCCGAACTGGCGCGCGCGGCGCAGATCCGCCGCCAGGCCGCGGTGCTGGTGCGCAGCGTGATGGCGGACGCGCGCCTGGGCCGGGCGGTCGAGATCGGCCGCGTCGAGCCGGTGGTGCGCGAGATCACCGAATCGATCCTGCGCAATCCCGGCGCGCTGCTCGGCCTGCTGCGCATCAAGAGCAAGGACGACTACACCTTCCTGCATTCGGTCAGCGTGTGCGCGCTGCTGGTGGCCTTCTGCCGCTCGCGCGGCATGGACGCCGCGCGGACCCACCAGGCCGGCCTGGGCGGCCTGCTGCACGACACCGGCAAGGCGCTGGTGCCGGACGCCATCCTCAACAAGCCGGGTCCGCTGACGCCGGACGAGTTCGCCATCGTCAAGCGCCACCCGCGCGACGGCTACGACATCCTGCGCCAGTCGCCCGAGATCGGCGCGGTGCCGCTCGACATCATCCTGCACCACCACGAGCGGCGCGACGGCAGCGGCTATCCGGAGCGGCACAGCGGCGACGCCATCAGCGAACTGGCGCAGATGGCCGCCATCGTCGACGTCTACGACGCCATCACGGCCGAGCGCTGCTACCACCGCGGCCTGCCGGCGGCGGAGGCGCTGCGCAAGATCTACGAGTGGAGCAAATTCCATTTCAACCCGGCGTACACCCAGGACTTCATGCGCTGCGTCGGCATCTATCCGGTCGGCACGCTGGTGATGCTGGAATCGGGCCGCCTGGCCGTCGTCGTCGAGGCGCACGAGACGAATCTGCTGGCGCCGAAGGTGAACGTGTTCTTCAGCACGCGCAGCAACACCTACATCAAGCCGGAGACGGTGGACCTGGCGCGCGGCCTCGGTTTCGGCGGCGCCGACAAGATCGTCGGCCACGAGGCGGCCGCCAAGTGGCGCGTCGACCCGATGCGCTTCCTGTCGCTCGACTGAGGCGCCGCGGCGCCGGCCTAAGTACCCCATCCGAATAAATTGTGGGTGTCTGCGGCTCTGCTCGGCGCGCTGCAAGGGGGACGCCGAGTCTTGCCCGTCCCTTGCAGTGCTCGCACTGCGGCGTAACGGGCGCCTTGCATCGCTTCCGACCGGAACCACGGCCGCCTCACAATTTATTCCGATGGGGTACTTAGAAGAACTCGGCGGTGTCGTTCGACTCGACGGCGTGCAGCAAGCCCTGGGCGACCAGTTCGTCGTAATGGCAGGCCAGGTTGCGGCCGTGGCTCTTCGCGTAGTACAGGGCCTGGTCGGCGCGGCCGAGGATGATCACCGGCGCCTCGTAGGCGTTCAGGGCGACGAAGCCGACGCTGACGGTGACCCGGCCCACCTGCGGGAACTCGTGGTTGGCGACGTTGACGCGGAAGCGGTCGATGATCTTGTGCGCGTTGGCCAGCGTGATCGAGCGCAGCAGCACGACGAACTCCTCGCCGCCGAAGCGGAACACGCGGTCCTGGGCGCGGAAGGAGGAGGTCATCAGGTTGGCGATCAGGATCAGCACCTCGTCGCCGTACAGGTGGCCGAATTTGTCGTTGACGAGCTTGAAATGGTCGACGTCGACCACGGCCAGCCATTGCTGTTCGGTGTCGGCGTGCTGGCGCCGCTCCTGCTCCTCGGGCAGCTTGAGTTCCTCCGGTTCGGCATGGGCGTGCAGGGTCTTGGCCAACTGGTCGTCGAAGGTCTTGCGGTTGAGCAGGCCGGTGAGCGAGTCGCGCTCGCTGTAATCGAGCAGGTTCTGGAAATTGCGGTAGACGCTGATGATGCCGCCGATGACCTGGACGGTCGCCTCGCTGTAGGGCGTCGGACTGGTGATCTCCAGGCAGGTGTCGGCCTTCTCGCCGATCCAGATCGGCAACCACAACACGTGCCGGCCGGCGCCGTCGAGCGCGCCGGCGCTGTCCCCGCTGGCCGCCAGGCAGGCGGCCAGCACGGGGAAGTCGGCCAGCGGCTCGCCGGGCCCGCCCAGGTCGGCGTGCTCGAGCATGCGGGCCGCGCCGCCGGCGTTGATGACGGCGCGCGCGCGCACGAACACCTGGCCGCGCAGCGCGGTCAGGGCCAGCACGCGGGTCTGCGCCGCCGCCGCCAGTTCCTGCACCGCCGCGATCACCGAAACGTCGAGCATCGTGTGGTCGCGGTGGCCGGTCATGTCGACCATGTGTTTGAGTAGGGAATCCATTGTCGTTCTCTGGAAAATGATCACACCGGCAATGCGCCAAGCGCAGCCTGTTCCTTGTCCTCCTCATCGCCCGCGCTCCGGCAACGAGGCCGGATGGCCAAACGGGACGCCTTTTCCAAAGAAGAACTAGGCAGGATAGTAGCTTTTTGCCTAATAGGCAATTCTCGTGTGTATTTTTTCACGGAATTGTGTCCATTTGTGCCCTTCTTGGGCCGGCGCCCGCGCAAGCCTGCGGGTGGGCCGGGGCCGCGCCGGGCGCCGTCCGGCGCGAAAATAGTTTCCATATGGAAAATTGCCGCACGTCAATTCGACGCGGCGCGAAGATACTATAGTGTACTTAATGGCACTGGAAGTTGAATATCGGCAACACATTAACGGGGTGGAGCCGGTTTCAGCGTGATTCGCGCCAGGATTTTTTTTCGATTCATCCACACCCGGGAGCATACCATGAGCACATTTTTCTCCGCAGTACAGCAGTTCTCCGCCGACGAAAACGGCATCACGGCCATCGAATACGGCCTGATCGCGGCCCTGATGGCCGCCGCCATCGGCGGCATGATCACCGTGGTCAAGGGCAACGCCACCACGGGTTTGATCGGCGTTTTCACCTCCATCGCGGCCAGCCTCAACGCCGCGCTCGCACCCTGAATGCGGCGCACACAGCGCGCCCGCGGCACTCCAGTGCGTCCCTCCGCTTTCCGGCCGCGCGGCGGCCGGAAAGCCTTTTTCCGCGAAAGCCCATCATGTCTATCCCTATCCTGCTGGAAACGGTGTTGCTGTGTTTTGTGGCGGCGGCGGCGGCCACCGACCTGGCCGCGCGCAAGATTCCGAATCGTCTGGTGCTGGCCGGCCTGGGCGCCGCGCTGGCCCTGCGCCTGTGGCCCGGCGCCGGCCTGGACCCGCTCGACGGGCTGGGCGGCGCGCTGACCGGCTTCCTGCTGTTCCTGCCCCTGTATCTGCTGCGCGGCATGGCCGCCGGCGACGTCAAGTTGATGGCCATGGTGGGGGCCTTCTGCGGCCCCGCGCTGGCGCTGCGCATAGGCGGCGCCAGCTGCCTGATCGGCGGCGTGATGGGCCTGTGCATCGTCCTGCGCCGCGGCCGCTTCCGCCTCGCCGTGGGCAATATCCGCATGCTGCTGTCGCTGTGGATGTTGCGCGCGGCCGGCGCGCCGCTGGCCGCGCCCGGGCTGGCGCCGGGCGCCAGCGCCGGCGGCATGCCCTACGGCGTGGCCGTCGCGCTGGGCACGCTGCTGCTGCTGTGGCGCCGGCACGGCTGAAGATTTTGCGGAAATGTGTTTTTTGCTTTGCGTCAAGGGCCGGCCGGACAGCGCTCGCTAGAATAAGTTCCTGACTTTTGCATTTGGGCATGATCACCCGATGGGAGAAGGCGCATGATCAACGTCGAACAGCAGCGCGGCGCGGCCCAGGGCGGCGTCGACGGCGGCGAGCCGGACTGGATGGCGGCCCTGCCGGCGCAGCCGAAGAGCGTGGCCGAGACGGGGCTGGAGCAGCAACTGCTGGTCGAGCTGATCGCCAAGGCCGTGTTCATCGCCGGCAAGAGCCACCTGGCGCCGCTGAGCGGCAAGCTGCGCCTGCCCCTGAACGTGCTGCGCGAGGTGCTCGCCTTCATGGTGGCCGAACAATTGATCGAGGTGGCCTGGCGCGGCGAGTCGGACATCGACGTGCAGTACCAGTTGACGGCGGCGGGCCGGCAGCGCGGCGCCGCCTACCTGGAGCGCTGTCCCTACGCCGGCCCGGCCCCGGTGACGCTGGAGGCGTACTGCGCCGCGCTGCGCCGCCAGTCCTGGCGCCGGCCGGGCCGGCCGGGCGTCGGCGCCGAGCAGATCGAGGCCGTGTTCGGCGCCGGGCGGCTCGGCGCCGGGGTGCTCGAACTGGTCGGCGCGGCGCTGCAGTCGGGCCGCTCGATGCTCCTGTACGGGCCGCCCGGAAGCGGCAAGACGACGCTGGCGAAGAAGCTGGCCGGCTTGTTGCAGGGCCTGGTCGCCGTGCCCTACGCGCTCGTGGTCGGCCAGGAAATCATCCGCATCCACGATCCGCTGCTGCACCTGGCGCCGGCGCCGGCCCAGGCGGCCCGCGTGCGCCAGGCGCTGGAGCGGCGCGGCGCCGACCTGCGCTGGGCCCTGTGCCGGCGCGCGGCCGAGCACGCCGGCGCCGAGCTGGGCGCCGACATGCTCGATCTGCGCCACGACGGCGTCGAGGGTTGTTATCAGGCGCCCGCGCATCTGAAGGCCAACAACGGCATGCTCATCATCGACGACCTGGGGCGCCAGCGCGTCGAGGCGCGCGCCCTGCTGGGCCGCTTCATGGCGCCGCTGGAACTGGGCCAGGACCAGTTGTCGCTGCGCGGCGGCCACAAGTTCAGCCTGCCTTTCGACGTGCTGCTGGTGTTCGCCACCAACCTGGCCCCGCACGCGCTGCTGGACGCCGCGCATCTGCGCCGCCTCGGCTACAAGATCCACGTCGGCGCGCTGGACGAGGCCGATTACCGGGCCCTGCTGCGGCAAGAGTGCGGCGCCGCCGGCATCGCCTACGACGAGGCGGCCTGCGCGCATCTGATCGGGCGCCTGCACGGCGCCGGCGGCCAGGCGCTGCTGGCCAGTTATCCCGCCGAATTGCTCGGCCGCATACAGGACTTCGCCGCCTTCGCCGGCCGCCCGCCGCGCCTGTGCGCGGCCGCGCTGGAGCAAGCCTGGCACAGCATGTTCGCCGACTGCGCCGGCGCCGCGCCGGACGGGGCGCGGGCATGAAAAACGGTCGCGCTTTCCTGATCATGGCGCTGGCCGTGCTGCTCGGCCTGGGCGCGGTCGCGCTGGCCTCGCGCTGGCTGCTGCGCCAGGGCGCCGGCGGCGGCGCCAGCAAGATCGTCGTCGCCGCCGCCGACGTCAATCTGGGGCAGCGCCTGGCGCCGGAGATGCTCAGGCTGATGGACTGGCCGGCCGACAACCTGCCGGCCGGCGCCCTGCAGGATCTGGCCAGGCTCAGCGGCCGGGTCCTGAAGAGCAGCGTGCTGCGCGGCGAACCGCTGAGCGAGGCCAAGCTGGCGCCGGTCGGCACCGTCGGCGGCCTGTCGGCCCTGATCACCGAGGGCAAGCGCGCCATCACGGTGCGCGTCAACGACGTCGTCGGCGTGGCCGGCTTCGCGCTGCCGGGCAATTACGTCGACATCCTGGTCTACACGCAGAGGCCGGCCGATCCGCTCCAGGCGCAGGACCAGAACATCTCCAAGATCGTGCTCGCCCGCATCCTCGTGCTGGCCGTGGCGCAGGAGGTCGGGCGCGACGACACCAAGCCGCGCGTGGTGAACGCGGTGACGCTGGAGGTGACGCCGGAACAGGCCGAGACGCTCGATCTGGCGCGCAGCGTCGGCAGCCTGTCGCTGGTGCTGCGCAACCAGATCGATCCGCTGCCGGGCGTGACCGGCGGCGCCACCAAGCTGACCCTGTTGGGCGGCCCGGCGCCGCCGCCGCCGGCCGCCGCCGCCGGACCGGCTCCG
>JANXSQ010000091.1 GCA_025356595.1 Janthinobacterium sp. | reverse complement strand
CGCCGCCGTCAGCCAGACGCAGGCGTCGGCGGCGCGCGCCGCCCGGCGCACCTCGAACCAGCTGCCCTGCCCCGGCGCGCTGCGCACGCTGACCCGGCCGCCCATCTTGTCGGCCAGCTGGCGCACCAGGTACAGGCCCAGGCCGGTGCCGCCGTACTTGCGGCTGGTGGCGCTGTCGGCTTGGGCGAATGGTTTGAACAGGGCCGCCAGTTGCTCGGCCGACATGCCGATGCCGCTGTCCTCGACCTGGAACACCAGCGCGCCGGCGCCGCGCTCATAGGCCAGGCGCAGGCGCACGGCGCCGTGTTCGGTGAACTTGATGGCGTTGCCGCACAGGTTGAAGAGGATCTGCTTGCAGCGGGTCGGGTCGCCCACCACCAGCGAGGGCAGCGGATAGGCCAGCTCGAGGTGGAAGGCGACGCCCTTGCCGCGCGCCTGCGCGCCCATCATCGACTCGATGCCGCCGGCCAGCTCCAGCGGCGAGAACGCCAGTTGTTCGAGCGCCAGGCGGCCGGCCTCGATCTTCGAGATGTCGAGGATGTCGTTGATGATGCCCAGCAGGTGCTGGCCGTTGCGCAGGATGATGCGGCCGGCCTCGGAGGGCGCCGCGCCGGCCTCGCCCTCGAGCAGTTCGGCGAAGCCGATGATGGCCGTCAGCGGGGTGCGGATCTCATGGCTCATCATGGCCAGGAATTCCGACTTGGCGTGGCTGGCCGCCTCGGCCTCGGTCTTCAGGCGCTCGCTGACCTCCATGTCCAGCTCGCGCCGCTTGAGCGCCTTGAACAGCAGCGCGAAGGCGGTCAGGATGGCGGCGATGCTGGCCCCGGCCAGCAGGGCGATGACGGCGGCGTAGCGCTGCCACTGGGCCAGGAACAGGTCCTGCGTCACGGTCACGTTGATGATCAGGGGATACTTGTCGATCAGCCGCGCCGCGCCCATGCGCAGGATGGCCTGGCCCTGCTGCGAGAAACGCGGCCCCGAGGTGAGCAGCACGTCGTTGCTCTTCTTCATTTCCTCGACGACCGTGTAGGACGAGCCGGTGCGGTTCACCCCGCCCATCAGCGCGTCGGCGTGCGGCCAGCGCGCCAGCAGCGTGAAATCGCGCCGGTACAGGCTGATCGAGGCGCCCTCGCCGAGGCTGATCTTCTGGTAGAAGCCGCTCAGGAAGGTGCTGGAAAAACCCACCAGGGCCAGGCCGATGAACTCGCCGCCGGGGCCGTTCAGGCGCCGGCTCAGGTAAAAGGTCCACTGCTTGTTGCCCTTGTTGCGCACCGGCTTGCTGATGAACACGCCCAGGCCGGGATCGCGCAGGTGCGCCTGGAAGTAATCGCGGTCGGCCAGGTTGATGGCCGGCGCCGGGAAGGAACGGGTGAAATTGAGCACCTCGCCGTTGGCGGCGACGATGGTGGCGACGTCGATCTGCGGCACGGCGCGGATCTTGTCGCGCATGCTGGCGTACACCGCCGGGCCGACCATGCGGGCGCGCAGGGCGGCGTCGCTGCCGGCGTCGGCGGCCTGCACGGCTTCGACGATGCCGTCGAGGATCAGATAGGCGGAGGTGATTTCCTGCGAGGTTTGCTCGGCGAGGATCAGCGACAGATTGCTCAATTGCCCGCGCCACTCCTCGATCGCCTGCTGGCGCGCCACCCACACGGCGACGCCCGACGAGACCATGATGGCGCAGACCAGAACGGCGGCCACCAACATTGCCAGGCGACTCGAGCGGAACTTGCTGCGCATACGGTCCTTCCCTTCATGGCGGCGACCGCATCAAGATAGCACATGCGCGGCGGCGGGCGGGACAATGTCGCCGCGCGGCAACAAGCGCCGCGCGGGGCGTCAGAGGGAGCGGGCGGAATACGGGGCCAGCAGTTCCCAGCCCAGTTGGCGGCGGATTTCCGCCGGCGTCGGCGGCGGGGCCGCCTGTTGCGAACGGCGCGCCAGATAGCTGCGCACGAGTTGCTTCGAAGGATGGTTGACCTGTGTCATGATAGCCTCGCCGCCGCGGTTCCGAGCCCGCTGAAATTGGTGCCGATCCTTGAGGCGACCGGCTCACCTGCTGACGCAAACCACGGCGACCAGCGCCGCGTTGTCATCACGCACAAGCATCATAGCGGGGGGCGGCGCACGCGACTGTTCGGCAGCGCACACAGGAATTCTTTTCCGGCGCGCCGCGCCGCCTCACAATTTGCGCTGCAAAAACTCGAGGAAACAACTGATGCGCTGCGACAGTTGCGTGTTGCGGTAGTAGACCGCGTGGATGGGCTGGCGCCGCCCCGTGTAGTAGGGCTCGAGCACCTTCACCAGGCGCCCGGCGGCGACGTCGGCGCCGCTCATGTAGTCGGCCAGGCAGACGATGCCCTGGCCGTGCAGCGCCAGTTGGCGCAGCGTCTCGCCGCTGCTGGCGGCCAGCGCCGGGACGATCTGCAGGCTGTCGCCGCCGGCGTGGCGCAGCGGCCAGGCGTTGCCCGCCTCGTACTGGGCGAAGCCGAGCAGGGCGTGCTCCGCCAGCGCCTCCGGGCTGGCCGGCGCGCCGTGGCGGCGCAGGTAGTCCGGGCTGGCCAGCAGATACAGGGGGCTGGCGCTGAGGGCGCGCGCGTGCAGGGTCGAGTCGCCCAGGGCGCCGATGCGGATGGCGATGTCGGTGCGGTGCTCGAGCAGGTCGGCGATGCGGTCGTTACTGCTCAGCTCCAGGCGGATGGCCGGATACAGGGCGCGGAACTCGGCCACGTGCGGCACCACGCAATGCAGCATGAAGGGCGAGGCGGCGTCCACGCACAGGCGGCCGGACGGGCTCTGGCGGCGCAGGCGGATACTGTCCTCGGCCTCCTCCATGGCCGCCAGGATGGCGCGCGCGCGCACCAGGAACAGGGCGCCCTCCTCGGTCAGCTCCATGCGCCGCGTGGTGCGCGTGAGCAGCGAGGTGGCCAGCTTCTCCTCCAGGCGCGCCAGCGCGCGGCTCACGCCCGAGGTGGTCTGGCCCAGGTGCACCGAGGCGGCGCTGAGCGTGCCGCTGTCGACGACGGCGACGAAGATCTTCAGGTCATCGGAATGAATGTCCACTTTTGCATCCTTGCTGGCGGTGTGCGGCGATTATAGGCCAAGCGCGCGGCGCGCCGCCGGCGCCGGCACAAATATTGCCGATAGAATATACTTATCAAAAATACGCGCCCGGCGCGCCACCTCCACCCGACCAGTCCGACGCCGCATGCGCACACAGCCCGCCCTTCCGCCCAGCCACGACCACGCCACCCTCGTCCTCAGCTGCGCCCTGGTCTTCCTGACCCAGCTGGGTGTGACCCTCTACCTGCCCTCGCTGCCCGACATCGCCGCCGCCCTGCACCTGGCGCCGCGGCAGGCGGCGCTGTCGCTGCTGGCCTATTTCCTGGGCAGCGCCGCGCCCATCCTGTTCTGGGGCGCGGCGGCCGAGCGCCTCGGCCGCAAGCCGGTGCTGCTGCTGTCGCTGGCGCTGTTCGGCCTGGCCAGCGTGCTGGCCGCGCTGGCCCCGGGCGGCGCCGTCTTCATCGCCGCCCGCCTGCTGCAGGGCGTAGGCGCGGGCGGCGCCTCGACCGTCGGGCGCATCCTGGTGCGCGACGGGGCCAGCGGCCCGCAACTGGCGCGCCGGCTGTCCTATTTGTCCTTCGCCTTCGTCTCGGCGCTGGGCGGCGGCCAGTTCCTCGGCGGCCTGATGCAGCAATATGCCCACTGGCAGGCCGAGTTCCTGCTGCTGGCCGTGCTCAGCGCGACGCTGGCCGTCCTGGCCCTGCTGACGCCGATGCGCGGCGCCGGCCGGAACCGGCAAACGCACCTGGCCAACTACCTGGCGCTGCTGCGCGACCGCGCCTTCCTGCGGCCCATGCTGGCCGGCGCGCTCGGCTACGGCAGCCTGATCTTCCTGCAGGAAATCGGCCCCTATCTATTCCAGCGGCAACTGGGTTTGAGCGCCCGCCAGTACGGCAACATCGGCCTGCTGCTCGGCGCGGCGTATTTCTGCGGCTCGGCGCTGGTCAACCGCCTCGCCCTGCGCCTGGGCTACGCCCGCCTGATGCGCGCCGGCCTGCTCGCCATGCTGGCCGCCGGCGCCCTGCTGCTGGGCGTCGGCGGCCTGGCCCAGGGCCGCCTGGACGGCGCCGCCATCCTGACCCTGGTGCTGCTCGTGTACGCCGCCGTCTCGCTGGGCCAGGCCGTGCTGTTCCCGAACAGCATGGCCGCCGCGCTGGACGCCGCCAAGGGCCAGGGCGGCCACGCCACCGCGCTGTTCGGTTTCGGGGTGCAAATGATCGCCACCGGCATCGGCAGCCTGGCCCTCGTCATCCCGCACCAGAGCCTGGCGCCGGTGGCCCTGCTGCTGATCGGCCTGACGACGGCGGCGCTGTTGCTGCTACCGCGCGGCCGCGCCGCGCTGCCTCAGGCGACGTAGCGCAGCACCGCCACATAATGGCAGACGCTACCGGCCAGCACGAACAAATGCCAGATGCCGTGGCCGTGGCGCAGCTTGTGGTCGGTGGCGTAGAAAATGATGCCGACGGTGTAGAACAGGCCGCCGCCGGCCAGCCATAGAAAACCGTCCCAGCCCAGCGCGGCCAGCAGCGGCTTCACGCCGACCACGGCCAGCCAGCCCATCAGCACATAGATCAGCAGCGACAGCAGGCGCGCGCCCTTGGCGTAGCGCAGCTCCTGGATGATGCCGAGCACGGCCAGCGCCCACACCACGGCGAACAGGGACCACCCCCAAGGGCCGCGCAGGCTCACCAGCGTGAAGGGCGTG
Organism: Janthinobacterium sp.; assembly: GCA_025356595.1. GTDB lineage: Bacteria > Pseudomonadota > Gammaproteobacteria > Burkholderiales > Burkholderiaceae_D > Janthinobacterium. The sequence goes on along the minus strand of JANXSQ010000091.1, from coordinate 22,208 downwards.
TAACTGCCGGCGATCAAGAGATAGATGGCGCAGTGGTCGAGCTTGCGCAGCACATCCTTGGCCGGGCCGCGCGCGCTGTGGTACAGCGTCGAAGTCAGGTACAGGGCCAGCAGCATCAGCGCGTAGACGCTGAAGCTGACGATCTTCCACGGGTCGCCGGCGCGCGCGGCCAGCACGACCAGCGCGACGCCGCCGACGCCGGCCAGGGCCGCGCCGACGCTATGGGAAATACTGTTGAACCGTTCGCCGTAGTACATGGGGGATGCCGCCTTTGCCTGGATGCCGCGCCCAAGGCGCGTGGCCCAGTGTAGCCGCTTTCGCGTCCGGCCACGTCCACGCGGCGAACCACGCCCGAAACTGCCACTTGCGCGCCCCCTCTGCCCGCACTGCGCCACCACCCACCCCTCCGTAGCAAAAGCGCCACACCGCCGAAGCCAAAGCACTTTACTTTTCAAAGCGCTTTGAAATATACTCAAAGCGCTTTTATACAAGCTCAAAGCGCTTTGATGTTTGGCACCAAACCATTCCTCCCTCGCGACGGAACGGTGGCCCGCCCGGCGTCGTGCGCAACACCATAAATTCAAAAAAATCCAACGGAGAGAATATGAGCAGACACTTTATGAAAACCTTGCCGGCCGCGCTGGCCCTGACCTTCTGCGCTTCTGCGGCCCAGGCCGCCCTGCCGATCGACTTCGGCGGCTACCTGCGCTCGGGCTTCGGCACCAGCGGCGAAGGCGGCAAGGAAGCCTGCTTCGGCCTGGCCGGCGCCTCGTCCAAGTACCGCCTCGGCAATGAGTGCGAAACCTACGCGGAATTGAAATTCGGCGGCGAAGCCTTCAAGGCGCCCAACGGCACCACCTTCCGCATCAACACCCTGCTGGCCCTGTCGGTGCCGCAGAACCAGGACTGGGAACAGATGTCGCCGTCGTGGCGCGAGATGAACGTCGTCGCCGACAAGATCGGCACCGGCGCGCTGGCCAACGCCCGCGCCTGGGTCGGCAAGCGCTACTACGACCGCCAGGACGTGCACATCAGCGATTACTACTTCTGGAACAACAGCGGCCCGGGCGCCGGCATCGAAAACGTCGACCTCGGCTCGGCCAAGCTGGCCTACGCCATCGTCCGCACCGCCGACGACAAGGACAGCAAGCGCATGGCGCTGGCGCACGACTTCCGTCTCTCCGGCATCAAGGTCAACACCGACGGCGAACTGACGCTGGGCGTGCAACTGAACCAGAAGCGCAACGCCACCGGCGCCGCCGAAGTCACCGGCGGCCACCTGCTGACGGTCATGCACACCCAGGCCAATCTGCTGGGCGGCTTCAACAAAGTGGCGCTGCAATACGGCAGCGGCAGCGCGGCCACCACCGGCGGCATCAACCTCAACGCCGGCAGCGACGACAAGGTGACGCGCCTGACCGAACAGATCATGATCCAGCCGAAGGGCGACTGGTCCGGCATGGCCACCTTCGTCTACGAAGACAAGAAAAACGGCGACACCCACAGCAAGTGGACCTCGCTGGGCGCCCGTCCCGTCTACCACTTCGCCGACAACTACAGCCTCGCCGCCGAACTCGGCTTCGACCAGGTCAAGCCGGACGGCCAGGCCACCCGCAACCTGACCAAGTTCACCATCGCCCCGCAACTGGCGGCCGGCAACAGCTTCTGGTCGCGTCCGGTCCTGCGCGCCTTCTACACCTACGCCAAGTGGAACACCGCGGCGCAGGCTGCGGCCGGCGCGGGCGACGCCCTGTCGAGCACCGGCGTGTTCGGCGGCAAGACCAACGGCAGCTCGATGGGTTTCCAGGTCGAGGCCTGGTGGTAACAGAATCGGCCGGCCTTCCCGGGCCGGTTTGACGCAGTGTCGTATTGCTGTAGGCAAGAAGCCGGGAACCATGCGCGGCCACTGCACCGCGCGCCGGCCGCTTCATCGCAGTATCTAGGTTGTGTCCTTTTTTTTGGCGCGGGAGCGCCCCTCCGATCGATGGCAGGGGCCGCGACCGGAGCGCGCCGCCCGTCGGCGCGCCACCGGAATCCCGCGTATTTTTTGCCTCCGCAACACCCCTCCCCCAGCGCCAGTCCCCAGCCGAGAGCGCGTCCGCCCGCGCCGGCATTATCAATCTGGAAAGCTGTGGCGAATATCAGATAAACTAGCGGCTCCAGTCGCCCCACCCGCAACTGCCGCGACAACGGTCCGGCAACATCACCCCTTACGCCACGCCCATGAATTTAAAAGACCTCGCTAAAATCCTCGGCATCTCGGAAACCACCGTCAGCCGCGCCCTGAACGGCTACCCGGAAGTGAGCGAACGCACGCGCGAACGGGTCCTCGCCGCCGCCAAGGCGGCCGGCTACCGGCCCAACCCGATGGCGCGCAGCCTGGCCGTCGGGCGCACCAACATCGTCGGCATCATCTACCCGCTGCTGCCCAACGACCTGGCCGACCCGATGTTCCTCGACATCGTCGGCGGCATGTCCGAGGCGCTCGAAGCGCAGCAGATGGACATGATCATCGCGCCGGCCTCGCCGGCCCACGAATTCCGCTCCTACGAACGGATGGTGACGGGACGCCGCGTCGACGGCCTGATCGTCGGGCGCACCAAACTGTACGACGAGCGCATCACCTACCTGGCGCAGCAGGGTCTGCCCTTCGTCGCCCACGGCCGCACCCTGCTGCAACAGCCGCACGCCTGGTTCGACTACGACAACGAGGCCGGCATGCGCCTGGCCGTCGCGCGCCTGCTGTCGCTGGGCCACCAGCGCGTCGGCCTGATCAGCGCCGCGCCCGAGATGACCTTCGTGCGCCAGCGCATCGACAGCTTCCACGCCGCCATGGGCGAAGCGGGCCTGGCCGTCGATCCCGACAACCTGATCGACAACGCCCACGACCGCCGCGCCGGCTACCAGGCCATGCAGCGCCTGCTGGCGCGCACGCCGCGGCCGAGCGCCGTCATCGTCGACAACCACATGTCCGGCGTGGGCGCCGTGCGCGCCCTGCTCGACGCCGGCATCGACATCGGCCGCGAGGTTTCGCTGATCGTCTGGGGCGTCATGGAAGACTCCCTGGCCGGCTACAACGTCACCACCGTCCACCAGCCGGAACCGCGCCGCGCCGGCGCGAAAATGATCGAAATGCTCTTCGCCCTGATCGACGGCACCCCGCCGGCCGAACTGCAGGAACTGTGGCAACCGGTGCTCCTGCCGGGCGAAACCGCCGGCCCGGTGCCAAGCCACTGAGCCGCCGGGAAAGCCTGAAACCGGGGACGGACGGGGACGCCGCGCCCCCGTCCGTCCCCGGTTTTTCTGCAACAAAAACGATGTAAATCGCTTTACTTTTCAAAGCGCTTTGGACTATACTAAATTCATACCCAAAGCGCTTTGAATGATCATGTGAAGCGCGCCTTTACCAACCGATTGCCTTGCCGGCAGTATCCGGGCAAGCACTTTATAGAAATGCCGACTGAGTGAACTCCACGCCTAGCACCGCCATCGCCTCCGCCATGCCCGCCGCCGACTGGTGGCGCAGCGCCGTCATTTATCAAGTCTATCCGCGCAGCTTCCTGGACAGCAACGGCGACGGCGTCGGCGATTTGCCCGGCATTACCGCCAAGCTCGATTACATCGCTTCCCTGGGCGTCGATATCGTCTGGATTTCGCCCTTCTTCACGTCGCCGATGAAGGACTTCGGCTACGACGTGGCCGATTACTGCGACGTCGACCCCCTGTTCGGCACGCTGGCCGATTTCGACGCCCTGGTGGCCCGCGCCCACGCGCTGGGCCTGAAGATCATGATCGATCAGGTGCTGTCGCACTCGGCCGACAACCATCCCTGGTTCGTCGAAAGCCGCGCCAGCCGCGACAATCCGAAGTCGGACTGGTATGTCTGGGCCGCCCAGCAGGCCGACGGCACGCCGCCCAACAATTGGTTGTCCGTCTTCGGCGGTTCGGCCTGGCAATGGGACGCGCGCCGCGGCCAGTATTATCTGCACAATTTCCTCACCAGCCAGCCCGACCTGAATTTCCACCAGCCCGCCGTCCAGCAGGCCCATCTGGACAATCTGCGCTTCTGGCTGGAGCGCGGCGTCGACGGTTTCCGCCTGGACGCCTGCAATTTCCATTTCCACGACCGCGAATTGCGCAATAACCCCCCCGCCGCCCTGCGCGACAGCACCATGGTGTCGTCGGTGAATCCCTACGGCATGCAGGCGCACATCCACGACAAGACCCAGCCGGAGAACGTCGCCTTCCTGCGCCGGATCCGCGTCCTGCTCGATGAATACCAGGCCATCGCCATCGGCGAAATCGGCGCCGACGATTCGCTGGCCGTGATGGGCGAATACACCACCGGCGGCGACAAGCTGCACATGGCCTACAGTTTCAATCTGCTGACCTCGGAGTTTTCCGCCGCCCACATCCGCACCCAGGTCGAACAGTTCGAGGCGCGCGTCGCCGACGGCTGGGCCTCCTGGTCGGTCGGCAACCACGACAGCGTGCGCGTCATGACGCGCTGGGGCGGCGCGACGCCGTCGCCGGAATTGGCCAAGGTGGTGCTGGCGATGCAACTGGCGCTGAAGGGCACGCCTTGCCTGTATCAGGGCGACGAGTTGGCGCTGACCGAGGCGGACCTGCCCTTCGAGGCCCTGCAAGACCCGTACGGCATCACCTTCTGGCCGGAATTTAAGGGCCGCGACGGTTGCCGCACGCCGATGCCTTGGCAAGGCGCCAGCGCCCACGCCGGCTTCAGCAGCGCCACGCCGTGGTTGCCGGTGCCGCCGGAACACGCCGCGCGCGCCGTCGACCAACAGGCGGCGGCCGATTCGCCGCTCAGCTTCGCCCGCAACATCCTGGCCTGGCGCCGCGGCGTCGCCCAACTGGGCCAGGGCGACATCGTCTTCTTCGACGCGCCCGAGCCGGTGTTGGCCTTCCGCCGCGATCTGGCCGGCGCGCCCAGCCTGCTGGCCGCCTTCAACCTGGGCGGCGCGGCGCTGCAATTCGACTGGCCGCAGGCTGCCGGCGCCACGCCCCTGGACGGCCACGGTCTGCCGGGCGCGGCCGAGGGCGCCGGCGTCAGCCTGCCGGCCTACGGCGGCTGGTTCGCTCTGGTATAAACGCGAGGCCGGGGCGCCCTCCGGCGGCGGGTTTTAATGCTGTAACACGACTATAAAAGAGCGCGGCACATTAGCCGCGCCGCAACGAGAATAGTGAGGACGACATGGCAGGATTGAAGTTATCGGGCATTAAGAAAGCCTACGGCGAGGTGCAAACCCTGCACGGTATCGATTTGCAGATCGAGGACGGCGAGCTGGTCGTCTTCGTCGGTCCCTCCGGCTGCGGCAAGTCGACCCTGCTGCGCGTCATCTGCGGCCTGGAAGAGATCAGCGCCGGCGACCTGCACATCGGCGCCGTGCGCATGAACGAGATCCCGCCGGCCAAGCGCGGCATCGCCATGGTGTTCCAGAGCTACGCCCTGTATCCGCACATGAGCGTGGCCGAAAACATGGCTTTCGGCCTGAAACTGGCCGGCATGAACAAGGCGCAGGTGCAGGAGGCCGTGGCGCGCGCCGCGCAGATCCTGCGCATCGAACCTCTGCTCGAGCGCAAGCCGAAGGACCTGTCCGGCGGCCAGCGCCAGCGCGTCGCCATCGGCCGCGCCATCGTGCGCAAGCCGGAGGTCTTCCTGTTCGACGAGCCGCTGTCGAACCTGGACGCCTCGCTGCGCGTGCAGATGCGCATCGAGCTGGCCAATCTGCACCGCGAGTTGAAGGCGACGATGATCTACGTCACCCACGACCAGGTCGAGGCGATGACTTTGGCCGACCGCATCGTCGTCCTCAACGCCGGACGCATCGAGCAGGTCGGCGCGCCGCTGGAGCTCTACCACCAGCCCGACAATCTCTTCGTCGCCGGCTTCCTCGGCTCGCCGCGCATGAACTTCCTGAAGGGCAGCGTGCACAGCTCGGTGCCCGGTTCCTGCGTCATCGCCACCGCCTCGGGCGGCACCGTGATCGCCGCCGTCAACCACACCCTGCCCGTGGGCAGCGCCGTCACCGTGGGCGCGCGCCCCGAGCACCTCAGCGCCAGCGGCGAGGCCGGCGGCATTCCGGCCCGCGTCGCCGCCGTCGAGAAGCTGGGCGACATCAGTTATCTGTACGTGACGGTGGCCGGCGCCGACGAGCCGCTGGTGGTGCGCGCCGACCCGGAAACCGACTGGGCCCAGGGCCAGGCGGTGTTCCTCAAGGTGACGCCGTCGCGCCTGCACGTGTTCGACGAACAGGGCCGCAGCTGCCGCTAGATTTCCTCAAAGGCTGAACGCTACGAGCGCCGTTCAGCCCGCTTTTTCAACGCCTCGACTATAAAAACATACGGAGATGACAATCATGGTATCGACCACCAAACGCACGCTGTTCAAGACCAGCCTGATGTTCGCCGCGCTCAGCACCCTCGGCTGCATGGGCATGAGCATGGCCCACGCCGGCGAGCCGGGCACGCTGCTGATCTGGATCAACGGCGACAAGGGTTACAAGGGCCTGGCCAAGGTCGGCGAGGAATTCACCAAGAAGACCGGCATCAAGGTCGTCGTCGAGCATCCGGAGGACGCGCCGACCAAGTTCCAGCAGGCCGCCGCCGCAGGCAAGGGTCCGGACATCTGGATCTGGCCGCACGACCGCATCGGCGCATGGATCGACAGCGGCCTGCTGCAGCCTTTGACCCCGAGCAAGGAAGCGCGCGCCGCCATCCTGCCGCTGGCCTGGGCCGCCTTCACCGTCGGCGGCAAGACCTGGGGCTATCCGATGTCGATCGAAGCCGTCTCCCTGGTCTACAACAAGGACCTGGTGCCGAACCCGCCGAAGACCTTCGAGGAAATCGCCGCGCTCGACAAGAAGCTGTCGGCCAAGGGCAAGAAAGCCATCCTGTGGGACTACACCAACACCTACTTCACCTGGCCGCTGCTGGCCGCCGGCGGCGCCACCGCCTTCGAGCTGAAGGCCGACGGCCGCTACGACACCAGCAAGACCGGCGTGAATTCGCCCAGCGCGACGGCCGGCGTGGACGCCATCATGGCCCTGATTAACAGCGGCGCGATGCCGAAGGGCGCCGGTTACGCCGACATGGAGGCCGGCTTCAACCAGGGCAAGGTGGCGATGATGATCAACGGCCCGTGGTCGTGGGATAATGCGCGCAAGTCGAAGATCAACTTCGGCGTCGCCAACATCCCCACCGTGGGCGGGAAAACGGCGGCGCCCTTCATCGGCGTGTTGGGCGCGATGATCTCGAAATCGAGCCCGAACAAGGAAATCGCCACCGAGTTCCTGGAAAACCACATGCTGGAGTTGAACGGCCTGAAAACCATCAACGCCGACGTTCCCCTCGGCACGCCGGCCAACAAGGCCCTGTTCGCCGAACTGAAAACGAACGTGAACATCCAGGCGACCATGGAAAGCGCCCAAGCGGGCCGGCCGATGCCGAACAATCCGGAAATGGGCCGTTTCTGGTCGTCGATGAAATCGGCGCTGGAGAACATCACCCAGGGTCGCCAGGGCACCAAGGAAGGCCTGGACGCGGCGGCCAAGCGCATCATCAGCGTCAACTAAATCCGGCCTGATCGGCACACCGGGGGTGGAGAAGCGGGCCGCGCGCCCGCCTCCCGCCCCTGGTTTCCCGCCGTCCGCGAACACCCGGCAATCGGCGCGGGTCCCCCGCCTCCGCCCATCTCTACAGGTACAACATCGTGCGCAAGTTCATTGGTCCTTCGATACTCACAGTCAGCCTGGCGCTGGGTCTGTATCTGCTTTTCATGCTCTACACCTCCGGCCAGACTTTGCTGGCCTGCCTCTTCCTCGCCGCGCTGACGCTGACCACCTACGTCTTCACCTCGACGCGCGCCTACGCCTACCGCTATCTCTTCCCCGGCGTCGCGGCGGTGCTGGTCTTCGTCCTGCTGCCGCTGGTGTACACGGTGTCGATCGGCTTCACCAATTTCAGCTCGAAAAACCTGCTGACCTACGAGCGCTCGACCCAGTACCTGCTCGATGAAACCAGCCGCACCGACAGCGCCGGCTACGCCATGACCCTGTACGGCGACGGCAAGCAGTTCCGCGTCAAGCTGGAACGCCCCGACACCAATGAACTCTTCCTCAGCGGCCCGCTGGCCCTGCGCCGCGCCGTGCCGCTGAAGGTCGACGTGGCGCCGCTCGATCCCCTGCAGACGCCCGTGCTGGGCGCGCCGCTGGGCCTGAAGGACGTCATCGCCCAGCAAGCCAATCTGAAGATGCTGACCCTGGTGATGCCGAACAAGATCGAACTGCGCATGGTCAGCCTGCGCGAATTCGGCCCCATCGCCCACGTCTACGCGGCGGCCCCGGAAGGCATGCTGAAAAAGATCGCCACCGGCGAACTCATCAAGCCGAACTTCAAGACCGGCTTCTATGAAACCCCGGAGGGCGAGCCGCTCGAACCCGGCTTCAAAGTCAACGTCGGCTTCGCCAACTTCGCCCACATCTTCGCCGACCAGGCCTTCCGCGAACCCTTCCTGCGCATCTTCCTGTGGACCATACTGTTCTCCGTCATCACCGTCGTCACCACCACCGCCCTCGGCATGGTGCTGGCCGTGCTGCTGAACTGGGACGCGCTGAAATTCCGCGGCCTGTACCGCACCATGCTGTTCCTGCCCTACGCGGTGCCGGGCTTCATCTCCATCCTGGTCTTCAAGGGTCTGTTCAACAACAACTTTGGCGAGATCAACATGGTGCTCGACGCCCTGTTCGGCATCAAACCGGCCTGGTTCTCCGACACTACCCTGGCCAAGGGCATGATCCTGATCGTCAACACCTGGCTCGGCTATCCCTACATGATGGTGGTCTGCATGGGCCTGATCAAGGCCATTCCGTCCGACCTGTACGAAGCGTCGGCGCTGGCCGGCGCCGGGCCCCTGACGAATTTCTTCAAGATCACCCTGCCCCTGATCATCAAGCCGCTGACGCCGCTGATGGTGGCCAGCCTGGCCTTCAACTTCAACAACTTCGTGCTGATCAGCCTGTTGACGGGCGGACGTCCCGACTTCCTCGACACCAAGCTGCCGGCCGGCACCACCGACCTGCTGGTGTCCTACACCTACCGCATCGCCTTCGAGGATTCCGGCCAGAACTTCGGCCTGGCCGCGGCGATCTCCACCGTCATCTTCCTGCTGGTGGCCGCCATTTCCCTGGTCAACATGCGCCTGACGCGCATGAACCGCGCCTAACCCGGAGCACATCATGGCTATCGTAGTAGACCGTTCCAACCGCTGGCGCATCCTTGCCGCCCACCTCGCCGTCATCGCCCTGATCGTGCTGGTGATGTTCCCCTTCCTGATGATCCTGTCGATCTCCCTGCGCCCCGGTAACTTCGCCGCCGGCAGCCTGATCCCGCCGGAAATCAGCTTCGAGCACTGGCGCCTGGCGCTGGGCATGTCCTACCAGGGGCCGAACGGCGCCCTGATCGAACCGGACTTCCCGGTGCTGCTGTGGTTGTGGAATTCGATCAAGGTCGCCACCATGACGGCCATCGTCACCGTGACGCTTTCCACCACCTGCGCCTACGCCTTCGCGCGCATGCAGTTCCGCTTCAAGACCCAGGCGCTGACGACCCTGATGCTGCTGCAGATGTTCCCGGCCGTGCTGGCCCTGGTGGCCATCTACGCCATCTTCGACCTGATCGGCAGCTACGTGCCCTGGTTGGGCATCGACAGCCACGGCAGCCTGGTCCTGGCCTACGCCGGCGGCATCGCCATGCACATCTGGACCATCAAGGGCTACTACGAAACCATCCCGATCGAGATCGAGGAAGCGGCCAAGGTGGACGGCGCCACGCCGTGGCAAGCCTTCGTCTACGTGCTGCTGCCGATGACGGTGCCGATCCTGATGGTGGTCTTCCTGCTGGCCTTCATCGGCGCCATCATCGAATACCCGATCGCCTCGGTGCTGCTGCACGAGCAAAACAACCTGACCCTGGCGGTCGGCTCGAAGCTCTTCCTGTATGAGCAGAAGTATTTGTGGGGCGACTTCGCGGCCGCCGCCATCCTGTCCGGCCTGCCGATCACGGTGGTCTTCCTGCTGGCGCAAAAATGGATGATCTCCGGCCTCACCGCCGGCGGCGTCAAGGGCTGACATGCGCCCCGCCGCCAGCCGCCCCCGCATCCCCGGCATCGCCGCGCTGGCCATGCTGGCGCTACTGGCGGTGCGCGCCGGCGCCGCCCCGGCCGCCGCCCCGGCCGGGGATTTCGCGCGCAACCCCATCGTCTACTTCGCCATCACCGACCGCTTCGCCAACGGCAATCCGGACAACGACCACTCCTACGGCCGCGCGGCCGACGGCGCCGGCGAGGCCGGCACCTTCCACGGCGGCGACCTGGCCGGCCTGACGCAGAAGCTGCGCGAGGGCTACTTCAGCGCCCTGGGCGTGAACGCCCTGTGGATCAGCGCCCCCTACGAGCAAATCCACGGCTGGGTGGCCGGCGGCAAGCAAAGCTTCCGCCACTACGCCTACCACGGCTACTGGGCGCTCGACTACACCACGCTGGACGCCAACATGGGCAGCCGCGAGGAACTGCGCGACATGATCGACACGGCCCACGCGCAAGGCATCCGCGTGCTCTTCGACGTCGTCATGAACCACCCCGGCTACGCCGACCTGCGCACCCTGGCCGACTACCGCGTGCCGGTGCTGTGGCCCGGCCACGAGAAGGCCACCCTGGCCGACTACCACTCCTACATCGACTACAACAATTTCGACTTCGCCAAATGGTGGGGCCCGGACTGGGTGCGCGCCGGCCTGCCCGGCTACCAGGAGGGCGGCAGCGACGACTTCACCATGCAACTGGCCTACCTGGCCGACTTCCGCACCGAGAGCGCGCAGGCGGTCGGCCTGCCGCCCATCCTGCTGGCCAAGGCCGACACGCGCGCCCGCGCCCTGCCCGACACCGGCGTGCGCGGCTACCTGGTCTCCTGGCTGAGCGCATGGGTGCGCGAATTCGGCGTCGACGGCTTCCGTTGCGACACCGTCAAGCACGTCGAGCCGGACAGCTGGCGCGCCCTGAAAAGCGCCGCGACGGTCGCGCTGGCCGACTGGAAGGCGCGCCATCCGCAACAGAAAATCGACGACGCGCCGTTCTGGATGACGGGCGAGGCCTGGGGCCACGGCCCCGAGCGCAGCGCCTGGCACGACGCCGGCTTCGACTCGATGATCAACTTCGACTTCCAGGCGCGCGCCGGCGCCGACTGGCCGGCGCTGGACGCGCAATACCGCCGCTACGCCGCCCTGCTGGCCGAAGGCGCACCGCACGACATGCTGTCCTACATCTCCTCGCACGACACCCTACTGTTCCCGCGCGCCGAGCTGCGCCACGGCCTGAGCGCCCTGCTGCTGGCGCCCGGCGGCGTGCAGCTCTTCTACGGCGATGAAAGCGCCCGCCCGCCCGGCCTCTCGCCCGAAGGCGACCCGCAGCAGAACACCCGCTCCGACATGAACTGGGCCACACCCGACGCGGCCCTGCTGGCGCACGCCCGCAAGCTGGGCCGGTTCCGCGCCCGCCACGTCGCGCTGGCGCGCGGCGCGCACACACAACTGAGCCTGCAACCCTACGCCTTCGCCCGCATCGATAAAGTTGGCGGCGACCGCGTGCTGGTCGCGCCCGACACCAGCGGAGAACTGACGCTGGCCGTGCGCGGCGTCTTCGCCGACGGCGCGCGGCTGCGCGACGCCTACAGCGGCCGCCCGGCCGTGGTGCGCGACGGCGCCGTCAGCCTGCGCGCCGAAGGCAGCGTGCTGCTCGAGGCGGCGCCGTGAAGCATCGCCACGACATCCTCGTGGTGGGCGGCGCCGGCGTCGACACCATCGTGCCGGTACCCTCGCTGACGCTGCCGGCGGCCGACTCGGTCCACGTCGGCGCCATCCGCGACTACGTCGCCCACACCGGCAACGGCGTCGCGCTGGGCTGCCTGGCGCTCGGCCTGCGCAGCAAATTCATCGACTTCATCGGCGCCGACCGGCAAGGCGAACTGATACTGGAACGCTACCGCGAGCGCGGCCTCGACTTCAGCCATCTGGTACACCCCAGCGGCACGCGGCGCAGCGTCAACCTGGTCGACCCACGGGGCCGCCGCCTGTCCTTCTACGACGGCCGCCACCCGCCGGAGCTGCGCATGCCGCGCGAGTTCTACCTGCCGCACCTGGCGGCGGCGCGCCACGCGCACTTCTCCATCATGCACTGGGCGCGCGAGTTGTACGGGGACGCGCACGCGCTGGGCGTGACGGTATCGACCGACCTGCACGACTGGGACGGCGAGAACGCCCACCACCGCGACTTCGCGCTGCGCTCGGACCTGGTGTTCCTCAGCACGGCGGCGCTGGGCGCGCGGCGCGACGCGGTGATGGCGATGATATTGGACGAAGGCCGGGCGCGCGCCGTGGTGGCGATGGATGGCGCAAGCGGCAGCTACCTGCAGGAGCGCGGCGACGGCATGCCGCGCCACTTCCCCTGCGCGCCGCCGCCCGGTCCCGTGGTCGACAGCAACGGCGCCGGCGACTCCTTCGTCGCAGCCTTCCTCTACGTCTGGCTGCGCGGCGGCGGGCCGGCCGCCGCCATGCGCGCCGGCGCCATCGGCGGCGCCTTCGCCTGCGCCAGCCACGGCACCCACGAAGCCTTCATCGGCAGCGCCCAGTTGCCCGGCTAAACCCCCGCTGCGCGAAAAAACTAACCGGGAAAACCGGGGACGGAAAACCGGGGACAGACCACGATTTCCCGGTTTCAGTTGGCGGCTTTGACCGGCGAGCCGCCGGTGGACGGTTGCAGCGCGAAGTCGCCCGCCCACAGTTCGTCGATCTGGGTGAAGTTCCACTTGTCGCGCGACTCGCGGCCGACGATGCTGTCGCGCGCCTGCACGCTCGCCAGGTCGATCCGCTCGACCGGAATGTAGGTGCCGGAGGTGGTCGAGAAGAACACCTTCACGACCGGCTTGGTGAGCATGCTCGGGTGCTGTTCGATCACCACCCCCAGGCGCCCCGTCTTCATTTTCACCAGCGCCCCGCTCGGGTAGATGCCGAGTGTCTTGATGAAGGCCGACAGGATCTTCTGGTCGAAATGGCCTTTCCACGAAATCATCTGCGCCACCGATTCGGCCGGGTCCCAGCCCGCCTTGTAGGGCCGGTTCGAGGTGATCGCGTCGTACACGTCGCACACCGCGCCCATGCGCGCCAGCAGCGAGATGTTCTCGCCGGCCAGCTTGTGCGGATAGCCGCCGCCGTCGAATTTCTCGTGATGGTGCAGGCAGACGTCGAGCACGCCCGCGCTGGCCGCCTCGCTGCGCACCAGCAGCTCGTGGCCGCGCGAGGGATGTCCCTTCACCGCCTCGAACTCGGCGTCCGTCAGCTTGCCCGGCTTGTTGAGGATCTCCAGCGGGATGGTGGCCTTGCCGATGTCGTGCAGCAGGCCGGCCAGGCCCGCCTCGCGGCAGCCCTCCTCGTCCATGCCGAGGGCGCGGCCGAGCGACACCATCAGCGCGCACACGGCCACCGAATGCATATAGGTGTAGTCGTCGCAGGTCTTCAGGCGCGCCAGGCTGATCAGCGCCCCCGGATTGCGCAGCATCGATTCGGCGATCTCGGTCACCAGCGGCACGCAAGCCTGCATGTCGATGGCGTTGCCCAGGCGCGCCTCGTTGAACATCGACACGGTGGCGTCGCGCGCGTTGCGGCAGAGAACGGCCGCGCGCTGCATCTCGTCGTCGAAACTGGCGCTGAGCCGCGGCACCGGCTTCGCTTCCGGCAAGACCACGCGCGGCGCCGGCTCGGGCGCCGCGACGGGCGGCGGCGCCAGGTCGTCGCCCCGGGAGGTGTCGATCCAGCATTCGAGGATGTCGCTGGCGTGGGCGGCGCGCAGGTCGGCCAGCTCGTTGAGCAAGAACTTCGATTTCCAGAACGGATGCTTCAGCCAGGAGCCCTCGAAACCGTGCAGGAACATCCCCAGCCGCAATTCGGCGACTTTAATTTTTTTTAATTGACTCATATACGACTCCAAACGGCGCACTCTCGCTCCAACAAGACATCGCGGCAGACGGCCGACGGCGCCATTGTGGCGCCAGTCCAGGCACTGGGTATTCAATACACGGAAGGCGGCGCGGGCCCGCCGGCTGGGGCCGGCGAGCACGGTATGGGCCGGGCGTCCGGCAAATTAATTGTAAGGGAACTGAGCGGAAAACGGGCTTAGGTTTTCGACAAAACAACAGCCGCGACTGTGGCGCGCCATCTTATCCAAAGGATACACGAAAATGCCCATAGGAAAAACTGCATGTATCAAGGCCGGGGCGGCCTTTTAGCCGCGGAACGCATATCGTTATCACTTAAAGTTCTAACAAGAGATCCCGAAGCGCTGAACCGTTCATGCAACAATAGCCGTCGGGCATTTATTAATTCAGAGGACATTCCATGAAACTTGAAACCTTGGCCGTTCACGCGGGCTATTCCCCCGACCCGACGACCAAAGCGGCGGCGGTGCCGATCTATCAGACCGTCGCCTACGCCTTCGACAACGCGCAGCACGGCGCCGACCTGTTCGACCTGAAAGTGCCGGGCAACATCTACACGCGCATCATGAACCCGACCCAGGACGTGCTGGAAAAACGCGTCGCCGCGCTGGAGGGCGGCATCGCCGCGCTGGCCGTCGCCTCGGGCATGGCCGCCATCACCTACGCCATCCAGACCATCGCCGAAGCGGGCGACAACTTCATCTCGGCCAGCCAGTTGTACGGCGGCACCTACAACCTGTTCGCCCACACCCTGCCGCAGATCGGCATCGAGGTGCGCTTCGCCGACGCGCGCCAGCCCGACAGCTTCGCCGCCCTGATCGACGCCCGCACCAAGGCCATCTTCTGCGAATCGATCGGCAACCCGCTGGGCAACGTCACCGACTTCGCCCGCCTGGCCGAGATCGCCCACGCCCACGGCATTCCCCTGATCGTCGACAACACCGTGCCCAGCCCCTATCTGTGCCGGCCGATCGAGCACGGCGCCGACATCGTGGTGCACTCGCTGACCAAATACCTGGGCGGGCACGGCACCAGCGTCGGCGGCGCCATCGTCGACAGCGGCAACTTCCCCTGGGCCGAACACAAGGAACGCTTCAAGCGCCTCAACGAACCGGACGTCTCCTACCACGGCGTGGTCTACACGGAAGCCTTCGGCCCGGCCGCCTTCATCGGCCGCGCCCGCGTGGTGCCGCTGCGCAATATGG
Source organism: Janthinobacterium sp. (assembly GCA_025356595.1). Classification (GTDB taxonomy): domain Bacteria; phylum Pseudomonadota; class Gammaproteobacteria; order Burkholderiales; family Burkholderiaceae_D; genus Janthinobacterium. Next base: position 6,943 of record JANXSQ010000091.1, on the reverse strand, counting down.
GCGCCTGCATCGCGCCGCTGAACGCCTTCCTGATACTGCAGGGGATAGAAACGCTGGCCCTGCGCATGGAGCGCATCTGCAGCAACAGCCAGGCCCTGGCCCTGCACCTGCAAAATCATCCGAAGGTGGCCTGGGTCAACTACGCCGGACTGGAGGACCATCCCGACTACGCGCTGGTGCAAAAATACATGGGCGGGCGGGCCTCCGGCATCCTCTCCTTCGGCCTGAAGACGGCCTCCGAGGGCGATCCGCGCGCGGCCGGCGCGCGCGTGCTCGACGCGCTGCAACTGTTCACCCGCCTGGTCAACATCGGCGACGCCAAATCGCTCGCCACGCATCCGGCCTCGACCACGCACCGCCAGTTGAACCCGGCCGAACTGGCCAAGGCCGGCGTGTCGGAGGACATGCTGCGCCTGTCGGTCGGCATCGAGCATATCGACGATCTGCTGGCCGACCTGGATCAGGCCCTGGCCGCCGCTTAAGGCCTCATCCGTCCCCCCGGCGCGCAAGGAAGCTTGCGCGCCGCGGCTCAGAATTTCTCATCGACCAGATAGTCGATCAACACCCTCACCTTCAGCGCCAGATGCGGCCCCGGCGTGTAGACGGCGTGCACGGCGCCGGCGTAGGGCGCGCACAACTGCCACTGCGGCAGGATCTGCCGCACGCTGCCGGCGTCGAGCGCGGCGCGGGCGCTGAAGTCGGTGACCAGGCCGATGCCGGCGCCCGCCTCGACCGCGCCCAGGATGGCGGCGCTGTTGTCGATGGTCAGCCGGGTGCGCACGGCGACGCTGTGCTGCACCGCGCCGCGGCGCATCTCCCAATGATTGCCGAAGGTCGGATAGCCGAAGTGAATGCAGTCGTGCCCGGCCAGCGCCGGCGGCTGCTCCGGCTCGCCGCGCGCCGCCAGATAGCCGGGCGCGGCGACGAGGATGTAGCGCATCTGCCCCAGGGGCCGCGCCGCCAGCCCCGGCGCCAGTTGGTGGGCGATGCGGATGCCCAGGTCGTAGCCCTCGCCCACCAGATCGACCAGCCGGTCCACCAGGGTCAGGCGCAGGTCGACGTCGGGATACAGGGCCATGAAGCGCGGCAGGCGCGGCGCCAGCCACACCTGTCCCAGCACCACCGGCGCCGTGACGCGGATGACGCCGTTCGGCCGCGCGCTGTAGCTGCCGGCCAGGGCGTGGATCTCGCGCGCCGTGCTGAGCATGCGCGCGCAACCGTCGTGGACTTGCCGGCCCAGCTCGGTCAGCGCCAGCGAGCGCGTGGTGCGCTGCAGCAGCCGTCCACCCATGTGCGCCTCCAGCCGCGAGACGTGGCGGCTGACCGCCGACGTCGTCAGCGCCAGATGGCGGGCGGCGGCGAAAAAGCTGCCGCTGTCGACCACCTGGGCGAAAATCGCCATTTCCCTCAGCATCTCCATGATTCACCTTTGCACCCGCATCAACAATGCTTTGTATTTTAAGGTCATTGTCTATTTATTAGCGCAGATTCATACTCGATGCATCTATTTCACTGATGGAGAAGACAATGTTACAACAGCGTAAATTGGGTTCCAGCGGACTCAGCGTTTCAGCCATGGGCCTCGGTTGCATGGGCATGAGCACCACCTACGGCCCGGCCGACGAAACGGAATCCATCGCCACGCTGCGCCGCGCGCTGGAACTGGGCGTGAACTTCTTCGACACGGCCGAGCAATACGGCCCCTACCACAACGAGGAATTGCTGGGCCGCGCCTTCAAGGGCCGCCGCCATGAAGTCGTGCTGGCGACCAAGTTCGGCTTCCGCATCAAGGACGGCCGCACCACCGGCGTGAACAGCGCCCCGGGCCACATCCGCGCCGCCGTCGAAGGCTCGCTGCGCCGCCTCGGCACCGACCACATCGACTTGCTCTACCAGCACAGGATAGACCCGGCCGTGCCGGTCGAGGAGGTGGTCGGCGTCATGGCCGAACTGGTGCGCGAAGGCAAGGTGCGCTATCTGGGCCTGTCCGAGGCGGGCGCGGCCAACATCCGCAGGGCCCACGCCGTGCATCCGATCAGCGCGCTGCAGAGCGAGTACTCGCTGTGGGAGCGCAACCTCGACGCGGACATCCTGCCGCTGCTGCGCGAACTGGGCATCGGCCTGGTCGCCTTCAGTCCGCTGGGACGGGGCTTCCTGGGCGGCACGGCGCTGCGCGCGGAAGACTATCCGCCGAACGACTTCCGCCACCTCGATCCGCGCCTGCAGGGCGCGAACTACGACGCCAATATGCGCGCCGCGCGGGCCGTCGTCGATCTGGCGGCCGCGCGCGGCGTGACGCCCGGCCAGATCGCCCTGGCCTGGGTGCTGCAACGGGGCCCGGACATCGTGCCCATCCCCGGCACCAAGCGGCGCGCCTATCTGGAGCAGAACGTGGCGGCGGCGGCCGTGACGCTGAGCGCGGCCGAGACGGCGGCGCTGGAACTGGCGCTGGGCCAGGTGAGCGGCGCCCGCTACAGCGAGGAGCGCATGGCCTGGGTGGACCGTTGACGCGCGCGCCCTTGCGTTCGCGGGCCGGATAGACGCGGCCCCGTCCGACAGCGCCGCGCCGGCGCTGCCGGACCGGCCGCAGCGTTTATTTTTTCGCAAGCCTCCAATTCCCGCACAGGCGCCGCCCAGGCGCCGATTTCCGCCGTTCATCGCAGCGGCGCCCTGTCCCGTCCGGCCGCGTGTTAGCATCCTCCCCCTCCCTACGACGCACCATGGTGGCCGCCCACGGGACTGCTTCCACGCTCTTTTTGACTGCCGAAACGATGACTTTTTTGACCAAGAAACGGATTGCCCTGGCCGTCGGCCTGCTGCTGGTGGCCGGCGCCGGCATCGCCTACATGAACAAGGGCGACGACAACAAGATACCGCCGTCGAAATTCCGCTCCGCCCCCGTCGACCTGGGCAACATCACCCAAACCGTCACCGCCAGCGGCACCATCAACCCTGTGGCGCTGATCAACGTCGGCTCGCAGGTGTCGGGCACCGTCGTCGAGCTCAAGGCCGACTTCAACGACCACGTCAAGAAAGGCCAGGTGCTGCTCAAGCTCGACCCGACCATCTTCAACGCGCAGATCCGCCAGAGCGAGGCCAGCCTGGCCTCGGCGCAGGCCTCGCTGCGCCTGGCGCAGGCCAACTTCGAGCGCAACCAGCGCCTGGTGACGCAAAACTACGTCTCGGCGCTGGCGCTGGACCAGTCGCGCCGCGAACTCGACGTCGCCAGGGCCAACATCAAGCTGTCCGAGGCGCAACTGGCGCGCGCCCAGGCCGACTTCGACAACAGCGTCATCCGCGCCCCCATCGACGGCGTCGTCATCAAGCGCACCATCGACCTGGGCCAGACCGTGGCGGCCTCCTTCACCACGCCGAACCTGTTCCAGATCGCCCAGGACTTGACCAAGATGCAGATCGACACCAACGTCTCGGAAGCGGACGTCGGCGCGCTCAAGGAAGGCCAGGCGGCGCGCTTCGTCGTCGACGCCTATCCGGACCGCGAGTTCGACGCGACCATGCGCCAGTTCCGCCTGGCCGCCAACGTGGTGCAGAACGTGGTCACCTACAACGTCGTGCTGGACGTGCAGAACAAGGATGAATTGCTGAAACCGGGCATGACGGCGCAGGTGCGCCTGGTGGTCGGCAACCGCCAGAACGTGCTGCGCATCCCGACGGCGGCGCTGCGCTTCCGCCTCAGCGACGAGGAGCAAGAAAAGGAGCTGAAGAAACAGAAGGCCCAGGGCGGCGACAAGAAGAGCGGCGCGGCGGCCCTGCCGGCGGCGGCCGCCGAGGACGACCTGGCCTTCCGCAGCAAGAGCGAAACGACGCGCTCCTTCAAGATCTACAAGCTGGACGCGAAGAACCAGGCGCAGGCGCTGGACGTGAAAATCGGCCTGTCGAATTTCCGCTACACGGAAGTGCTGTCCGGCGACTTGAAAAAGGGCGACAAAGTGGTCACCCGCGCGCTGGCCGGCGCCAGCGAAAGCCCCTTCGAATGAGCGCGCAGCTGAGCCAGCTTGGCCGGGCGGGCGAGGCGCCCCTGATCGACATCCGCGCCGTCAGCAAGAGCTATTTTTCCGGCAGCGTCGCCACCCGCGTGCTGTTCGACATCGACCTGGCCGTGCCGCGCGGCGACTTCCTCGCCGTCATGGGCCAATCGGGCTCGGGGAAATCGACCCTGATGAACATCTTCGGTTGCCTCGACCAAGCCACCTCGGGCACCTACCTGCTGAACGGCGTCGACACCCTGAGCCTGTCGCGCGCGGAACTGGCGACCATACGCAACCGCACCATCGGCTTCGTGTTCCAGAGCTTCAACCTGATCAAGCGCATGAGCGTGGCCGAGAACGTCGCCCTGCCGCTGATCTACGCCGGCGTCGGTCGCAAGCAGGCGCACGCCAAGGCCCTGGTCGAACTCGAGCGCGTCGGCCTGAAGGACCTGGCCGGCCGCACGCCGAACCAGTTGTCCGGCGGCCAGCAACAGCGCGTGGCCATCGCCCGCGCCCTGGTCGGCGACCCGCCGCTGATCCTCGCCGACGAGCCCACCGGCAACCTCGACACCCAGACCAGCATCGAGATCATGCGCTCCTTCCAACAACTCAACGAAGAGCGCGGCATCACCATCCTGCTCGTCACGCACGAGCCCGACATCGCCGCCTACAGCAAGCGCCTGATGCGCCTGAAGGACGGCCGCGTGCTCTACGACGGCCCGGCCGCCGAAGGCTTGCGCCAGTTGGCGCACAGCCACGAGCAGGCGGCGCTGACGCCGCCGCATCAGAGCTCCCCGGCGCGCCTTGGCGAAGCCTGAGCCGGGCGCGCCGCGCCGGGGACGCCGGCCGCGATGCGCCAGACCGAGCGGCGCCGCAGTCACCGAATAAGGAATCAGGAAACCGTATGAATTATTTACAAGTAGTGGTCGAGGCCTTCCGCTCGATGAGCGCGAACCGCCTGCGCACCGTCCTGACCATGCTCGGCATCATCATCGGCATCACCTCGGTGGTGCTGCTGCTGGCCCTGGGCGACTCGATGAAAACCTTCATCGGCAAGGAACTCGAACAGCTGGGCACGAACATGCTCTTCATCTCGCCCGGCGGCGACCGCGCCTCCGGCCAGCGCATGCGCGCCAACGCCGCGCCCGCCCTGACCCTGGCCGACGCCGCCGCCCTGAACGCCCTGCCCAGCCTGGCCGGTGCGGCGCCCGCGCTGCAAGGCAGCTTCAAACTGTCGGCCGGCAACGAGACCTCGACCAGCGCCGTGCACGGCGTCACGCCGGCGATGTTCAAGATCCGCACCTGGAAGCTCGAGCAGGGCAGCTCCTTCAGCGAGGCCGACGTGCGCGCCGCCGCGCGCATGGTCGTCATCGGCCGCAAGGTGGCCGACCAGTTCTTCTACAAGACCGACCCGCTGGGCAAATACATCCGCATCGAAAACGTCGCCTTCCAGGTGGTCGGCGTGCTGCACGGCGAAGGCAAGCAAGTCGACGGCGGCGACCTGGCCGACCTGGTGCTGGTGCCGATCACGGCCGCGCGCGCCAACCTGATCCGCAGCCCCTTCCCGGACAACGTCCAGTACGTCGTCGCGCAAGGCAAGTCCGGCAACGACCTGAAGGACGGCGTGGAAGACATCAAGGAAACCCTGCGCGACCGCCACCGCATCAAGTTCGAGGAGCCGGACGACTTCCGCGTCGACAACCTGGCCTCGTTCGCCGAGACGGCCAAGAAAATCAGCGCCGGCATCGCCGTGCTGCTGGGCCTGATCGGCGCCATCTCGCTCATCGTCGGCGGCATCGGCATCATGAACATCATGCTCGTCTCCGTCACCGAGCGCACGCGCGAAATCGGCATCCGCATGGCCATCGGCGCCAAGCCGCGCGACGTGCTGCTGCAATTCCTGACCGAGGCGGTGGTCATCTGCCTGGTCGGCGGCATCATCGGCATCCTGCTGGCGAGCGGCTTCGCCGCCCTCATCACCGCCACCGGAAAATTCGACGTCTTCATCACCAGCTCGGCCGTCATCGTCGCCTGCGGCTTCTCCAGCCTGGTCGGCGTGTTCTTCGGCTACTACCCGGCGCGGCGCGCCTCGAAACTGCTGCCGGTCGACTGCCTGCGCTACGAATAAACGGGAAACGCATCCCCGCAGCCGGACGCATAGGCTGCGGCCCAGGGGATGCGCGTTGAGTGTTCCGGCGCGCGGCGCGCCGGCTTACTTCTTGATCTGATTGCCGATCACGCCGCCGACGACCGCGCCACCGACCGCGCCGCCGGTACTACCACCGCTCAGCGCCGAACCGGCCACACCGCCGACGGCGGCACCGATGGCCGTATTGCGATCGCGCGTCGACATATTGCCGCACCCGGCGGCCAACATCAAGGCAACGAGCGCGGCGCCCGTTCTGCTCCATGCGTCCATGTTGACATCCTCCCTCCCTAAAGTGAGTGGATTCCCACTACTGGCCTCTGATGCCCCAGAGGGGGATTCGGCGAATGCCGATTCCCTTATTCAGTTCACGGGGTATCTTTCGACCTCGCCAGAAACGGCGACCGGGAACCGGAAAAACAGGGTGATACCTTGTTCGCGCCGCACCGCGTAATCGCAAAAGTGGCAGCACTTAAAGGATCAGACCTTGAAACCAAAGAACAGTTCAAAAGCCTTTTTCACTTGGACGGCTGCGGGCGCTACGCGCCCGGCTCCTTTCACTCCCCGGCCTGAAGGCCGAGGTTTCTTGGAGCAAATCTGATGAAAATTAGATGGCGGACCAAGGTTGAAGTTCCAAGTCAGAACCCGGGAAAATCGGGGACAGACGGTAATGCCGCTAAGTTAAGCACTTAGCGACATTTTTTTGTTGTAAACGACCGTTAAAGATGTTAACTTTCCGCCGATGCTATCGGACGCCCTTCCCCTTGTTATAGAACTTCCCAATCCACCCGACTGGAGCCGGCTGGGC
>JANXSQ010000077.1 GCA_025356595.1 Janthinobacterium sp. | reverse complement strand
GACGGCACGAGCCACCAGGCCAGTGCGATCACCCCGAGCGAGAGAACGCCGAGCACGCCCCGGATCACCGCGATGGAGCTCCAGCTCCCTCGTGTGGGCATCGGGCGGTTCCTCCCGTCAGTGTTCCAGAACTCGACCCCCGAGGACGACTTTCTACGGCGGTGGCTTGCGCTCTTCGAATCGACATCGTTCGATGGGGTCGCCGACCGCTTGGACGCGTACCCCGAGCTCTTCGATCCAAGAACCGCCCCGGACTCCATGCTCCCGTACCTGGGCGAGTGGATGGGCCTGTACCTGCCGGGTTTGCTTCGCAGCGATCTCGGTCGGCTGCGTCGGATCCGCCGTCGCGGCCTCGCCTGCCACCCCACCTTGTGCGACGCTCGGGACGGCGGTTGGCCCGGCTGCCAGGGCGGCGCTCGGCACAGGCGCGGGAGCGGCGGTCGCCGCGAGGGGGTCCCTCCCGGGGGCGCCGGAGGGCACCGCAGAGTAAAGGGCCTGCGGCGGGCTGCCTCGCGTGCACAGCCACCGGCCAAGGCGAGGCCGTCCAGGCCCCGCGTCAAGGTGCCGCAGAGCGTGCCCAAGGGCGCCCGTGGCCCATGGGCGAGGGCCTACACGCGCGCTATACTCCGCGTGCTCGACGCTTGCGCGAACGCCCGAGGCGCACCTGCCCCCGGCGAGATCGCCGCCGCACTCGACGAACTCGCAGACCCGGCGCGGAAGCTGCTGGCAGGGGATGGGCGAGCGTCAGCGTCACGCGCGCGCCACATCACGGCCTGCGTGGCACGCATGGATTGCCCTGGAGGATGGCGTCCCCGAAAACACAACGCCCGGCGCGGCCCTGAGGCGCAAAACCCTCTCGGAGGACCAGCAGCTGGCGCGCCGCGTCCAGGCGCGTCTCCAGGAGGGCAGCATCACGCGAGCGGCGCGCGCACTCGCAGCGCTGCCGCTCGCGGATCCGACTTCGCCAGCGACAATCGAGGCCCTGCGCGCCAAGCACCCGTCCGCGGAGGCCCCCACGCTGCTCGAAGACGACACGCCGCCGCTGCAACTCGATGCGGAGATGCTGCAAGCAGCCTTGGAGCGCCTTCAGTCCAGACGCGGCAAGGCGGCGGGCCCGACGCAGCTGACGTACGAGCACATCCTGGCGGCCACGTCAACCTCTGCGGATGCCCTCGGCGCCACCCTCGCCTTCGTCAACCTGATCCTCAGTGGCGAGCTCCCGCGCCACGACTCGCTGCTGGACTCCTCGCTCATCGGCCTGCGCAAGCCGGACGGCGGGGTTCGGCCCATCGCCATCGGCGAGGTGTGGACTCGCCTCGTGGGCCAGTGCGCCCTCCACGCGTGCGCAGACGCTGGCAAGGATCTTGCCCCATTGCAGCTGGCCGTGGGCGTGCCAGGGGGCGTCGAGGCAGCCGTCCACGCCGTCAAAGCAGCGCTGGCAGACGATCCGCAAGCCGCCCTGCTCACCGTGGACATGGCCAACGCCTTCAACACCGTGGACCGGTCTGCCGTCTTCGCGGCAGTCAAGGCACGTGTCCCGTGCTTGCTGCCGTATGTGCAGTGGGCCTACGGCGCTGCCACCGACCTGCACGTTGTGGGGGCGCCGGAAGGCACGCCGCCTGTCGCGTCCAGCACGGGGATACGGCAGGGCGACACGCTGGGCACGTTCCTGTTTGCGTTGACCCTGCAGCAGACGCTCGAGCGGACCCGCGACGCGACGCCTAGCGTGGCAATCGTCTCCATTGCCGACGACGTCAACATGGTGGGCAGGGTGGAAGCTCTGGCCACGGCGTTTGCCACGCTCACAGGCGGGGCGGCAGCCATTGGCCTGCAGGTGCAGCCAGCCAAGAGCGCCGCCACCGCCGGGCAGCCGCAGGACACTGCGCGACTTTCGGCCGCACTGGGGGTGCAGCACAAGCCCGATGGAGTCACGGTGTGCGGCTCGCCAATCGGCACGGACGCGTACGTGGCTGGCGTGTTGCAGCAGCGGGTGGCCGACATCCAGGTGCAAGTGGACAGGCTGATGCGCCTGCCCCTGCTCCGGCAGTCGCAATTCGTGCTGCTGCGCACCTCGCTGTCCGCGCGCATGCACCACCTGCTGCGAACGACGCCATGGCCGCAGCTCGAGACGGCCACACGCGAGATGGAGCGCGCCATTAGCGACGCAGTGGCCACCATCTTTCGCGTGCCGGAGCAGGGAGCCGCGCGAGCGCGCAAGCAGATGACACTCCCGTTGCGTCATGCGGGCTTCGGCCTGCGCGCGGTCCAGGCCGTTGAAGCAGACGCAGCCCTGCTGTCGGGCGCGGCCAGGGCCCAGGCCGCCATGCGCGACGGCCCGGTGGCATGCCAGCCCTTCTCCGGCGCTGCCAGGCCGGCCCTGCTCGCTGCGTGGCACGGCGTCCACGACTTCGGCGAGGCGAGCAGTGATTGGGGGCCCGGAGCACGCGACCTGTCGAGTCAGTTCGTGGCAGACGATCTGCCCTTTGTGCAGACCACCATTTCGCGGCTGGTCGGAGACCAGGCAGGGGCTACCTTCCTCGCGGAGTGTGTCGTGACGACGGCCGAGGGCGAACGCGAAGCTGCGCACATACGAAGCGCGGCCAACGGCCCCGCCTCGGCGTGGATCACGGCGGTCCCGGCGGCCTTCACCACCCGCTTGCCTGACGCCGAATTC
>JANXSQ010000149.1 GCA_025356595.1 Janthinobacterium sp. | reverse complement strand
CTTCTGCATTGGATGCGTTGGTGGATTCACTGCGGTCGTGCTCGTAGTCAGGTGGAGCCAGTGAAGGCATTGAAGAGGTATCATTGTCGGGAATTGTAGTCTCATGCAATGAATCGGTAGTTGGAATATTTGGATTTAACCAATCTTTCAATGTGTCAAATGTAAGTTCGAAGCTGGCTTTGTCTTTGAGCCGTTTGGATCGGCGAACGAAAATTGCGTCTGGTTTTGTGTCTTCACCTTCTTCAATCTGTTCAATCTCACTTTCCGCTTTCTCCTCCTCTCCATCATCTTCTTCACCAGTATGGACGGTGTAGATGGAGACAGCATTGCATTGGTGATGAATGTTTTGGGGCGGAAGGTATGAGTCGAAAATTGCTTGCATGGCGTCCTTGATCTCTGAGGACCAATCGTTGGAATTTTGCCGGTTGGCCGGAGGATGATTAAAGGACTTTCCGTAGTAGCGTGCACCACGAAGCTGTCGGATATGTTTGCCCCAGTTTGGTTTAGGTGAGTGACGGCGACGGCGATCCTTGTTTTGACTTTCATTGTTCGCCCTCTCACGTGCGATGACGTCGAAGCTGAGCGGTGTATCCTCAGGTTTGCCACCGGCTTTGATCCACATCTGTGTGACCTTTTTAGTGCTGAGGCCTTTGCGATGGAGACCTCGGCATAATTCAGCAATGTTCGGATTTGGAGCAACGGTCTTAGTTTGTTTTTCTTGAGCTCGTTCGAATTCGCGGACTTGAGCAATTGCAGCGAAACGACCATTATCCGAGTCGTAGCGAGTTTGATATGGTTCGCGCTGGATGTCTGTGTAACTTGCCTTGGCACAATCAACAGACTTGTTAAAAGTTTGAACGCAATTATATTGGATGGGCTTGTCGTGCGTGTGACGAGCATTTTCGGTACACGAATATTTCATGGGCTTGACCGGATAAATGCTTTCGTCGAAAGCCCAGTTGACGATATGAGCGTCCATGCGCTTTTGATAAGCTTTATATTGCAACTGAAAAGCATGATCGATGCGCTCCTTCACATACGACTTGTATGCCGTATCGGTCTTGAATTTGTTGGACTTGCGTAAAGGAGGGGTGACAAAATAAAATGGCTGGATATCCGTGGTCGTGTGGTCGTTGATTTTCTTAATTTTCTTTCCAGGATAAAGTTTAGAAAATGTAAGGTTAGAAGCGTCCTTCGAAACCTTAGTAGCGTAGTTCGTGGTCTTGTCACCTTTAGAAGTGTGACTGAACTGATCATTGGTAGCCTGCTTTCCGTGAGGCTTGGAGTGTGCGGCGTAGGTGCCCTTGGCAGAAGCAAACGCCGATGTGTGGCGAGTGTTCGGGATCAAAAACGGCTGTGCTTCACTCTTGTCAGGTTGCTCTTCCGTGAACAACTCGATAGGATCATCGACCGCATCCGGCATGTCGAGATCGTCGTGGTCCATCAGGACCTGAAACTGGTTGCGGGACTGATAGTCCTGAGTGGTCGGAGCGGTATCGGAGCTCGAACCAAGAATAAAAGATACTTTCGGCATATCGGCCGACGTGGGGGTACCTTTCTTGAACTTGAAGGAATAAATGAGTTCCCATCCTTCGTCATCAGAAGAAATCGTCATCAACGATTTGCTACCATGTTGAACGGTGGCTCCCGCCTGTCCGGCGTAGGACACGGAGACAGAAGTACCGCTTGGAGAGCTAGCAGAGGAAGGAGAGATGACGGAAGGAACGATAGAGATAGAATGCGCGCCATGGCCTTGGTGCGGCTTCGACTCGTCTTCATGGACTTTACGAGTATGAGTAGGAGTAATCATGATAGTAGTAGGACAACAGCAGTAGAATATCTTCCGGAAGGTTTACCGAAATTGTGACTATAATAATGATTATACTAGACTAGAGCTTTCTTGGCCGGCCATAATATTGAATGTACCGTAGCCACGTAAGCTCCGTAGGATTGATGTCGGGTGTCACGAATGGAGGACTCCCGCCCTCCATATAATAACCCCCGACCACCACGAGGTTAACTCCCGCCTTATCGTACGACACCCACAACCGAGCGTCGACTCCCAAGGATGGTAATTCCCAGCGGGAGTGAATCAACTAGATTCGTTTAGTCAAACGGTGCAGTACCGTTATGACGTCACTCCTCCTTGATTCGAGTCCACAGCAAGGAA
>JANXSQ010000026.1 GCA_025356595.1 Janthinobacterium sp. | reverse complement strand
TGCGGGCAGTGCTCGACTTGATTGCCGGTCGGACCTATCGCCACCGTGAAAATCTCTCAAAACCACGAGTCCCAGGCCGAAAACCGCACAAGGCGATGAGTCAGAAAAATTGCTGAAAAGTCTTAACTTGGGTGGATTGGCCGCCGCCCCCCCAACCACCGTTATTCCCGCCCCATTTGCCATTGACGTAAAACTGTGGGACTCCAATCATGCTGCCCAAATGTCCAACGCCTGAAATACCCACGCCAATAGTCCCCGGCGGCGATGAACTACCCGCTCCCGGACTGGCACACGCGACCAGCATTCCCAAGCTCAAGGCGCAACATACCCATAGCGCATGGCGCAATACCGTTTTGATCATCGCATTCATTGTGTGTCCTCTTTCATAGATAAACTTCCACCGCCCGCATGGACGGAGTCCGGCGCCGGGTTTGCCAAAAACATCGCCTCCAGGTCCTTCTCCCTCAATTCCTCTCCATCCGGCTGGAACACTCTGCGGGCGATATTGAACAGTTGCTGGCGATTGCCGGCACCGTATTGCTGCCACGAAGCCACACAGCGTCTGGCCGTATCCCAGTAGCGGTGGATATTGCCGCGCATGCTGTCGAGCGTGAAGCCCAATTGACTCAGCAGAATGTCCGCCTCCTCGGCTTCCATGCAGGCGGCGAGCTGTTCCCCGTCCAGTATCCAGGCCGGCGGCGTCGGCGCCACGTCGGCGGCGCCCAGCGGCAACGCGCGACGACTGCCGTCGCGCAGGTGAATGTCCCATCTCGCCATCGGCGCGGTCAGCGCCCGCCACTGCCCGGGCGTCAACACCGTCGACAATACCAGCAGCACCCGGCAATCGCTGAAGCGCAGGAAGAAGACTTCCCGGTCCCCCAGCAGGATCTTGCTGAACTGGCGCAGATGCGCGCGCATCTGCGCCGTCGTCAGCGTCGATGCAATCATGGACAAGTGCAGGCTGGACGGAACCGCCGTGCACAGCGTTTCGACGAGGTCCTGCTGGCCGGCCTCCCGCGCCGCCAGCGGGTCGAGCAGCACGGCGCCGAACGGCGCGCCGGGATCGTCGCGGTCGGCCAGGGGATGCAGCCACGCCGGCATAGCTTGCCCGGCTGGCAGGTGGCTGTCGATGCCGTTCATCATCGCGCCGTCGAGTAGGTAGTGGTGGCTTGCTGTCATGGTTTCTCTGCTACGAAAATGGTTTTTGCTTGGGCGCTTAGCCGACCTTGCCCAAGGTTCCGGCGGTTTTGGCCGCGTTCAACATGCATTTGGTGCAAATTTTTCCTTGCGGCAGCGCCGGCACGCTGCCCGGCATCAATTTCGGCCCCGGCGCGGAAAAGTTGGCGAAGGTGATGCGGTCCTGCGTGTAATCGACGATGCTGCCCGGCTTCCAGATCGTGAAACTGTCGCCCGCGCCGATCTCCACCGCCTTGCTCGAATAGATGCGGATCTTGTCCTCGGTGCTGATGATCTCGATGTCGAGCTTGGCGATCATCTTGATGGCGTCGCTCAGGGCCTTGATTTCGATGACGCCGGAGGCGGCGATCAGTTTCATCCCCATCTGATGGGCGAACAGGCGTATGCCGTCCTTGACGCTGGCCAGCAGGCGCTGTCCGACGCTGAAGCTGAGGTGGCCGCCCGTGGTCACGGCGCTGTGCGCGCCGCTCGCCAAGTGGATGCTCTGCGCCGTGCTGGCCTCGATGCCGGCCGCGCCGGCCATCAGCAAATGCGGCGCCGCCAGTTCCTCGCCCTCGCCGGCGCCCTTGATGGCGTCGTTCTGTTCCTGCAGCGCCGCCGCGACGGCGCTTTGGTCGGCGCCCTTCTCCTGCGCCTCCAGCTGCTGGGCGAAATCGGCGAACCGCTCGTGCTGCTCGCGCGCGGCCGTCAGGCGCCGCAGGGGCTCGGCGCTGTCGGTGATGTGCTTGCGCGCCCGCTCGCGCCCTTCGGTGGAGATCAGCATCCCTTTGCCGGAGCGCAGCGCGCCGTTGCCGTCGCTGCGCAACTCCCAGCCTTCGCCGCGCGCATCCTTGCGGCCGGCGTTGTCCTCGATGCGGCTGATGTGGCCCAGGCTTAACTGGCTGTGCTGGTGGTCGCTCTTTAACTGGGCCTGGATGCGGCCGTTGCTGTCGTCCAGGATCAAGTGATTGCTGCGCCCGCCGGCCGCGTTGCCGCCGTTCGCCGTCAGCTCGCGGCTGCGCAAACCCGTCAGCGCCTGCTGGGTGGACAACTTCCAGGGCGGCATATTGCGCTGGTTGTAGACGGCGCCGATGATGATCGGATGGTCCGGGTTGCCGTCGAGCCAGGAAATCAGCACCTCCGAGCCGACCCGCGGAATCGCCGCCGCGCCCAACTGGCTGCCCGCCCACGGGCTGGAAACACGCACCCAGGCCGAACTCTTGTCGTTGTACGCGCCCACCCGGTCCCAATGGAACTGCACGCGCACCCGGCCATACTCGTCGACGTGGATGCTGTCCGGGCCGTCGGGGCCGACCACGATGGCCGTCTGCGGCGCCAGGATCTTCGTGTCGACGCTGTTGAAGCCGCGGCCCGGCCGCCATGGAATCATCTTGCGGATGCATTTCAGGCGGTTCTCGTAATCGACCGGGGCGGCTTGCTGCAAGTAATTGTTGCTCGCGCTGTGATGCACTTCGAGTATCAGGAATTCATTTTGTTTCGCATCCTGAGTTTCGCCGCTGGCGCGGTCGGCGAAATAGTCGCTCAGACGGAAGTAGCGGCCCGGCATCGCGTAGCGGTTGTTGCCGGCGCCGTCAAAATGCTTGCCCGCCGCCTCCAGCTCCTCCATGCGCAACTTGGCCAGCCGGTCGCCGTCGCTGCGGTCCTTGAAACCGTAGGCGCCGGCGTACTCGTAGGACTCGATGTCGCTCACGGCGCCCTGCTTGCTCACCGTCGGCACCGTGCGTATGTTCTGCGGATTTTGCGCCGGGCTCTTGAAGTCGAAACGCGCCAGCGTCACGCTGCCGGCCTGGATCTGCCGCGACGGCGACCATGCGCCTATGCCGTCGACCTCCTGCGATCCGGCGTGGTTCTGGAAACGGATCTCGGCGCCGCCGTCGATGGCCGCCGCCGCGCTCGTATCGTCGCACAGAATGAGCTGATGGCCGCTCGCGCTGTGTTCGTAGAAGTAGGCCCAACCGGCGGCCTCCCAACGGCGCGACAGATAATTGAAATCGGATTCGTCGAATTGGCAGGCGTCCGTCATCGGCACGGCGTCGCCGCCGACGCGGCTATCCCAATTGGCCAGCGCGCCGTACTCGCGGAAGATGGCATCGGTCTGCTCGTACAGGGTCTTGTTGTGGAACAGGTAGTTATTCTTGCGCAAGCCCAGGTACTTGAGCCAAGGACCCAGTTCCGCTTCGTAAAAAGCGACGGCGCCGTCGGCTTTTTTCAGGCGGAAGGCAAAACAGACGCCGGAAAAATAGCGCAGCGTGCCATCCTTGCGCACCAGTTCCACGCTCAGCAACTTGCCCTGCATATCCTTCAACGCCAGCGTCGCATCGTCCGACAACAGCTCGACGGTGAAGGCGAAGTCGCGCGACATGCCCTCGAAGGCATCGAGCTGGTTGACCAGCAGTTGGCAGGCCGGCCCGTCGTTGTGGGGAAAGGAAAGACGCAGGATACGATTATGCTGCCGCTCGCCGATAATCTGGCGCAAACTTTGTACTGTATTGCCCATGCCTGTTCCTCTACCCGTCTTGCGTAACTGTTAATCTCCAAATAGTAACATTTCGTTTTTATATGTGTTTTTTGGAAACAGCCAAACGTGCGCGACATGCAGGATCCCCGGCCGTCGAGCTAGCTCTATAATCGCGGCATGAAAAAAAGCTCTTCGTACGCGGCGGGAAGACTGATCGGCTCCATCGTCATGGGCATGCTGAGCATCTGGGGCGCCCTGGCCCTGTGGTTCCAGATTCCCGGCGGCATGACGCTGCGGGCGCTGGCGGTCGGGCTGTGGTGCGCACTCGCCGTCGTCAGCCTGGCGCTGTGGTGGCGCGCGCGCCGGGCGCGCATGATGCTGCCGTGGTTGGCCGCCATGGGCCTGCTGGCGGCGTGGTGGAGCGCCATCCTGCCGAGCCACCAGCGGGTCTGGGCCGACGACGTGGCCCGCATGGCCGGCGGCCGCCTCAAGGGCGACATCGTCACCCTCGACCAGGTGCGCAACTTCGACTGGCGCAGCGACAGCGACTACACGCAGCGCTGGGAGGCGCGCAACTACGATCTGGCGCAACTGCGCTCCGTCGACGTCGCCCTGTCCTACTGGATGGGCCCGGCCATCGCCCACACGCTGGTCTCCTTCGGCTTCGCCGATGGCCGCTACCTGACCTTCTCGATCGAGATCCGCAAGGAGCGCGGCGAAAGCTTCTCCGCCATCCCCGGTCTTTTCAAACGGTACGAGGCGGTGCTGGTGGCCGCCGACGAGCGCGACATCCTGCGCGTGCGCACCAATGTGCGCGACGAGGACATGTATTTGTACCGCGTGCGGATGTCGCCGCAGGCGATGCGCTCCCTGTTCCTGGCCTACCTGGACGAAGGCGAACGGCTGAAGCGCGCGCCGCGCTTCTACAACACGCTGACGGCCAACTGCACCACCATCGTCTTCGAGATGGCGCGCAGAATCGACCCCGGCCTGCCGCTCGACTGGCGCCTGCTGGCGTCGGGCTACCTGGACCGCTACCTGTACGGCATCGGCGCCCTGGCCGGCGGCGGCGACTTCGCCGCGCTGCGCCACGCCGCCCACATCACGGCGAAGGCGCGCGCGGCGGACCAGGACGGCGATTTCTCCGCGCGGATTCGGCGCTGACCGGCGAACGCGGCGTTCTTGTTCTCGCCGTTGTCGTGGACCTTCACAGCGGATCAAGCGGGCTCAGTTCCCTAACTGCTGCAACTTGCGCTCGACGAAGGCCTGCAGTTCCGGCGTCAAGTTGGCCGAGGCCTTGGCGCGCGCGAACGCATCCTTGGCCTGGACGGGGCGCTGGTCCGCCTGCAGCGATATGCCCAAGCCCATCCACCACACGCCGTTTTGCGGCGCGGCGCGCAAAGCCAGTTCGTATTGTTCGGCCGCTTCCTTGTGGCGCTGTTCGTGTTGCAACACGCCGGCCAGGAAGGCGCGGTACTCGCCGTTGCCGGACGCGTAGGGCAGCGTGCGCAACAGGGTGTCGACGGCCGGGCCGCCCTTCTCCATCTGCATGCGCGCCAGCATCATCGCCATGGCGGGTTGGTTTGGCTCGAGGCCCAAACCCAGTTGCAAATGGCGCGCGGCGTCGTCCTGGCGCTTGTTTTCCAGCAGCAGGCGGACCAGCGTTTCGCGCGCGGGCTGGTGGCGCGGTTCGAGCGCCAGCACTTGTTCGAGGCCGGCGATGGATTCGTTCACGCGACCGTCTTGCAGCGCGGACACGGCGCGCCGGTAGCCGTTGTCGGCGCGTTGCTGCGGACTGATTTCCTTGCCCTGCCCGCCGAACTGCGGCGCTTTGACGCCGGCCGGCGCGGCATGCTCATCCGGATGACCGCGGCTCGGCTTGAGCGCCGGCGCAGCCTGGTCGCGCTCGAGGCGCGGCGGCGCGGCGCGCG